>CAYGTV010000001.1:0-1871 GCA_964353135.1 uncultured Candidatus Saccharibacteria bacterium
ACGCCTTTCTCACCCTCACCGCCGGCGCACAGACCTCTGACCTGATCGTCACCGGTACCGCGACTACCACTAACCTAGTGGTTGGCTCTGATTTTATCTCGAGCCTGACCGGCGTCGGACTCACCATCACCGGCAACGCACTGTCGGTCTCTTCCTCATCGCTCAACCTGACGCTGAGTGGTCTGACTGACACCAACCTCACAAGTCCAAACGAAGGTGATTTGTTTTCGTTTGTGGGTGGGGAATGGGTGAACGTGGCGACAAGTTCACTCGGCTTTATCGACACGGGTGCGACTGACTTCCTCTCTCTCACCGATACTCCCGGGTCATTTAACGCCAACCGAATCATGTTCACCAACTCCGGTGGAACAGCCCTCACCGACGACGCCAACTTCACATTTGACGGCACCGCGCTGACCATCGGTGGTATGACCATCTCGGACGTACTCACCACCCACACCGGCGCTTCAACCACCACCATCCCAGCCAACAACCCATACGCTTGGACCATCAGTACTGGCGTTGGTGTACCACCACTATTTAGAATCGACACCACCACCGGCCAAGAGTTCGTGAACATCGGCAATGGGTCTGGTGATGTGCTGATCGGAGACATCGGCTCTGGGGCTGACCTGGTGTTTGAAGAATCTTCAACCATCTCTGGGCAAGGTGCAAACACCATCACCCTGGGTACCACCGGCGACACGTTCAACGTCGCAGCGTCGTACTTTGGGATTGGTACTAGTTCACCGAGTCGACCGTTCACCATCGCTACCACCACTCTCCTCACCGGAGCGCTACTTGACCGCACCAACAGTGCCGGGACTAACGGCATGGTGATGCAAACCACCGGCACAGGTGTGCAGTGGGTCGCAACCTCATCCCTTGGCTTTGGCTCTGGTGATGGTTCAGTGACCTCAGTTGATGCCTCAGGCGGCACCACTGGTCTGACCTTTACTGGTGGTCCGATCACCGACAGCGGTACGCTTACACTTGGAGGAACCTTAGCGGTCACTAATGGCGGTACCGGTCTCACTTCATTTACCACCGGAGACCTGATCTATGCCTCTGGCGCCAACACTCTAGCTGCCCGGTCAATTGGCACCACTGGCCAAGTGCTGCAGGTATCAGGTGGTGTACCGACCTGGGTGGCGACTAGCTCCCTGGGCTTTGCTGGTGTGACTGACTTCCTCTCGCTGACTGACACCCCAGGGTCGTTCACTGCCAACCGACTGTTTTTCACCAATGGAACGGGTGATGCAGTGACAGATAGTGCGAACCTAACCTTTGACGGTACAACCTTTACTGCTCCAACTACTACGATTGCTGGACTTCTTACTGTGACTGGCGACATTCTCCCAAGCACCAACCTAACTCACAACCTAGGTTCTTCTTCAAATCGTTTTGCGAATGTTTGGGCAGAAACGCTTAATGTAGGGACTAGTACCTGGAGTATTTTTGGTGGCAGTGGTAATACGTTGAATTTTACTTCAGCTGCAGAACAAGGCGGTTTCCCAGCGGCTTCATTCGCTCTGGTGGATGACACCAATCCGGCCAGCCCTTACGATGTTGTGTCTTCAATTTTTGTTGATAGTTTGATTGTAACTGCCCGAGACAACACACCGTACGATATTACGTTTTCAGATACTGGTACCCGAATGTTTATATTAGGTTCTCAAAATAATTCTGTATACACATATAATCTAGGTACTCCATTTGATCTCTCCACAGCTTCTTTCTCTACCAGTACAAGTTTCACGGCCCAAGAAGCAGATCCTAGTGGACTAGCTTTCTCAACTGACGGATCAAAAATGTTTATTGTTGGGTTTGCTGGTGATGATGTTAACGAGTACACCCTGGGCACCGCGTTT
>CAYGTV010000001.1:1971-6073 GCA_964353135.1 uncultured Candidatus Saccharibacteria bacterium
ATGTTTCCACCGCCACCTTTGTCGATAGCTTTAGTATTTCCGGCCAAGAATCTACTCCTACCGACGTGTTGTTTACACCAGATGGTTTTCAAATGTTTGTGGTTGGAGACACCTCAGTTATCTATATTTACACCCTGGGTACCGCGTTTGATGTTTCTACCGCGTCTTTTACTGCTAGTGAAAGCGTGCTAGCGCAAGACACGTTACCACAAGGTATAGCGTTCTCAAGTGATGGAAGTCGTTTGTTTATGGTCGGTAATAACGGTAACGCAGTGTTTGAATATTCTATTACAGATTTCGGTTCAATTGCTGAGTTTGCTGTTCAAGGTAATATCACAACTAGTGATCGCTTGGCTGTTGGTACAGCTGCCCTCAATCAAACCTTAACGGTTGACGGTACGATGCAATTAACAGGAGCTCTCTTTGATGCAACTAACCTGGCGGGTACAGACGGTATGATCCTACAAACCACCGGCACCGGTGTACAGTGGGTCGCTACCTCTAGTCTTGGATATGGTTCTGACTTCCTTTCACTCACTGACACCCCAGGGTCATTCACTGCCAACCGACTGATGTTCACCAACTCTGGTGGAACAGCGCTAACAGATAGCGCGAGCCTGGTATTTGATGGGACTAATTTTGGGATTGGAACAAGTTCACCGTCAAGCAAACTTCATATCTATGACGCTATCAACCCAACCACTTTGACAGTCGAGTCAGATGGTGGTCAGTCTGTTTTGAGTCTCGATACAGAAAACGAAGATGCTATTGTACAATTTGTCACCGGTGTGAGTGATACTTGGTATCTAGGTAAGAACGATTCTAATGGAAAATTCTACATTGGAAACACGGCAGCCGGTGGTAATGCCACTATTGGTGACGGTGACTTTTTTACTATAGAAACTAGTGGTAATATAGGAATTGGGACAGATTCTCCAAATAACCTCTTGGATTTAACGGACTCCAGCCCAATTATGTACCTGTCTGACTCAGACAATGCAGATACCTCTGACGTACATGGAGGTGCAATTCAATGGCGAACTGGAACTAATGGTGCATACGGAAACGTAGGTTTCTTTAACAATCGCAGCCTGAGAATCCAAAACCTGGCAACTGGCGCAAATTCAGACATCCAACTATATACAGAGGATGACATTACGTTTGATGTTGCTGGGTCAGAGTTAATGCGGCTTGATGGTGGTTCGCGTAACGTCGGGATAGGAACATCTTCACCATCCTCCAAACTCGACGTCTGGGGCGATTTCCGTGTGGGAACAAGCAGTACACCAACGCTGTTCGTTAGTGCAGGTGGTAATCGAGTGGGTATCGGGACCTCTACACCACAATCAAAACTCTCTCTCCAAAACCTCACCCTCAATGGGGCGGGTATTTCGGGTATTGATCAGTACCTGGTGACCACCAACTCGGTTGACGCGGCGGTACAATTTGGAAATCGTACATATATAAGTGCATCAAACACCGCTACTACTACACTCGTCGGTAGTATCTTCCGCGTAGCTGATGGCACCACGTTTGGCAACACCGTCCGCGGCCTCGAAGTCCAGACTGACCGGGGCGCCAACACCCAGGGTGAAAACACGGCACTGTCTGGATTTGCGCGGACGTTTGGGGTGCGTGGGTATAGCTCTGGTGACGCTGGTGGCAGCTTTGAACCAGCCGGGGGATTCTTTGAAACTGGGGGCACAACCCAGGGCAACGCTATTCGTGGGTACTCGTCATCTATCACCACCGCATCACTGCTCTCACTCTTCCAGGACACTAGTAACTTCACTGGTACTGGTCTGCAAATGAACTTTGGAAACACTACCGGCAGCTTCTCGTCATCGTCATCCAAATACCTCGACTTCCAAAACGCTGGAACGTCAGTCTTTACCGTCTCTGCTTTTGGTACCACCACCATTGGTGACGGCACCACCAACAACATGGCTGGACTGCAGATTGGGTACGGAGGTATCTGTGTCGACAACGACGGTACTTGTACCGCCTCAACCACTGGTCAAATCAGTTCGGTATCGTCATACACTGGCAACTCTGACCTCGCCGAAATGTACTTTAGTTCTGACGATCTTGAACCTGGTCAAGTAGTTACTTTGGTTGGCGAACTATCAATCGAACGAGCTGTCGAGGGTGCTGACCTGCCAATCCTTGGAGTGGTATCAACCAAGCCAGGGCTCACCCTTGGGTTTGACGATGTTTCAACCCGGTCAGGCGAGAAAGGCTTCCCGATCGCGCTCTCTGGTCGTGTCCCGGTACAACTCTCAACCGAAAACGGCGCAATCATGGCTGGAGACAAACTGATGCTGTCATCACTCCCTGGTATCGCGATGAAGTCAGATGGGACGGGGACCACTATCGGTATTGCACTTGAGGATTTCAACGAAAACCGACTGTACTCAGACACCTTTATCAACCAGTTTGGTGACGACGTGGCCGAGCCAGTGTTCACCCCAATCACTACTAACACTGACCCGCGGATCAATGATGGTTGTTACTTTGGTGGTGGTGGGGCGGCTGACGATGCACCATGTGTACCACTCACAGCCGCTACCCAGTTTGAACAGTTAGCACAAGCCAATGAGCTGGTAGAAGCCGAGAGCCTCATCGAAGCCATCGAAGACCTACAATATGAAAATTCAAAACGATACACGCTAGACAATGGGGACGAAGTCCGGGTCGGGCAGATCGTGATGTTTGTGGATCGATCGCAACCAGGACTCAATGCTGAGCAACGCGACCTTTTGACTGCCTTGATGAGCACCTCAACCCTAGCCGTCCAGGTGGACGAGGATGAACCAGACACAATCATGGATCGACTGGTGGCGCTTGCAAATAGTTTTGTTGATGGCATCTTCTCAGCGATTGGGATCGAAGTACAGTTTGTGAAAACCGACGAGGTTCAGTCTGACACTTTATGTCTCGGGTCAACCTGTATTGACGAGGCAGAGTTGCGCGCGTTGCTTGCGCAGCCAGCAAACACCCCGCCAGCACCAGTCGAAGATCAGTCAGGCGGAGGTAACGCAGACAATCCAGACACTGGTTTAGAGGAAACTCCAGCTCCAGTTGCCACCACCAGCTCTAGTACCGCCCCGGTTGAGGTGGTGGAGGATACCGGCACCAGCACACCAAGCGTTGATGATCAGATAGACGCAGAGAGTCCGCCAGCAACTCCTACTGATCCAGTCACAGAAACAGTTGGGGAAGAAACTGGTATGACCGAGGATCCAGTAGAAGAAGATACAGAAGAAACAAACGAATCACCGGAAGAAATTAATGACGAGGCTAGTAACCAACCAGCAGAATAATAGATAGTATGAGCACAAAAAGCTTACAAGTACATACACTCAACATCCTCAGCTTTTTTGCAGTGGTTATATCTGTATTTCTTTTCACAGCCTCAAGTGCAGAAGCTCAGGTCCCGACTGTTACTGTTGGTTCCTCTACCGCCATCACTAATACCTCGACCACTTTTAACGGAGACATAACTAGTATTGGAGGAAGTGGTCCTGTCACCCGTGGCTTCATATACAGCAACAGTTCTGACCTAAGTACAGGGGTAGCGACTACTTCCAGTAATGCAACCTATGACATTAGTACCGCTGCTTTTGACAGCGTGGTGTTAAACGTATTTTCTCAGGAAGAAACTCCCACTGAAATGATTTTTAATGACGACGGTACGGTGCTGTATGTGACAGGAGTATTCGATCAGTTTGTTAATACATATACCTTGGGCACTCCGTATGATATAGACACTGCTACGTACGATAGTCGGGCACTAAGTTTGACGAGCGAAGAAGTTAACCCGTATTCAATGCTTTTTAATGACGACGGTACGGTATTTTACGTATTGGGTCTCTCCCGCGACATCAACGCTTACACACTTTCCACGGCGTATGATGTTAGCACCGCTACGTTTGACAGCATAGTGTTAAATGTATTTTCTCAAGAATTCAGTCCGGTCGCTATGTTGTTTAATGATACTGGTTCTATTTTGTATATCTTGGGCCGAAGTGGTGACGACATCAACGCCTACACGCTCTCTGTCCCCTACGACATCAGTACAGCCAGCTTTGATGAGATTGTT
>CAYGTV010000001.1:6173-309091 GCA_964353135.1 uncultured Candidatus Saccharibacteria bacterium
AGTACAGCCAGCTTTGATGAGATTGTTGTTAGCGTATCTGGACAAGACACACTTCCTCAATCAATGATATTTAATGCCAGCGGCACAACCCTCTACGTGCTTGGGCAAACTGGTCAGGATATCAACGCTTACACTCTCAGTGACTCGTTTGCAACTGGCACCTACTCCCTGCCGGTGACAGGTCTTGAGCCGGCTACTACGTACTATGTCCGCAGTTTTGCGGAAAACAGTACGGGGTTGGGGTATAGTTCGGCGACCGAGTCGTTTACCACTAGTCGTTTGATCACTGTAGCTGGAACGCTCTACAAAAACGACGGAGTGACGCCAATGGGTGCCGGAAAAACTATCGTAGCCGCGGTCGGTACTTCGACCGTATCGCTGCACAGTACAACAACTGACGCATCTGGAAACTATTCGATCGACCGGATTCCGACGGCAGCACTGGGTACCTGGGCAACCACTACTCGACCGTTTTTCGGCATAACCGATGCTGTCTACGGCAATGGTTTGTTTGTCGCTGTAGGTGCAGTGTTTGCAAACTTAGTGATGACGTCACCCGATGGGTTAAATTGGACCTATCGATCAGCCCTCGGAGACGATGACGATTGGCGATCTATTACCTATGGTAATGGCCGGTTTGTGGCGGTCGGTGAGTGTAACAATGGGCAAGATTGTACGATGTATTCCGATGACGGTATCAACTGGACAGCCGGAGTAGTCCCAGCGGAGGCTAGTAATGATTATTGGTCTGATCTGGCCTACGGTAACGGCCGGTTCGTGGCAACCGCCTGTGGACTAGATACGTTTTGCGACACTGCTACCAGCGGCCCTAGATTTATGTACTCAGACGATGGGGCAAACTGGACCCTCGTCAGTGGGTTTGATACGACTGATGCTTGGGGTGGAGTGACCTACGGCAACGGCCGGTTTGTAACTGTGTCTGACGGCGGTGATTTTGCGTATTCTGACGATGGGAGTAGTTGGGCGACTACCACAGCCCCTGGAGGAACAGCTAATTATTACCAGGTAATGTACGGCAGCGGACTCTTTGTTGGTGTGTCATACACTAACGGCCGGATTGCCACCTCAACCGATGGTATTACTTGGAATTCTGGTGTACCTGTATCGGCGAGTCATTCGTATGCTGCTCCTATCTATGTAAATGGACAATTTATTATAACCAACAGCTCTGGTGATGCCCTGGTGACCACCCGTGATGGTATTACCTGGGAGAGTATTTCTATGTTGGGTGATGATGATATCTGGGCGGTTTCAGTGTATGGTCAAGGGCGGCTGCTCCTGTTTGATACGTCGTTTGGTACCGACCCACTCGCCTACGCCGACGCTGGGTTTGGCGCCGACACCCCGATCACCCTCTTTGTCGACGAAACAGCAATGGCTGCTTCCTCAAGTGTCTCAAGCAGCACCGCCACCACCCTGACCTACGGTCTCAACCAAAACGCCGGTACCACTACCTTGCAAGCAGACCTGATTGCCGACAAGGTGCTCCTGACCAAGTCACAAATCAGCTCCAGCTCAAATGAAATCTGGCTCTCAGACGCTGATGTCTACGATAATGATGACGACACCGACATCCTCTTTACCGCGACCACCTCAACCACCACCTTCAACGCCGACTTACGGATCGCCAGTGGCACTACTGTCTACGCCTCACAACACCTCGTCATCGATGGTGACTGGGATAACTACGGAACGTTTGAGGCTGAGCGGGGGGAGGTGGTGGCAAATAGTCGCTCTGCAGACATTACCAGTGCTCGGTTGGTAGGTTCTGTCGACAGTGAAGACTTCACACCTCGAGCGGTTACATTAAGTAGCGATGGAACCAAAATGTACGTTGGTGGTGATGCTGCTGATGAAATAAATGAATTCACATTGTCAGTACCGTGGGACATTACTACCGCTACATTTGTGCAGGCGAGTAGCACAGCCGTACCAGGTGGTGACGAAGGGCCTGAAGGGTTAGCAATTAATACTGACGGTACCACTCTCTTTGTTGCAGGACGCAACGATGAAGTGATTATTCAATACGACCTCTCTACACCGTGGGATATTTCCACCATGGCATATGTCGCGAGTACCAGTGTAGTTGCTCACGAGATTCAGTTATCTGGCCTCGCTGTTAAACCGGATGGGACAAAACTATACATTACCGGTTCAGGAGATGATGATGTGACGCAGTTTGATCTATCTACATCCTGGGATATAACTTCCGCATCATATGTTGGTCAATACGATACTGATGTCGAAGGTAACGAAGATCCTACAGGCGTCACGTTTACCGCGGATGGAACGAGAATGCTGGTTGTTAATAATCAGTATGAAAAGGTGAATCTTTTCACTCTTGCAACCCCGTGGGATATTACTTCAGCCACCTTTACTGGAGATTCGTTCAGTGTGCTTTTTCCAGACTCTGACTACTCATCGGACGTATTTGTGGATCCAACCGGTACCACTGTGTTTTTAGTTGATGATGGGTCAACTAACAGCATCTACCAATTCAACCTCGACGACAACCAACGCTTCACCGGGAACTTTAGCGCGACAAGTAGTTTGTACGACCTCACCCAAAGCGGCAATGGTGGACTTACATTTGGTGGTACAACTACAGTGAATCGGACATACACCATTACTCTAGACAGTGTGCAGAGTGGCGCAACTACAACTGTCTTCAACGCTGGCAGTACATACACTTTCCAAAATATCGACTGGCAGGGAGGTGATGCATCTTCGACTGTGAACCTCCGTTCTAGCGTATCTGGTACTGTCTGGTACCTCGATGTTGATGGAACTAAGGACGTCGACTTCATCTTTGTGGCTGACTCTGACGCTACGCTCAGTGCTTCTACGATTATAGCGACATCATCAACCGATGGTGGCAACAACACCAACTGGAGCTTTGTCGGTGGAGTTACGATTGAGTCAGGCGGCATCACTATCACCGGAACCTTATATATGTATGACGGAGTGACCCCGATGGGTGCGGGGTACGACGTTGTAGCGGCGGTTGGTACGTCGACCGTGTCGCTACACAGCACAACGACCGACGCATCTGGGAATTATTCTATCGAGGGGATTGCGACGAGTTCCATTGCTGATGGAACGTGGGCAACCAGTACGGTTGGGTTTGGATCTGGTGACATAACAACAGATATTGAGTTTGGAAATGGTGTATTTGTGGGAGTACAAGAATTTGGGGGTGAGTTGGTGTACTCGTACGATGGAATAAATTGGTTGGAAGGAACGTACCCAACTTCTCCAAATGCCAAGAGCGTAGCGTATGGTAACGGCGTCTTTGTTGTTGTTGGAGGTTCTGGAACAGAACGTATTTTAGTCTCGACCGATGGTATTAATTGGGAGTTGACCTCAGCTGTAGGGAATAACGATGCTTGGAACGATGTTTCGTTCGGTAACGGTAGGTTTGTGGCTGTAGCTGGTGGAGGAGACGATCGAGCTATGTACTCAGATGATGGATATAATTGGACTGCTGTTTCGGCTGCTGGGGGCAACAATGATGATTGGTATAGCCTTACCTATGGTAACGGTCGGTTTGTAGCTACGTCTTTTGGTAGTAGCGATACAGTTATGTATTCAGCTGACGGCGGTGAGAGTTGGACTTTGGGAGCACTTGCTTGGAGAAACTGGCAAAGTATTGAATTTGGTGGAGGAGTATTTATGGCATTTCCTCAAGATCTTGGTTCGGGAAACTTTGCCACTTCAACCGATGGTGCAACCTGGACCTATGGCAACAATGCTCCACTTGAGAATGCGAGTTATGGAATTGCCGATAATATTGTTTATGCAAACGGCACCTTTTTTGTAGGTAACGACTGTAGCGCGCTAACAGTCAATGACTGTCTGATGTACACCAGTGACTTTGGTGTGACCTGGGCGACGACGACTGTC
Source organism: uncultured Candidatus Saccharibacteria bacterium (assembly GCA_964353135.1). GTDB lineage: Bacteria > Patescibacteriota > Minisyncoccia > Phycocordibacterales > UBA918 > OLB19. The sequence goes on from CAYGTV010000001.1 coordinate 10,098, forward strand.
GATACAACCTTTAGTCGGCCTATTCTCGGGTATGGGAATGGTAGGTTGATTATGATAGATGGCAACTCGTCTGAAGACATCGTAAACTACATCGACGCTGGTTTTGGTGAAGACACGCCTATCACACTCTTCGTTGACGAAAATGCTACCACTTCAAGTAGCACCGCCACCACGCTTACCTACGGACTCAACCACAACGCCGGCAGTACCACCCTACAAGCGGACCTGATTGCTGACACGGTACTCCTAAATAAGTCACAGATCAGCTCCAGCTCAAACGCCATCTACCTCGACGACCGTGGGTTCTATGACTATGAAAACGACACTGACATTCTCTTCACCGCGACCACCTCAACCACGACCGTGAACGCTGACCTCCGTATCGCCAGCGGCACGACGGTCTTCGCCCCCCAACACCTCATAGTCGACGGCGACTTTGATAACTACGGAACGTTTGAGGCCGAGCGTGGGGAAGTAATCGCAAACAGTAAGTCCGCTGATGTGTTAAGCGCCCGGTTTCTGCAATCAGTGTCTACCCCGGGTGCTTTGTTTGGGGTTGATATTTCGAGCAATGGTTTACATTTTTACATTGCTGATGATGGCGGTAATGAAATAGAACAGTACAGCATGTCGATACCAGGTGATGTATCGACAGCCAGTTTTGTGCGCTCCACCACCACTTCCGCCCAAGAGGCAGGTGTCCGCGATACAGCCATCAGTACTGCTGGTGACAAGCTGTATCTCCTTGGTAGTGTGGGTGATTCAGTGTACCAATATGATCTGAGCGTCAATTTTGATATTTCTACGGCCAGCTACACGCATGCTACCTCTGTCACCGATACTACCCTCGTACCTCAAGGACTGAGTTTTTCAAACGATGGAGTTAAAATGTACGTTGCTTTTGACGATAGTTTAGGTGTCCAGGATTCGGTGCATGAATTTACTCTTGGTACCGCCTGGGATGTTAGCACAGCCGCTTTTGTAGCTAGTGCCAGCGTGTATGCATTTGAAACCACCATCCGAGACGTAGAGATTTCTCCTGATGGGACACAGCTTTTTATCACTGGTACCAGTCAGGACGACATCACTGTTTTTGAACTTAATACACCGTGGTCAGTAGCATCACTCTCTCGGGTTGGTGAAATTTCAGTGGCCAGTCAAGATACCAGCCCGGTTGGGATGGCGTTGTCTGCCAATGGAGACACTATGTATATGGCTGGTTTTAGTGGTGCGAGGGTGTACCAGTATCAGCTCGACGATAACCAACTCTTTACCGGGAACTTTAGTGCGACTTCATCACTCTTTGACTTCACTATCGGCAACACTGCGACGGTTAGCCCAGCTGCCATCACCGAAATCGATAACAACTACCACGTTGGTGGGTCAGCAGCTGGACCATACGCTGGTCTGGTCGAGCTCACTGGCACCAGTACGCTTAGCGGAACCGGGAACTTTGGCTTTGTTGAAGTGCAGGGAAGTGCGTCATCGACTGAAGTCGAAGCCACCTTCACCGACCTCGTCATTGCTAGTGGTGGTGATTTCACTGCACCACAGTACGGTACCCTCAACATCAGTGGTGACTTTGACCCGTCCGCTGGCAGCTTCAACACCAACGGTGCAACCACGTACTTTGGCGGGCAGGGGACGTATAACCTAGAGCTGGGCTTTGTAGCATCTCTTGATGTGACTGCTCAAGACGGCAACCAAAACGGTCTCGCTTTCTCACCTGACGGTACTAAGATGTACATGCATGGATACGGTAGCGCCACTCCAAGTATATTTGAATACACCCTGAGTACACCGTGGGATATTGCTACAGCACAGTTCATCCAATCATCTTCTACCGCAGCAGAGGATACCTATGGTCAAGGTATGTCATTTTCTCCTGATGGTGGACACCTCTTCACCACTGGGTATAACAGCACCAACATTAACCTCTATGTACTCAACACACCATGGGACATTTCCACCCTTGAGTTTGTCGCGTCTACTTCCATCTCTGCCCAAACGGGGATTCCAAACGACGTTGCATCAAATGATGACGGGACAAGGCTATATGTGTTGTCTGAGAATCGTAATGTCTATGAATATAGCTTGGTGCCATATGACCTCAGTACTATCCAGTATGAGGGATTTGCAGATATCCCGTATGGCGCTTTTCCAACCGCGCACGGATTCGACTTCTCTGCCGATGGACAACAACTCTTTGTTGTCACAAACAATGGACTCATTAGCGATTTCGCAATGACTGCATCATGGGATATTTCCACCCTTAGTTTGACTGAGGAATACGATGTGACAGCTGTATCGGTTGCTGGTGAAGCTTCTAATGTGCAGCTGTCTTCTGATGGTACAAACCTCTACTTCAGTGGAGATGCAAATCTCATTCATCAGTATGCGGTTGGGTCACGTGTTGCTACCACCACTGGCGCCAACGCCCTTGGCAGTGTCGTCTTCAACTCCAGCGGTACCACGGCATTTACCGGCAACACGTCGACGTCGGACTTTGTCATTAGGGCTAACGCAACCGTTACTGCACCAGCACTCCTCACTGTCGGTGACTTTGAAAACTACGGAAACTTCGACAGCAATAACGGGACTATTTACAGTACTGGTGTGGGGAATTTTGACCTCAATCAAGCCTACCTCGTTGCCACCACTAGTCTTAACTTTGATGGTGTAAGCCGGGGGGGATTTGTGTCGCCTGATGAAGCACATATCTATGGCGTTAGTTTCAGTGACGAAATTGTCTGGTATGAACTTACCACTCCAGGTGACCTGTCTACTGCGAGTAGTAGTGGCACGTATAGCATAAGCGACGCCGCTGAACTGTTTATTTCAAACGATGGTGCACGGTTGTACGTTGGTTTAGGAAACAACAACGACATCAACCAGTACGCGCTAGGCACCGCTTGGGATGTCCGCACTGCAACGTTTGTAGCTAGTACGACCCTGTCAGAGTTGACCGATACTGAATACAGGGTATTCATCAATCCAGCAGGAACTGACATGTTCGTTAATAGTTCTGACAGCAGCGGTACCCTGGCGCATTACACCCTGAGCACCGCTTGGGATGTGACGTCAGCCTCTTTTGTCGCCTCAGAAACGGGACAATTCTTTACTGATATCCGCGACTTTGTTTTCAATACAGCTGGTACCAGACTCTTCACTTCTAATAGTTTTGGTGCAGTAAAAGAGTATATTCTATCTGCACCATGGACTATTGCCAGTATGACAGAGGCAGAAAATACGCCGGGCCGGCATGTACTCTTGCAACAACTGCAGACTGGCAATACTGTTGATGGGATGGCATTTAACGCTACCCAAGACACTCTGTATGTCATCGCGGATGGTGCACCTAACGTGCAACAGTACAGTATCCCTGCTACCTTCCGCGGCGCTCTTACTGGAACAGATACCCTCACCGACCTTACCACTACCGCTGGCTACACCATCTTGCTTGACCAAGCTTCTACCACCAACATCACTGTCAATAGTGGTAGTGAACTTCAAACCCCCACCAGCTCACTGAGCGTCGCTGGGTCACTGGCGGTAAACGGCAAGCTTGAAACCACCAACCAAGGAGGCATTATCAACTTCACCGGAACCACACAGACTATCTCGGGTAATTTGATCGGCTCAAGCACCCTTCCACAAGTGAACGTCACTGGTACTTACACCCTGTCTGATACCGCTTCTACCTCAGCCCTGACAATCAATAGTGGTGGTAGTCTCATTGCACCAAATGCCACCCTCAGTATCGCTGGTGACTATACCAACAACGGTACCTTTACTGCTGGCAGTGGGGAGGTGGTCATCGATACACCATCGCCGCACTTGTCTAACCTCACCTCCGTAGGTTCGCTTGATGTGTCTGCGTATGATGGCGGCGTATCGGGTGCTGCGTTTTCAGCGGACGGAACTACGCTCTACTTTGTAGGAGCGGATAACAGTCGCTTCTTTTGGACAACTCTCAGTACGCCGTTTGATGCCACTACCGCTGGTAGTGTGTCTTCTTCGAGTTTGACGTCTGTCTTGCAAGCTGCTCCAGCGGAACTAGTTATTTCACCCGATGGTACCAATGTGTATATGGTGGATACTATATATGATGCTCCCAATGGTTTTTCTCATGACATTATGCAGTTCTCCATGAATCCTGCCTGGGACGCGAGTAGCCTGAGTTTTGTGGCCTCGACAACTGATAGTTTTGGTCAAATTGACGGACTGACGTTTAGTGCCGATGGTTCCAAGTTATATTACACGGTAGAAAGTCAGTCTGTTCTCCGGACCTATACCCTAGGGACGCCGTGGGACATCACCAGTCTTACCGGTGACAGGTTGCGTACTGCTAATGCACATACACTTTTCACATTTGGACATACCTTTTCACCAGCTGGAGATCGGTTGTTTAGTCTTGGGTTTTTTGGTGAAATCGCTGAATCGACTCTCGATGTACCGTTTGATACCTTTAGTCTTGATCGTACGTCAACCACTATTGATCCAGGTACAGGTTCTGACCATCGAAGCATCAACTTCTCACCAGACGGTAAATATATTTTGGTCGCCCACGCTGGTTCAGATGAAATTGACCAGTATCAGGTCGCGACCGACCCAATCGTCTCCGGTACTATGACTGGCGCTAGTGCGTTTAATAATCTGACCCAAAATACAAACTTGCCACTGACGTTTGGTGCAGCCGCGAGTACGACTGGAACCTTCGCAATTGAACCCAGTAATATCGCAACTGGCGCCACTACCACTATCTTTAACGCCGGCTCAACCTACACCTTTGAAAACATTGACTGGGCCGGGGCAAGCTCAACCAATGAATTGGTGTTACGTTCAAGCGCCTCAGGTACACCGTGGTACCTCGACGTCTCTGGCTCACAGCTCAATGTTGAGTACGTAAACGTCCAAGACTCAGATGCCACCTTGACCAGTGGTGGAATTATTGCTGCTGTCAGTACTGACAGTGGGAACAACACTAACTGGTTATTTACAGAACCAGCCCAAGAATGGAACGATACTGACTGGACCCTCTACGACACCATCACCATCCGACACGAAAACATTGACGAACCACTAGGAGACTTCCCAGTCTACGTAAACCTCGCCGACCTCTCACCAGCTTTCTGGGCAACCATCGTGGATGGTGGCGGAGACATCCGCGTCACCACTAACGCCGGCACACCAGTGGAACTAGCTCGTGAAGTAGTGTCTGCCAGCACGACGCTGCAAACTGGCGAGCTGCATTTCAAAGCGCCGTATATATCAGAAGTGATCGATACCTCGTTTCGAATCTACTACAACGGCGTTGATAGTGATTACACCGCTAACGCTACCTATGGAGCACAAAATGTGTGGAGTAATGGGTATGTAGCGGTGTATCACATGAACGAGGACCCTAGCACTGGCGCTGGTGCAGTCATTGATAGTACTATGTATGCAAATCACGGAACCTCTACCGGATCCATGCTGACAGAAGATCTGGTTGATTCTCAGCTCGGTAGTGGCTACGCCCTTGATGGTATAAATGATTATATTATTATTCCCGGTACAACAGACTTTGATTTTTCAGCCAGTGATTACTCAATTAATATGTGGGTTAATTTGGCTGATATAAGCACTCAAGGCGCATGGACTGGAATAGTGTCAAAAGGTAACGGAAGCGGTAATGATTTTGCTTACCAGAGAAACGCTGGTTCAAACGATGCTCGTCTGTATCATGGTGCTGGTGGACAAACTGTTGACATAAATCGTTATTCAGATTTAGCTAGTGATAGCTGGAGGGCAGTGACTCTCTCATACGATCAAACTGATGCTGCGGTCTATTATGACGGGCTACAAATTGACTCTATCGCAGTTGGATCTCCAAGTTACAATGCTTCATACCCAGTTAATTTAGGAGCTTCGCGTGGCGCAGGAATCATGGAAGGTATAATCGACGAGTACCGATTTGCTTCAACTTCTCGCTCATCCGCCTGGATCTTTGCTGAGTACGTAAACCAATCAGTTACTACCGATTTCTACACCATTACTGGTGCAACTGGTGCAACTGGCTCTTCAACCATCAGTGATCACGATGCTGGTCAGGTCAACAACGCCTTTGACTTCCAAAACAAAACCAATGAACCACTATATGCCTTTAAACTAACGCCAGACAGCGGTACTGCTACCGTGACTCGAACAGAACTACGTATCACTGGCTGGAATCAGACAGACCTCAACCCAAGCGACTTTACCAACCTGCGACTATACCGTGATCTCGATAATGACGCTGCGTATGACGCCAGTGACACTCTGCTGAGCAACACCGGAACGATTTCATTTCTTAATCAAAACACCCAAATCGGAACTTTGGTCTTTACCGAAGATTATCTAGCAACTACTACCCAAAACTACCTTGTGGTGGCTGACTGGAACGTGCCAGATCGCGGAGCGCACATGAACCTAGAATTGGTACCTGGAGGTATCGATATGATCGACAGTAATGGTCCTGTCACGGTGTCTGGTGCAGTTGACCGTGTCCAGCATGCCCGTAATAACCGTGGTGGCGGTGGGTCGTCAGCAGCAGTTGGCGGAGCTGCGCCGGCTGGTGACGGTGACGTTGGCGGCGGCGGCGCTGGTGGTGGGGAGGAAGGCGGGGCAATCGACACCAACACCGGAGGTGGTCTAATCGGTAACAGTCCTAACTTCAATAATCCAACTGCTGGCTCTGGCGCTTGGGTAAATGCTGCCAACGCCTACGACCAAATCGACGGTACCTACGCCACCACCGACGCGGCCAATAGCGCAGACTTTACCGGTCACAGTCATAGTGTTCCTGGCACCAACACCATAACTGGTATCGCAGTTAAACTAGAAATCTCAGGTACGACCGCTGCTGGTAGTATCGGTATCTCACTATCATGGGATGGTGGTACCAGTTGGACCAGTGCACAAAATACCCCAACCCTCACCACCACCGACGCGGTGGTGACCCTGGGTGGTCCAAGTGACCTGTGGGGCCGGACGTGGACCGCTAGTGAGCTATCCAACGCTAACTTTGCCGTCCGACTTACCGGCGCACCATCAAGCAACACTATCCAAGTGGATGCCATTCAAGTCCGGGTATATAACCAGGCGACTGGAGGGGGTGGAGGAGGTGGAGGAGCCATCTAGATTATCCCCACGAGGTACAAATCAAATCGATTAATAGTTACAAAAAATTGTTACAATAACTAACATGAAAACGCTTACACATATCACCCATCACACCCTGTACGCAGCCATTTTTGCTGCTGCTAGTGTCGTGTTCTTATTCATGCTAGCGACTGCTGCTGAGCCACAGTTAACACACAGTCAAGAGGCAGCATCGTCTACATTCACTATCCAGCAGACGATTACAGACGAAAGTTCGTTTTTAGTGCCACCAACTGATGTTGTGATGGCTGGGAGTATCAACGGTATCACCGGTGGTCAAGCAACAGGAACATCTCAATTTGTGGTGCAGACCAACAACGCTGCCGGCTACCAGGTTGAGATTGACTTTTTTGACAACTCTACACCAAACGCTATGCTTGGTGACACTAACGCCAGTGAAGCAATTCGAAACTATGATGGTGATATTGCAGGACCTGAGCCATCTCGTGGATATGTTGCCAGTACCACCGCCGCACAATTTGCTTACACAGTTTCTTCTGTTGTAGCGGCTGATACTGATCTATCTTTCTTCCATCCAGCTGGAGCAGGTACTTGTGGGGAGGTTGGAGCCAATACCCAAGCTGATGTATGTTGGAAAGCGCCTGACACTGCGGCATTTACAATTGTTGAGCGAGGTGCTCCGGCGATTACTGGTGCGACCTCAACGGTAACATTCAACGTGACTGTACCTAACGGTGCTACACCGGTGCCTGAAGCAGACACATACACAGCAACAGCAACCTTGTCACTTATCACTCTCTAAAGTATTCTAGTCATATATGACTATTTTACTGAACAAGCTACCGATGTATGTATTGGTAGTTTTTGTTTTACCAACCTTCCTATATGCCCAAGAGCCAGTGGTTTCTACCACCACACCTGAGGTAGCAATTACTGAAAGTCAGAACTGGTTTACGGTGGAACGTTTGATTGGCACCGTTGATAACGGGGATTTTGTGGTCGGACCTGGACGCTCAGAGATCAACTTGCAGCCTGGCGAAAGTCAGACAGTATACATTTCCGTGGCTAACCGTATTAGTGATGATCGCACCTTCAAGCTCGAAGTGTTAGACATCACTGGCTCAGCTGATGGGTCATCGGCTCTTAGTTTAGTGGAAGGCGAGCGTGGTCCATACAGTATCGTTGATTACATTACATTTCCTGAAGATACGTTCACGCTTAAGTTAGGAGATCGAGCCCGGATTCCTGTCACTGTCTCGCTACCACCTGACGCAGAGCCCGGTGGGTACTATGGAAGTATTTTAGTCTCGACTGTGCAGGTTGGACAAGTCGCAACAACAGCGATGCCTCGCAATCCTATCATTGCTCGAGTTGGTTCACATGTTTTTTTGACGGTCGGAGGTGTTCAGGAAACTAGTGGTGAAACAATAGGGATTGCTACGATACCGGCCACTAACTGGTATACAGAAGGTCCGATCAATCTAGGTATTTCTTTTGAAAATACAGGATCAGTACACCTAAATCCCTATGGTGAACTGACGGTGACTAACATCCTTGGTGAACAAGTCGGTTATGTCGAGCTTGAACCCTGGTTTGTGTTACCAAAATCACTCCGAACCCGTGAAGTGGGGTGGGACCGTGAGTTTTTGTTTGGTCGCTACACGGTTGAGGCAAATATTAATCGTGGGTATGACGATGTCATTGATACCGTCAAGACATCTTTTTGGGTGATTCCGTATCAGTTCATTGCTGGGGTATTTGGAGTTCTATTTATTGGTTTCCTGCTAATCAGACTATTTTTCCGGACGTTTGAATTTAAACGAAAATAATAGAAATGTGGCTCTTTCGAGACATCGCTTATAGTTCTTTGGTTACCATGCTAGCTATTAGTTTGGTTGGTTTCTCGGCTTCAAGTTTTGCTCAAGTACGCAGTAGTTCAAACTACCAGTTAGAAAGTGACAGTATTAACGTAGGTGGTGGCTTGTCTAACTCTTCAAACTTTAGTCTAGAGAGTACCGCCGGAGAAATTGCTACTGGTAGATCAACCGGCACCAACTTTTCTTTGCAAGCTGGGTATCAGCAACTTGATTCGGTTTTCATCAGTTTGGCATTTGTGGGCGATCAGGTGTGGCAAAAGGGGGTTGAGCTGACAATTGATGCGGCTAACATTGATGAAACACTTACAGATTTTCCTGTTTACGTGGATTTAGCAGATCTGGGTTCGGAATTTTGGGCTGGCGTACAGTCAGACGGGCGAGACATTCGAGTTACAAGTAGTGATGGTGTTACGGAGGTGCCGTATGAAATAGTGTCAATCAATGCGGTTGGAGAAGCAGGTGAGTTGTACTTCAAAGCTCCGGTGATTAGCTCTAGTACTGATAGTACATTTTTTATCTATTATGATAACGAGGAAGCTATAAGCTACCTAGAAACAGATGAGTTTGGATCTGAAAACGTATGGACCAATAATTTTGAGGCGGTATACCACTTGTCCGAAGACCCTTCTGCCACCGCACCGCAAATGAAAGATAGTACAAGTAACAATCGAGATTTGACCTCTGAAGGCGCAATGACCTCTGGTGATCTAGTGTCTGGGCAATTGGGTGGTGCGATTGATTTTGATGGAAGTAATGATGCGCTAAGAAATTCTACTTGGGATTGGCTAGGTAATGAAGTGACTGTAACGTATTGGAACAATATTCTTTCTGGTGAAGTGGTCGAGAGTACACCTTTTGGGTTTACAGACGTTGGTAATGTTCGTTTGTCGGCACACTCTCCTTGGACTGATAATAATTTATATTTTGATTATGGGACTTACACAACTGGGGGTCGACTTGCAACTAGTTACGCTGCTAAACTTAATAAGTGGTCGCATATCGCTCTTTCCTCAACGGGGTCAAATAATACCTTTACTGGAATCTATTTAGACGGAGCGCTCGCTTCTTCACGATTGTCTTCAGTTAAACCCAATGTGACATTGTCTAACTTTGATTTAGGTAATGGTGATTACCGTGGCCGAATTGATGAGTTTAGAGTGTCAGGAGTTTCTAGGTCGGCTGCCTGGATTTCTGCTGAGTATATCAATCAATTCACTTCAACTGCTTTCTATGCAACTACTTCAGTAGATACAGTTACCTTCGCGGTCGGTGGTGCTAATGTTTTTATGACTCCTGATTTACCGGGACTAACTGGAGGAACTTCAAATGGGTCAACCACGTTTATCGTCACAACAGACAGTCCGACTGGATATCAAGTCACATTGCAGGCTTCAGATGCGCCAGCCATGCAGTCTCCAACCGGATCATCAATTGGAAATTACAACAACGGTGACATAGCAGGTTTTGCTTTTACTATCCCTACAGCTTCGGCTGTATTCGGGTTTAGCCCAGAAGGAGTCGATGTTGCTGATCAATTTTTAGACGATACAGTCACCTGTGGCGTTGGTTCGACAGATACCCCAGGAGCCTGCTGGGCTGGAGTCTCGACTACCCCAATCACAATTGTCGAAGCTACTGCACCAAACCAGCCAACTGGCGCAACAACAACAATTCAATTTCAGGTAGGGTTAGCAAGCGGTGCTAATATAGAATCAGGTGTCTATACCGCGACTACTACCTTAACAGCACTGCCATTATGATCCGATTCGGGCTTTTGTTTTTTGGGTGTTTGGTCTGTGTGCCTTTTTTCGTACAAGCCCAGGCAACCGAAGACTTTACCATACGTGTATTTGGTGCAATTGATAACCAGTCACCAAGCACCACCACCATCCAGTTGATTGTGCCGGTAACCTTCTCACAAATTGACCTTTCGTGGGCTGCATCGACTGACAACTTTAATGTCTTTGGGTATGTTGTCTCTCGTGATGGTATACCAATTGCGACTACTACCTCACTTTTTTATAGTGACACCGGATTGATGGCCTCGACCACCTACAGCTACTCAGTGGTTGCGTTTGATGGTGTACCAAACTACTCAAGTTCATCAGCTCCGGCAGCTACCACTACACCCGATATCCCGGTGGTTATACCGCCGGCATCAGCGACGTCATCAGCAGTAGAGAACGGTACAGCTGCTAGGGTGGTGCTTGATTCGCTTGTGGTTGATGCTGGTACTGTCTCTGCAAACGTAACACTCCAGACTAGACGTCCAGCGCGGATTGAAATCAGAATTGGAGAAACGTCCTCTTATGAGATCGGGTATGTGTCTGGTGCTAGATTTGCTCGTGACCACACGATTCCGATAAGTGACCTGCGTCCAAATACTACGTATTATTACGAAGTATACGGATACACTCCGTCAGGAGCCCAAACTTTTCTGCGTCGTGGTTCGTTTACGACCATGAGTGACACACTACTTAGTCCACCAGCAAACGTTTTATATTTTTCCGCAAATGCTGAGGGTTCGGACGCGATTTTACAATGGCAGCTCCCAAATACTATGCCTGAAAACGGTCGAGTGAGAATTGTGCGTAGTCATTATGGATATCCAACGTTTATAAATGACGGGTTCGTTGTTTATGAAGGAGTTGGCCAGCAGGCTCGAGATATAGGTGTTCTTGGTCAATATAGTCGTGTGTATTATACGGCTTTTGTTATCGATCCTAACGGACGGGTTTCATCGGGTGCGATTGCTTTGGTGTCAGTACAACCAAACCAGGATTCATCAGACAGTTCAACCGGGCCGCTTGTGCAGCCTAACTTTGGAGCTGGTGAGCAGTCTGGTCAGGACGACAATAGCAGTACCACAGTTAGTGAAGTCATTAGTCTAAACATGCCCAAGGAGTCTGACATAACCATCATGCAATTAGACGATCTGTTTACAATGGCTAGTGATACGATACCGTTGAGTAGTAATGCCGTATTTACTATTGCAGTTTCTGCCGATGTGATAGAGGGTGACTTTAAAACTATCGTTGCCACACTTGCTGATCCTCGTGGTTCGCAAAAGACCTTCTCGTTCCTGCTGCGATTAAACTCTGACAAGACGAGCTATGAGGCTACAATTGCTTCAGTACAAGTGAGCGGGGTGTCTAATTTTATGGTTGAGATTTACGACTATGATTCGCTGGTCGTGGCACGGTACATGACAGAGATCGTATTTACTGCCAGCGAAACAGTTTCCAGTTCAACACTAGAACTGTTGTGGTGGCGCATAGCAACGGCAGCTTGGTATGCAGCTCTGCTTATTCCGTTTTTGTTTTTGCTTTTGCTGTGGTTTGTGTACCGTCGCCGGGAGCAACAAGAAGTGACAAGATGAGGATAAAAACAGCGTGAGATTATCAATGCCTTGTATACTAGGGTCAGGTATTTAACTAATGAATTGATCATCTATGAAACGTGTAGCAATTAATGGATTTGGAAGAATTGGACGAACGTTCCTACGTACGGCTTTTGGGCATAAGGATTTTGAAGTAGTAGCAATCAATGATCTAGGAAGTTTAGAAAATCTTGCCTACCTACTTAAGTACGACTCTGTGTATGGACGGGCACCTTTTTCTGTCGAGGTAGTAGATGGAAAGCTAATGGTGCAGGGGAAAGAGATTGCGTTCACACAAGAGCGAGAACCAGAAAAACTTCCATGGGGTGCAATGAATGTAGATATCGTTGTTGAGTCAACTGGATTTTATACAACCTACGAGGGTTCAAAGAAGCACCTCACTGCTGGCGCAAAGCGAGTGGTTATTTCTGCACCAGCAAAAGATGATCCTGCTGCAGCCGGTGTACAAGGAGCAACCGTACTGATGGGGGTGAATGACGACCAGCTTAAAACCTGTCAGATTTCTTCTAACGCATCATGTACTACAAATGCAACCAGTCCATTGATTGCGATCTTGAAAGAAGCAATTGGAATCGAGAAAGCAATTTTGAACACTGTTCACGCGTACACATCAACCCAATCTTTGGTTGATGGTCCAGGTAAAAAAGACATGCGTTCTGGACGAGCTGCAGCCCTCAATATCATCCCTGCTAGTACCGGGGCGGCAATTGCTACAACCAAAGCTCACCCTGAACTAGACGGAAAGTTTGACGGTATCGCAATGCGGGTCCCAGTTCCGGTCGGTTCAATTGTAGACGTGACGTTTATCGCTAAGCGAGATACAACAGTAGAAGAAATCAATGCTGCTTTTACCAAAGCAGCTGCTGACCCACGATGGAAGAACATCTTTGCTGCTACCGACGAACCGATTGTATCTTCTGACATTATTGGATCACGAGTCGGTTCAATTGCTGACTTGTCATTCACTCGTGTGGTGGGTGGAAACTTGGTCAAGGTGCTTGGGTGGTATGACAACGAAACTAGCTACACACAAACGTTGGTAGAACATGTCGCTGCGTCTGCTCGACACATGCAATCATAATGAATATTCATCTCGCTACAGATCACGCTGGCTACACACACAAAAATGCGGTGGCTGATTGGTTACAATCAGAGGGGTATGTGGTAGTAGATCATGGTGCAGCCGTGTATGACGGAGAAGATGATTATCCCGACTTTATTGCGCGAGCCGCAATGGCTATTTCCAGAAATCCAAATGATCGGGCGATAATTTTCGGTGGTTCTGGGCAAGGAGAGGCGATGCTGGCCAATCGCTTTCCCGCTGTGCGGGCGACTGTGCTGTACAGTGATGATGCAGAAATTGTTGAACTGAGTAGGGCACATAACGATGCTAATGTGCTATCGATTGGAGCGCGGTTTCTTTCGGTTGACGCTACCAAAAAGCATATTTGGAACTGGCTGCACTCAGAGCGATCAAACGTAGAGCGACACAATCGCCGGATAGAAAAAGTGGCAGCTATCACTAAGAACATTCACACATGATTTCTATCGTTCCAGCAATCATTCCAACCTCGAAAGAAAATCTTTTAGAAGGTTTTGAGAAAGTAGCTTTTTCACCTGAAGTGCACGTTGATGTTATAGATGGAAAGTTTACCCCATCGTCGTCTTGGCCGTGTAACCCAACCGGCGATCCGGTTTCAGTAAAAGATGCGGCCGATACGTTTACGCTTGAGGTTGATCTCATGATTGAAAATCCACTACTAGCAGCAGTTGATTGGGTGACTGCTGGGGCTGATATGCTTGTCTTCCATGTTGAGACGATTGGACTAGAGAATTTTAAAAACTTTGCTGAGTATACTCACATCACACTCAGTATTGCTTGTCACGGTAATACCCCGATCGACACGTTGCTTACATATGCAGAGTACGCTGACGGGGTGCAGCTGATGGGTATAAAACAAATCGGATCTCAGGGTCAGCCTTTTAACAAGGATGTGCTGGAACAAATTGCGGCTGTTAAAAAAGCGTATCCAAATAAGCCCGTTACAGTTGACGGTAGTGTTAATCCTGAGACGGTCAAACAGATCGTTGAAGCAGGAGCTGACCGTGTAATCGTTGGTTCTGCTATCATCTTGCAAGATGATCCGTACCTCGCCTACGAAGAACTGTGTGGACTTATTAAATAATTAGCCTTGGTGGTCGGCCAGACCCTTTGTATACTATAGTCACTATGCAGTACCTCTCATCAGACCAAATTACTACCCTTGAAAAGCAGGCGAACGAGATTCGCCAGAGTATTATTGAAATGCTCACTGAAGCAGGTAGTGGTCATACAGCTGGCCCTCTAGGTATGGCTGATGTGTTTACCCTGCTTTATTTTGCCCTCTTGAAACATGATCCCAAAAACCCCGACTGGGAAGATCGAGATCGACTAATCCTGTCTAACGGACATATCTGTCCAGTTCTGTATGCCACAATGGCTCACGCCGGGTATTTCCCAGTTGAAGAACTACTGACACTTCGTAAATTTGGTTCTAGGTTGCAAGGCCATCCTCATCGTGAATCACTCCCGGGGCTAGAAAATAGTTCAGGACCACTAGGTTCCGGACTGTCTCAAGCGGTTGGAATGGCAATCGCTGATCGGATGGACAATCCGTATACCAGTAAATTTGTCTACTGCTTGACTGGTGATGGTGAACTACAAGAGGGTCAGATTTGGGAAGCTGCCATGCTGGCTGGAAAAGAAAAACTACACAACCTGATTGTGATTGTTGATCGCAACGGATTCCAAATCGACGGCTACACTCAAGACGTCATGCCAATGGAACCACTGGCTGAAAAGTGGGAGAGCTTTGGGTTCGATGTGCAAGAAGTCGACGGTCATAGTATGCGAGCACTGAACGACGCTATTGGGAAAGCTCAAGCAGTTTACAGTCAGCCTTCAGTTATTATTGCTCACACAATCGGTGGTAAAGGGGTGGACGTGTTTGAGCGTGATTTCAGATGGCACGGTAATCCTCCAGGCAAAGGGCCAGAAGATCGAGTGCCGAAAAGCGAACAATCAAAGGTCGCGCTGGAGAAACTCCGGACGTTGGCTGGAACTATTGATAAAGATAATCACGCATAGCCTATGTTTACAGACAATATTTCAGACGCAGTCAAAAACGGAGGGGAAGTCGAGAGTGTTGCGACTCGAAACGGCTTTGGTGAAGGTTTGCTAGAGGCCGGGAAGCGAGACACAAACGTTGTAGCTCTTTGCTGCGACCTGACCGAGTCAACCAAAACTCATTTGTTTGCTGAGGAGTTTCCAGAACGGTTTGTCCAAATTGGAGTAGCCGAGCAGAACCTAGCGTCAGTTGGCTCAGGTATGGCGGCAATGGGCAAGATCCCTTTTATCACATCATACGCAATGTTTTCCCCGGGACGTAACTGGGAGCAAATTCGGACGACAATTGCATATAACAATGTGAACGTGAAAATTGTCGGTTCACACGCCGGAGTGTCAGTGGGTCCAGACGGAGCTACTCACCAAGCGATCGAAGATATGGCAATCATGCGAGCAATCCCAAACATGGTAGTAATCGCACCGGCAGATGTTCATGAGGCACGTAAGGTTACTCTGGCAGCTGCTCAGTATGAGGGGCCAGTCTACTTCCGTTTAGGGCGATCTGGAACACCGGTGGTTACCACCGAAGAAACACCATTTGAAATTGGGAAAGCTCAACTCATGTTCACTCGTGACGAGTCACTGGAGAAAAAAGTGGGGATCGTTTCGACTGGGTCACTTTTATACAACTCATTGATGGCAGCCCACGAACTACAGACTGCTGGAATTGGAGCATCAGTGCTGCACATGGCGACCATTAAACCACTAGACACCGAAGCACTAGCGGCCTTTGCAGCCGAGCACAACGCGATTGTGACCGTAGAAGAACACCAGATCAACGGTGGACTAGGAAGTGCAGTGGCTGAATTTCTGTCAGAAACCAACCCAACCAAAATGGCCCGCATCGGTATCCAAGACCAGTTTGGTCAGTCAGGTGAACCAGACGAGCTAATTGCACATTATGGGATGGATGTCCCAAGTATCGTCGCAGCAGCAAAGAAACTGGTAGTGTAAAAGAAAACGCCCCTCTAAGGAGCGCTCAAGCCAGCAAGAACAGTTATAGTAGGTGGTAACGCTCACCGCTAAGCGAAGGATTTTTTCACGTTTGATTCCAGTGAAAAATTGCTTACAAAAACCCCTGGACATATCTGGTCGGCATCGCGGACCCGGACTTCGTAAACTCGCACGGCTCTCATCCATATTGCGCTGGTCACAATACTTCTAAGAACGGAGCGAATTAACTAAACAGTATCACAAAACAAAACCACCGAAAGGTGGATTTGTTTTTACTTGTCCCTAGTCTAGTTAAACTTTACTCGGCATATAGTCGTCTGGTCGGTTATCTAGGTGTTTCATCAGCTCCTCTAGTGGTAGTAGTCCAGCTTGTGCACCAACATGTTGCACCACGTTCATAGAGTTAATTGGACCCCATGAGAGTGCTTCGGCTGGGTCTTTCCCTAGGATAATGGCAGAAGTAAAGGTTGACGAGAACGCGTCACCAGCACCAGTCCGGTCAACTGGAGCAGCTGGATCCGGGTACATTGGCATATGCCACGCTTGGTCATCAGCATCCACGGTAAACGCTCCATTTGGTCCGTCGGTTACTACCGGAATAGTTGGTCCTAATTCTCGCATCATTCGTACTAACGTCGGTGTGTCTTGTTCGGTGGTCTTGAGAATTTCCTGAGCCTCTTCTTTGTTGCAGAAAAAAATCTCGGTGTTTTGATACACATCAGCCAACGCTTCGTGACCTAATTTGATTTGGAAGGTCC
Source organism: uncultured Candidatus Saccharibacteria bacterium (assembly GCA_964353135.1). Lineage (GTDB taxonomy): Bacteria > Patescibacteriota > Minisyncoccia > Phycocordibacterales > UBA918 > OLB19. The sequence continues at coordinate 27,396 of CAYGTV010000001.1, forward strand.
CTGGCTGAAAGGCTAGCTTGGTTTCATTACTTTTTACATACTGCGCGATCTCGTGGTGATAGTCGATCCCATGTTCACCAACCGATGAGAAGTAAAAGAATTTAGGTGGCACTGGGAAGTCCGGCAGCGCATACGGGTACGTTTCGTGGTTAATAAGAATGGTTCGCTCTGGTCCGTATCGTAGTACGTAGTGATAGTTAGTTTTCTTATCTTCATGGATTTTTACAAAATCAGTGTGGATACCTTCATCCCTGAGCGCTTGGAGACATTCCTTACCAAATTTATCGTTACCGATGTGGGTGACCAGTCCCGTTTCTAGACCGAGTCGGTGGGCTGAACAAGCCGCGTTTGGACTGTTTCCAACTGCTGGTACCACTACTACGTCGTCATAGGGTAGTTTGCTACCAAATGGCATCTGCAGAGTCTTACGGCCTGTGTCTTGGTCAATCGACACGTCAGCTTGGTCAATATTAAGTTGAATAAATGCATCAATGAGTATGTCGCCGATAGCGACGAAATCGTATTGTTGTGACATATGTCCATATTGTAACAGCCGCCGGGTTTGGTTTGGTATGATGTATACATATAAAGTAAACAATCACTATGAAGTCACTACGGGAAGTCATCGCAGACGCAGAAGCACAAAAAGTAGCAGTTGGACACTTTAATGTGTCTGACTCTAGTCAGTTATGGGGAATATTTAACGCTGCCCGAGCGCTCGATCTGCCAGTAGTGATCGGAGCCTCAGAAGGTGAGCGCGATTTCATCGGGGTGCGAGCATTGGTCGCAATGGTGAAAGCAATCCGAGAAGAGTTTGATTATCCAATCTACACCAACGCCGACCACACGTATTCATTTGATCGCGTGAAAGAAGCGATTGATGCTGGGTTTGATGCAGTTATCTATGACGGAAACAAAGTGTCTCACGAAGAAAACCTCGAGATCACCAAACAGTGTGTCGAATATGCCCGCGCCCAAGACCGAGACGTTTTAGTTGAAGCAGAACTAGGGAATATCGGTATGTCTTCAAAGTTACTGGATGGAATCCCAGAAGGCGCCGAGATCACCGATGACATGCTGACACTGCCAGAAGAGCTAGCTGAATTTGTAGCGCACACCGGGGTTGATCTGATTGCACCAGCGGTAGGGAACCTGCACGGTATGATGAAGCATGGTAATAATCCTCGACTCAACATCGAGCGAATCGCACAGTTGCGCGCGGCTGGTGGAGTACCAATGGTGCTGCACGGCGGATCAGGGATCACTGATGAAGATTTTGTATCAGCAATCCAAGCTGGAATTGGAATGGTGCACATCAACACCGAAATCAGAAAAGCGTACCGAGACGGTATTGCAGCATATATTGCAGAGAATCCTGACGAGATCGCTCCGTACCGTTACATCCAAGCCGGTCGTGATGCACTGCAAGCGGTAGTAGATGGTCGTATGCGATTGTTTAATAGCAAGTAGCAGCTGAATACTTGCAGAAGTGAAGAAATAGCGGTTTTCAAATTGAGAGCGTCGGCGGGGATACAGTGCCTATAGAGGTTTGTGAACGTCGGAGCCTGTGAACAATTTGGGAACCGCTATTTCTGTCTTTGGGTCTGGATATTTTCAGCGTTTGTGCTACAGTAACCGGCATTATGACAACACAAGTAGCAGTAACAGCGCGCGCAGAAGGTACAAACCGTGCAGCGCTACCAGCAGGACACATTCCTGCGGTGGTATATGGTCCAAAACAAGACCCAATTTCAATCTCTGTAGAAGAGAAAACTTTTGATAAAATTCGAAAAGAAGCAGGTGAATCAACCATTCTTGAACTGACTGGGCTAGCAGAGCCGATCGAGGTTCTTATTAAGGATATTGATTTTTCTCCTACTCGAATTGAAATGACACACGTCGACTTTTTTGCGATCGAGCGAGGAAAAGACATGACAACCCACGTTGCAATTGAACTAGTAGGTGAAGCTCCGGCAGAAAAAAACCACATTGGTTCTATCACGAAAGTAATGCAAGAAATCACAGTAACGTGTCGGCCAAGTGTACTACCGTCACACATTGATGTAGATATCTCAGTACTAGTTGCAGCTGATTCTAAGATCACTGTGGCTGACCTACCGGCACTCGAAGGAGTGATTTATGACGCTGAACCAGGTGAAACAGTAGTTGTAGTGAGTGTGGCTGACGAAGAAGTCGATGAAGATTCTGAGGATGTGGATATGGCTGCAATCCCGGTTGAAGGGGGAGACAAAGGAGAAACTGAGGAAGAAAAGAAAGAAGAGGCAGCAGGCTAGTCTAACTACAAACCACAAAAAGACCGACAATCCACTTGGGCATTTGTCGGTCTTTTTGTTATACTTGTAGCATGAAGCGCATAGCTGTATTTTTCCTAGTAGTTATTTTTCTTGTGCCTCAGACCAGCGTCCTTGCTGAATCAGACGCCGAGAGGCGAGAAAGAATTGAAAACGAATTACAAAACGTTGAGCGACAGATTTTGACGCAACAGCGCATTGTGGAAGACAAACAGGTTGAGCGTCGATCACTAGAGCGAGACATGGCAATCATTGAAAGCGAGATTACTCAGGCCCAGCTTGGCATCCAGGCGCGCAACGCAGCCATTGAACAGCTCTCTGATCAGATCGGAGAAAAAGAAGTCGTGCTCGATGTGCTAGAAGAAAAATTGGGTAAGCAACAGGATTCATTAGCAGACCTGGTGCGTAAATCTGCCTTGATCGAAGATTATTCATTAGTAGAGGTGATGCTCAGTAGACGAAGTTTCTCTGACTTTTTTACCGACGTAGCTACGTTTGAAACACTCAAAGATTCGCTAAATGAATCCCTTGATGTGCTGCATGGTATTCGTCGAGATACAATCGACCAGCGTGAGCAGTTATCTGGCAAGCAGGAAACAGAGGCAGAGATGCGTCGCATCCAAGAACTAGAGAAGCAAAGGATCGAACAAAAAGAGCGTGAAAAAGAACAGGTGCTTACAATCACAAAAGGCGAAGAGGCTGAGTATCAGGCGCTGCTGAACTCGCAAAAGAAAACTGCAGCGCAACTACGTAGTCAACTCTTTGACCTCCTTGGTGGTGGTGGAGGTATTCCGTTTGGACAGGCTGTAGAGCTGGCACAATATGCCCAGCGGGTGACGGGAGTCGAGGCGGCACTCATCCTCGCGATTTTGGAACAAGAGTCTAACCTGGGAACCAACCTCGGTAGTTGTCTGTTCACCGACAGTACGTCAGCTCGGCCCGTGATGCACCCGACTCGTGACGAACCAGTGTTCTTGGCAATTGCTGAAATTCTTGGTTTTGATCCAACCACCAGAACTGTGTCATGTCCGATCGTGCAAAATGGTAGTCGAGTTGGGTGGGGTGGGGCGATGGGTCCATCACAATTTATCCCGTCTACCTGGGCGGCATACGGTGGGATTGTAAGTGATGGCGCTGGCGGCTTTGTCTACGATCGTAGTTCTGACGCCATTCGGGCCATCAATGGTGGAGACATCGCCAACCCGTTTAATAATCGTGATGCGTTTATCGCAACGGCGCTACTGATGCGGGACAACGGTGCTCGGGGAACCTATGACAGTGATCGTACCGCAGCTTTACGTTACTACGCCGGGTGGGGTGGTGCCAGTAACCCAGCCAATGCATTCTATGGAAACCAAGTAATGCAACGAAAAGCTCGGCTAGCTGACGAAATCCAAATCTTGGCAAACTAGTATCTATTGCCAAATTAGCTTTATTTGCTATAGTTGCGGCACCACGGATTAGGTGTGATCGTTTATTATATTCCTTTGATCACGCCGAAGTATAAAAACATATGAAAAAAGATATTCACCCAGAAAACTACCGACAGGTAATCTTCCACGATAACTCATCAAACGAGCGAATTTTAATCGGTTCAACTATTGAAACAGATAAAACCGATAAGTGGACAGATGGAAACGAATACCCGCTAGTACAGGTTGATGTAACCAGCGCATCACACCCGTTTTACACTGGACAAGAAAAATCACTCGACACCGCAGGACGGGTTGATCGGTTTAAGCAGCGGATGGCAAAAGCTGGAAAAAACAAGGCTTAGCTACTTCAAAACCGCAGCGGGCACCAGCGTGTCCGCTGCGGTTTTGTGTATACTAAACAAATCATTATGGACTACGATCAAGACAAACTTCAAGAATTCAAGGAAAATCAAAAAACGCAATTTCTCGCGTCGCAGTTTGAGAGTGAGTTGGTGAAATTAACTGACGCCCAAGAGTTGGCCGATAGTGATCCTGAAATGGCAGAATTAGCCAAAGAAGAAATCGAGCAGCTGACAAAGCAGCTGCAGGATCAGTTTGATGAAATGGACCGGATTGTCGAAGCAAACAAAGAAGAGGAGAAGAAACCATATGGTGTTATGCTCGAAGTACGGGCTGGGGCAGGAGGTGACGAGGCGTCACTGTTTGCAGCCGAGCTGGCCGGCATGTATTTAAAATACGCTGAGGTCCAAGGCTGGCCAACCATCCGCAACAACGTGTCAGCTACCGAAGCTGGTGGGTACAAAGAAGCCTCTTTTGAAATTATGGGTAGCGAAGTCTACGACCACCTGCGATACGAAACCGGTGTGCATCGAGTACAGCGAATCCCAGCAACTGAAAAGCAGGGCCGCATCCACACCTCGACCGCATCAGTGGCTATCCTGCCGATGCGTAAAAAACCAACCATTCAAATCAACCTGGCTGATATTGATACTGAGTTTTCGAGGGCAGGTGGAGCTGGCGGGCAAAACGTCAACAAGGTGGAAACTGCGGTGCGGCTCGTGCACCGTCCAACTGGGATTGATGTGCGCAGTGAAAATGACCGCTCACAGCTCAAAAACCGTATCAAAGCGATGGAGCTACTCACCGCCAAACTAGAAGCTATATTTGAAGAAGAACAAGCTGCCAAACACGCAGCGGTACGTAAAAACCAAATCGGAACGGGAGACCGAAGTGAAAAAATCCGAACGTACAACTTCCCACAAAACCGTATCACCGACCACCGCATCAAAGAGTCATGGCACACGGTCGAGGCAACTCTTGGTGGAAACCTCGGTCCGATCGTAGAAGCGATGCAGGCTGCTGCAAAAGCGGGTGACGAAGCTGTTGCAGAGTAACCTTATATGTAGTATTGTAGCCGCACTTTGCAGGTAGAACTGCAAGTCTCCAAGCACCGTAGCTGTCTGTGGCTCGTGTGGCAGGGAGTAGGGAGGGTCTAAGTATCCAAATCCCGCTCAGTCACCTCGATGGATCCACGTATTCTAGCTTTATCAATCTAACCGGCAGCTTGGTGAGAATTAAGACAAAATGGACGCATTTACACTGGTTTCCATTTTGACAAAATTCTATGCTAACAACCCTTTTACGCGCTAGCGTAAATACAATTAATTTAATTTATGTCAGACAAAAACTTAGTCAGCCGACTATTTGAAGCCGGCGCACACTTTGGCTTTAAAAAAGCTCGACGTCATCCAACAGTGACACCATTCCTATACACTACCAAAGAAGGTAGTGATGTTATTGACCTTGCAAAAACTAGTGAAGCACTAGTAGCAGCCAAAGAAATGCTAAAAGAAGCAGGATCAATGGGCAAGACTGTTCTGTTTGTTGGAACCAAAGATGAGGTTGCAAAAATCGTTAAAAAAGCAGCTGAGAAAGTAGAAGCACCATACGTTACCAACCGATGGATTGGTGGAATGCTAACAAACTGGTCAGAAATCAAAAAACGAATCAATCGTCTAGAGACACTAACCAACGAAAAAACAACTGGTGAGTTAGATCGTAAGTACACCAAGAAAGAGCGGGTAGTTATCGGACGAGAAGCAGCTAAACTAGAATTCAACTTCTTTGGAATTTCAAAAATGGCAAAAATGCCTGACCTAATGGTAGTAGTAGACCCGCGTCATGATCACATCGCGGTAGCCGAAGCAGTTGAGAAAAACGTACCGGTTATGGCCGTGATGAGTACCGATGGTGACGCAAGTATGATTGCGTACCCAGTCGTGGCAAACGATGCGTTGCAATCAAGTGTATCGCTAATTGTTGATGAACTAGTTGCAGCTTATGCAGAAGGGAAATCAGCTTTTGTACCAAAAGAAACTGCCCCAGCCGGCAACACCCGACGTCGAACTGCCTAGATAACTCTGGTATAATCGACCCGACTTACACACAAACTAATTGCTATTTGCTATGGAAATTAACCCAACCCTACTAAAAGAACTACGAGACAAAACAGGCATCTCTGTGATGCAGTGCAAAAAGGCGCTTGAAGAAGCAGAAGGTGACATGGATAAAGCAGTCATCATTCTTAAAAAAAGGCGGGCAGAAGCAGCAGACAAGAAGTCTGATCGAGAGCTTGGCGCTGGTGCCGTTGGGGTATATGTACATAATACCAACGAAGTAGCTGCTATGGTATTGCTTGCCTGCGAAACGGACTTTGTTTCTAAGAATGAAGAGTTTATTGCGTTAGCAAAAGACATTGCTATGCATGTTGCAGCCAGTGATCCAAAGTTCATCTCTAAAGATGAGCTCCCAGCCGATGCTACCGAAAAAGCGAAAGAAGTATTTGCGCCTGAACTAGAAGGGAAACCAGAAGAGATGAAAGAAAAAATTATGGAAGGGAAACTGGCTTCATACTTTAAGGATCAGATCCTACTAGAGCAAGACTTCATCAAAAATCCAGAGCACACAATCGGTGAAATGGTAACTGGAGCGATTCAGAAGTTTGGTGAAAACGTATCTATCGCACAGATCTCTCGAGTGTCTGTAAAATAACGTCATGCTACTGATCCCGGTCAGTGTATTTGCCTCAGCTGCAGTTCTATTGACTGTGGCTTTGGTAGTCGTGAGTCGCGAGCAGCGGCGCAACGATCGACTATTTTTAGGTCGACTGCGAAACTGGCTAGATCGGGTGTGCGAATCTACAGCAAGAAGTGCAAGGGGGTTTGTTCATGTGATCGCGATTTCAGTGATGTATCTAGTTCATCATTTTCGCTCAGCCTTGTCCAAGGCTATTGCGCCCCGACCACGGCGCCCAAAAAAGCAGCCTGATCGATTGCAGTTTGAAAAAACTGACAACCACCTTAGCTCAATGCACGAACATAAAAGTGATACCGCACTCACTCCAGCCCAAAAGAAAAAACTGCGCAACCAGAAACTAGAAGAAAGATTATAGGCGCCCACGCGTCATAAAAATAACTATGCAAACAGAAAACTACTCTGGAGATATTCCACGTACGCCGCTGCGGTTTATTGCGTACTTATCCAAGCCTTCAAAATGGTGGGCTATTACTTCGTTTGTAACTGCCGTTGCGGCTCAGTTGCTTGAAGTAGTAGCGCTATACGTTGTTGCTCGGTTTGTTGATGCATTTTCTGTCGCACAAGGAGTTACTGCGCAGCTAGATGCTTTCTACTATTGGGGTCTTGTCTTTTTGGGTGTGATTGTTGTCGAGCGAGCCCTATGGAGAGTTTCTGGTTTTACAGGAATCAAGTGGTTAGTTGAGATGAATGCCAATGGCTATAACACTTTATTTGAATATACTGTTTCGCATAGTCATAATTATTTTGCGAGTCGTTTTGCCGGTTCAATTTCAAACAAGGTTTCAAATGCGGTTGATGGTGCAACACGTCTGTTGGAGCGGCTGCTATGGGGGATGATTCCGCAGATCATTTCTCTGGTAATTGGTATCTATGTTTTCTTTACTGTTCATTGGTTAATGGGGGTTGGCTTTTTAACCTTCCTGGTGTTGGTGTTTATATTCAATGTTAAATTTACTTTGTGGCGTCGACCATACGTGGTTGATTATTCTCGTTCATCATCAAAAATGCGAGGAGAAGGGGTTGATCTGATGTCAAACATTTCCGCTGTTCGACAATATGCACACCGCGATAACGAACTAAGTCGTATCGCACTAGCAATTGAAGAGAGGGCTAGAAAAGATAAAAAGCAGTGGTTTCTGGGTGACTGGTTGATGGTGATCAACACGGTCTTTGGTCTGCTTGTCACAGCTGCAATTTTATACGGTACGTATGTAATGGTTGGGCAAAATGCAATAACGACAGGAACAGTAGTTCTGATCCTAACGATTCTTGGGCGGGTTGGCTACGCCTTTACCCATATAGGCAACATGCTCAATAACTTTATTCGCTTATATGGTGAATCTGAAGAAGGCCTTGATAGTATTTTGGTCGATCATGAAATTGTTGATACGTCTAATGCTAAACAGTTGGTGGCTGGTGGGGGAGCGATCGAATTTAGTGACACCTCGTTCTCGTATGAAAAGAAGACTATCTTTGATGCCCTCAACATTAAAATCGAGCCCGGGCAGAGAATCGGGTTAGTGGGCCCCTCTGGTGCTGGGAAGTCGACACTAGTGTCACTGCTGCTTCGACAGCATGATATTGATGCAGGGGCGATTTTGATCGATGGCCAAAACATCGCTGAGGTGACTCAGGATTCACTGCGACAAAGCATTGCTCTAGTTCCACAAGAACCGATGCTGTTCCATCGCACCATTCGGGAAAACATCATGTATGGGAAACCAGACGCAACTGATGAAGAGATGGTGCAAGCAGCAGAACGTGCGCAAGCACGAGAATTTATCGAAGTCCTACCAAAAGGGTACGACACGCTGGTGGGAGAGCGGGGAGTGAAGCTCTCTGGTGGGCAAAAACAACGAGTAGCGATTGCGCGAGCAATGTTAAAAGAAGCTCCTATTCTGGTGCTTGATGAGGCGACTAGTGCGCTTGATAGTGAAAGTGAGGTAGCGATCCAAAAAGCCTTAGAAACACTCATGGAAGGCAAGACAGTGATTGCGGTCGCACACCGATTGTCGACACTGCGCAAGATGGATCGTATCTTGGTAATCGACAATGGTCAGATTGTCGAAGACGGCACACATGACTCGCTCGCTGATGCTGGTGGCATGTATTCTAAACTGTGGGCGCACCAGGCTGGGGGATTTCTGCAGGAGTAGGTTCCAGCACCTGTATGCAAAGCATACACAGTGGCCTCACTCGATAATAAACACGCTTGATCACAGATCAAGCTAAACTAAAAGAAAAACTGCCAGAATTACACTTATGTAATTCTGGCAGTTTTTCTTTTAGTTTCTCGCCATTGGCTCGATTTACTATCCTCGTATCGGAGCCACCTGTCAGGCTCGAACTGACGACCTACGCGTTACAAATGCGTTGCTCTACCAACTGAGCTAAGGTGGCGTATTAAACTGTATATTCTCTTCAGATCTTGTAAGCTTCTACCAACTGCAGCTGCCGGTGGCGCATTTCTGGTACGCGCCATTATGACCAAAAACAGCAAAAAATGCAACTGGGTACATTGAATTGCGGGTAAAACCCTTTATTTTCTAGCAAAACAACGCTATACTCGACATTACTCATGAGCGAAGACTCTCATCTATTGCCATATGCTCGTCGTGCTGATTTTAAAGTCGCTCGGGCAACTGAACTAACGGGTCGCGACCGTCGGTTTTATCGGTTCCTAGAAATTGTCCCTGGGGTGGCTGCCTGGGGGACATTGATCGGGATAGTGTGGGCATCGATCTATGCGTCCTTTTTTGCGGCGTACTTCATCATTGCCTTTGCTATCTATTGGGTTTTGAAAACCATCTTTCTGTCCTACCACGTACGGTATAACTGGAAACGCCTCAAACATCACATGGAATTGGACTGGGGTGTATTGGTTTCTCGATTTGAATATGATGAATATCATCACTTAGTGATCTTTCCATTTTATGAAGAGCCTTATGAAGTGCTCGAGGGTGCCATGAAAGGTTTAATAGAAGCCAACTATGATCCGCAAAAACTGATTGTTGTCCTGGCAGCAGAGGGTCGAGTCGGTGCATCAGCTATAGAAAAAGCAGATCGAATCGCAGCCGAGTTTGGTTCCAAATTTGGAAACTTCCTAGTATCGGTGCATCCCCAAGACACCCCTGGAGAGATCGCTGGAAAAGGTTCAAATGTGCATTATGCTTTACATCAGGTACATAACAAAGTAATTGCCCCACAACACATCTCACATAAAAACATCCTTGTATCTATTTTTGATGTCGATACAGTCATTTACCCAGATTACTTCAACTGTCTAATTTGGCATTTTATGACCGCCGAGAATCCATACAAAAGTGCGTTCCAGCCAGTACCGTTGTTCACAAACAACCTATGGGAAGCTTCTGCCGTATCGCGTGTGATGGCGATGTCTAGTACATTTTGGCAAATGATCATGCAAGAGCGACCAGACAAAGCCGCAACGTTCTCGTCGCACTCAGTTAGTTACCAGGCACTGTATGAGATCGGGTATGGCCAAGCCAACGTAGTGAGTGAGGACTCGCGCATCTACTGGAACCTACTTTTGGCCAACGATGGGTATTTTGACGTGGTGTCACTGTCGTACCCGATTGCGATGGATGCAACCACAGCAGCAAGCACGTGGGGAACAATTAAAAATATCTATAAGCAGCATCGTCGCTGGACGTACGGGGTAGAGAACTGGTGCTACTTGGTGTATCACTTCTCTAAACACAAGGCGATCCCGTTGCGACGTCGCTGGTCCATCGCTCTACAGCAAGGGGAAGGGTATTGGTCACTAGTAACCAACCCAATCATGCTGTTTATTTTGGGCTGGACGCCGATTTTCCTCGGGTCACGAGAATTCCATGAAACCGTACTATCGTACGAGTTACCAATCATGGTTCGTAACCTACTGACTGTAGCCATGCTCGGTTTAGTTTTTTCTTCAATTATTTCACTGTCACTTACTCCGCCGCGGCCTGAGGGATACAGCCGGTTCCGCTACGTCGTAATGGCGCTGCAGTGGATTATGGTTCCAATCACGATGATTGTGTTTAGTGCGATCCCTGGGCTCGATGCCCAGACTCGCTTGATGCTCGGTCGATATATGGGATTTTGGGTCACACCTAAACGGTTACAATAGTAAATACATATGCCACAAGAACCACAAATCTCAGGAATGTCAGCACGCCGAAGAATGGTATTTTTCTGGGGACTGGTTATGGTGTTTTTGTTCGCACTACCGGTAATGATTTTTTACACGACGGGTTATCGCCTGACGTTTGAAGAAGATGCTGCAACTATGGTGGTAACTACTGGTGGGGTGTACGTATCTACTCAGAGTACTGACGTAGAAGTGTTTTTGGACGAAGAGCAGATTGAACGGCCACGTTTGTTTAGGAGCGCGTATTACATTCAAAACATTGATGCTGGCTTGCGCCGGGTAGTGGTGCAAGGAGAGGGACTGCAGACATGGGTAAAAGAAATCCCGGTTGACTCGCGGATTGTAACAGAAGCAGCAGCATTTAATTTGCCTGCAACGCCCCAACTTCGACCCGTGACAGAATTCCAAACAGTGACCGGCGAAGCGGTATTTTTTGCAAGCTCTACTCCAACTAGACTGTTTGCAAACGCGACCTCTACGCAGGATTTTATTGTCTCTACAACGAGTCGTACTACAGGGTATGTGTTAAATCCAGAACATGAATTTGTAGTTAGTCTGTTTGGCACAAGCACCGCGACGTCAACCTCGATTTTTGCTGACTTTTTACGTGATATGGATCGGTTTAGGTTTGTAACTCCCGAGGAAGAAGTATCCACGACCTCTACCACCACCCCAGAAATAATTGAACGAAACAACATCCAGTTAGTTGCTCGTGGGTTAGAGCTGTTTGCTGTTTGGCGGGGTGAACCCAATGATGTCCCGTATTATTTCTGTGTCAGTAGTTCAACTCTTGCTAGTACTAGTGAACGGTATGGTGAGCACGTTGCAGACGCGATTTTTTCACAACTTGGAACCACTACGGCAACCTCAACTTTGGTGACAGTTGACGATCGAATGTGCCGAACTGAAATCAAATTGGATCGGCTTCGCCAAGATGTGTACTTGTACGATTTCTTCCCAGGTTCGTCTGACTTGGTGCTGCTACAGCTAGAAAATGGTTTGTACGTGACGGAAATCGACGACCGGTCATGGCAAAACTCGCAACTGTTGTACCCGGGCACAAACTTTAGAACGATTATTGAAAACGGCTTGATCTATATTGAGCAAGGTAACGACTACTTTGAAATTATCCCTGAAATTGAAGCAAATTAAGCATAGTGCTAGACTACAAATCTATGAACAACCAACCTGGACACCAACATCCACTTACTCAAATGATTGACGAAATCAATCATATTTTTGCCGAGATCGGTTTTGTGTTTGCTGAAGGTCCAGAAGCGGAAACCGAGCACTACAATTTCGATCAGTTAAATGTACCCAAAGACCATCCGTCGCGCGATATGCAGGATACGTTTTGGTTCAAAGATGCAGACGTGGCAGAACCAACTGTGCTGCGTACCCATACCAGTCCGGTTCAAGCTCGATATATGGAGAAACATGGCGCACCATGCAAAATTATCGTTCCTGGAAAAGTGTTTAGAAACGAAACAACTGACGCCACTCACGAAGCGCAGTTTTACCAGTTAGAGGGATTACATATCGACAAAGGAATTCACCTTGGTCATCTAAAAGGCACTCTTGAATATTTCTTTTCAAAATTCTTTAGTGGGAAAACCGAAGTACGTTTTAGGCCGAGTTTCTTCCCGTTTGTTGAGCCTGGAGTAGAGGTCGATATGCGACTGCTCGAAGGTGACAGTAAACTAGCTGGAAAATGGATCGAAGTGATGGGGGCTGGGATGGTGCACCCAAACGTACTAACAGCAGCTGGTGTAAATCCTGATGAATTCTCTGGCTACGCATTTGGCATGGGTATCGATCGGCTCGGTGTGATGAAATACGGAGTAGAAGATGTACGAGATTTTTATACAGGAGACCTTCGGTTCGTTAATCAATTTTAATTATGATCGTTATTACAGGAGCGAGCGATGGTTTAGGTATAGAAGTAGCAAAACTATATAAAGAAGCAGGGAAACAGGTAGTTAATTTGTCACGTCGAGAATGTGAGTACGCAGACGTTAATATCTGTGGATCTTTGAGTGAAGGAGACGGGATTATCTCAGCAGCAAAACAGGTCTTGCAGTTAGACGGAAAACTTGAGGCAATTGTGAATTGTATTGGTGTATTTTCTAAGCAAGGCTTTGGAAATCTCGAAGAAGACGAAATCAAAAGACTTATGTCTACCAACGTCAAAGCACCAATGCTGCTCATTTCTGAATTGATGGAACGTGTTCTCACGGATGAGACCGACATTGTGAATGTGTTATCTACAGCAGCAGTTGATGCAAAAGCAAATGAGCCTCTCTATTCTGCATCCAAGTGGGCAGCTCGAGGAATGACTGATAGTTTGCAGAAAAAACTATGGAACACAAAGTCACGAGTAGTGAGTTTTAGTCCAGGAGGAATGTCAACCGATTTTTTTGAAAAAGTAAACGTCGAAATCCCTAGAGATGATTTTATGGATCCGGCAGAAATAGCAAAAGCAATCAAATTCACGTTAGATTTACCAAAAAATATTGAGGTAAGTAATATTGTGTTAAATAGGAAATAAATATGATCGTAAACTACAACTGGCTCAAAGAATACGTGGGAGAAAAACTTCCTGAACCGTCAAAGGTGGAAGAGCTTTTAACTGAGCATGCGTTTGAAATCGAAGGAGTAGAAGAGGTCGCTGGTGAAACGGTAATCGATGTCGATGTGCTACCAAACCGTTCGTCTGACTGTTTGTGTCACCGGGGGATTGCTCGAGAGCTCGCTACTATCCTAGATATACAGCTTGAAAAAGATCCGTTAGCAACCGAACCGCAATTAGCAGAGACTGATAAAATCAGTGTAAACATCGCAGATACAGAAGCCTGTCCACGCTTTAGTGCTTCACTAGTTACAGGGATCAAAGTTGGTGAATCACCAGAGTGGCTGAAAGTTCGCCTGGAATCACTTGGGCAACGCAGCATCAACAATATCGTCGATGCAACCAACTACGTCATGTATGCAGTAGGGCAGCCATTGCATGCCTATGACGCAGACCTCTTTCCACAGGTAGACGGCACATGGCAGTTTGGTGTGCGGTATGGAAATGAAGGGGAGGTGGTAGAAATCCTTCCCGAAGGAGGAAGTATAGAACCTCGGCAGGTTATGTGTACAGGGACAGAGCTACTCATCGTTGATGAATCGAGCAACACACCAATTGGGCTCGCTGGCGTAAAGGGTGGGCAGTTTGCCGGTGTGCATGCAGGTACGACTAACATCATCATCGAAGCGGCTCACTTCCACCCAACTATCACAAGAAAAACAGCTCGCCGGCTGGGGATCGTTATCGATGCTTCTAAGCGATTTGAAAATGAATGCGCGCGGGAACTGCCACCGTACGCCCAGTTTGAAATCATCAAACTCATCAAACAAATCGCTGGTGGAGAATATCAGGGGACAATTGATGTCTATGCAGAAGAAAAAAAGAATCCTGCTGTTGACCTGAGAGTGTCAAAAACCAATGCGCTCCTTGGGCTTGAATTAACCCAAGCTCAAATTAAAGATATTATTTTGCGAACAGGCAGCACGGTAGAAGAAAAAAAACCAGGAACACTTGCATGTACTGGTCCCTGGGAACGAACCGACCTGTTGATCGAAGAAGACTTTATTGAAGAAGTGGGTCGTCTGTATGGACTATCTAACATCATTTCGATCGTGCCTGGTACAGACACTGTGCCAGCAGTAAATCCGCGACAGCACTACTCAGAAAAGATTCGACAGACACTGCTTGGTCTAGGGTTTTCTGAAGTCATCACCTCGTCTTTTCAGAAAAAAGATAAAATCCAACTGCGTAACGCTCTTGCTAGTGATAAGTCGTACATCCGCAGCACTCTGGCAAAAAACATGCACCAAGTCCTGGATGCAAACTTCTCACACACGGACCTATTAGGTATTCGTTCAGTCCAAGCATTTGAAATTGGAACTGTGTTTGAAAAGACTGAAAGTGGAGTAGGAGAACATTTGTCACTCGCGATTGGAGTACGACAAAAAGGGGGAGGCTATACTCCAAAAGACGACGCACCACTTCAGGCAGCTATAGCAGAACTGCAAGAAACACTCGGAGCAGATACTCCAGCTAACTGGAGTATCGAGAAGGGAGTAGCCGAAGTCAGCTTGTCTGAAGTAATTGATTCACTCCCAGTTCCTGAATCATATGAAGCGCAGGTAGAGCGAGTAGCTTCTACCTACAGTCCTGTCTCACCTTATCCAGCCATGGCTCGCGACATCGCACTTTGGGTTTCAAATTCTCCGGGGGAGGATTTGAAAAATGATGTGTTGCAGACTTTAGAAAGTGCTGCTGGTGACCTATGTGTCCGCATTGATCTATTTGATGAATTCACCAAAGACGGCCGAACTTCGTATGCCTTCCGACTAGTGTTCCAAGCATCTGACCGTACGTTAACTGACACCGAGGTGGGAGAAGTAATGGAAGAAATAAACAGTGTAGTGCGAGATAATAAATGGGAAGTCAGATAGTCAAAAGGTCTAGTAATTCTGTCTGGGCTTAAAGCCAGAATTGAGACATAAATTCAGAATAGTCGTTCACTCCTTTCTTCATTTAAAACGACGCTCACTGATGAGACAGTGAACGCCGTGATGGAACAGGTGAATAGTGCAGCAGAAGAACGTGGTTGGGAGGTGCTCTAACTCATAGTGGTAATAAGAAGTGATTCTTCCTTTGTCACAAGTTGCACAGCACAGCCTTTCCATAGCCAGTCCAGAGCTATTGTTTGGAGGTTCAAAGGATCGTCTGGCTTTAGCTCGTCAGGAGTAACATCTGCACGACTTAAATTAGCAAACAATACTAATTTTAGTCGATCGACGTCAGCTTCTGTCTGAAAAACCGCTAACAAATATTTTCCTTCTGCATTGATTGTATTCGTCATCAGAATCTACCTTCCTTTATGGGTCGCTTTTCTCAAAATACTACAGTTTTCAACACTGCACAAGTCCGAATTAATGTTATAATAGCTGCATTATTTAGCTTATTCACTATTCCGCATGCCAGAGAAAAAACCAGCCAAAAAGAAAGAAAAAGGATATGACGCGTCGTCCATCTCGGTCCTTGAAGGACTAGAGCCAGTACGAAAGCGTCCTGGTATGTATATCGGGACCACTGGCCCTGAGGGACTACACCACATGATCTGGGAAATCTTCGACAACTCGCGCGATGAGGCGATGGGTGGGTTTGCTGATCGAGTAGAGGTAACGCTGCTTCCAGATAACTACATCCGGGTAGTCGACAACGGTCGGGGGATCCCGGTTGATATTCACAAACAAACCAAAGTCTCGGCACTTGAAACAATCATGTGTACCCTGCATGCCGGAGGAAAGTTTGGTGGTGACGATTCAGGCTACAAGGTTTCTGGGGGTCTTCACGGTGTGGGTATTTCGGTGGTAAACGCATTGTCGACTCATACACGGGTAGACGTGCACAAGGATGGTGATCACTACGTCCAGGAATACAACATCGGTATCGCTAAAGCCCGGGTGAAAAAACTTGGTAAAACTAAACACAACGGAACGATTGTGATGTTCCAAGCTGACCCGACTATTTTCCCGGAAATTAAATTTGAATGGAAGAAAATCGTCAACCACTTGCGGCAGCAGGCGTACTTAGTAAAAGGGATGCGGATGAGCGTGATTGATGCACGTGAGAGTGACGCTAAATTAGATGCAAAATCACTCGAGGACACCATTTACCTAGGTGATAGTCATTTGTCTGTACCGCACCAAACCTTCTACTTTGAAGGTGGTCTACGGTCGCTAGTGGCTTTCAATAACTCATACCAAAAGCCAGTCCATAAAAATATTTTCTACGTAGAAAAAAATGACGTGTCACCAGAAGTGCTGACAGTTGAAGTCGCGCTGCAGTATGTGGACGACATATCTCCTCGTATCACTGCGTTTGCCAACAACATCTACAACCCAGAACACGGAACCCATATCACTGGTTTTAAAACTGCGTTGACCCGAACCCTCAATAACTACGCCAAGAAAGGAAACTTTTTCTCAGTCAAAGATAAAGATGCCGGTTTTACTGGAGACGACGTACTAGAAGGAATTACTGCCGTGGTTTCGGTTAAAATGCCTGAGATCCAATTCGAGGGCCAGACAAAGGCTAAACTCGGTTCAGTCGAGGCGCGAGGAGCAACCGAAAGTGTGTTTGCAGAAGCTTTTGCTGCGTTTCTAGAAGAAAACCCAGACGACGCCAAAGCGATGATCAACAAGGTGATCCTTGCGGTAAAAGCACGAAAAGCAGCCAAAGCAGCCAAAGATTCTGTACTGCGTAAGGGTGCCCTTGAAGGGATGTCGCTACCAGGAAAACTGGCCGACTGTCAGAGTAAAAAAGCAGAAGATAGTGAACTGTTTATCGTAGAGGGAGACTCAGCTGGAGGATCAGCGAAAATGGGTCGTGACCGAAAGACTCAAGCGATTTTGCCATTGCGAGGAAAAATTCTCAACGTTGAACGAGCACGAATCGACAAGATGCTCGCGAGTGAACAGATCAAAAACCTCGTGATTGCGCTGGGAACCGCTATCGGTGATGTGTTTGATGTATCTAAACTGCGATACCACAAAATCATCATCGCCACTGACGCGGACGTCGACGGGGCACACATCCGGACCCTACTTTTGACGCTTTTCTTCCGCTACTTCCGACAGCTGATTGATGAAGGGTACGTATACATCGCGATGCCGCCGCTATACAAAATCCAAAAAGGAAAGGAAACTCGTTATGCTTACACCGAAGATGAAAAATTTGCAGTCCTAAAAGATATGGGAGAAGAAGTGACTGATGAAATCGACGAGAGTTCCGATGAGGAAGGGGAGGATGATGATGCAGAGGTGGTTGCCAAAAAAGGTGGAAAGGCTCGTATTCAGCGGTACAAAGGTCTGGGAGAAATGAACGCCGAGGAGCTTGGTGAAACAACCATGAACATCAACAACCGAATCCTCAAGCAAGTAACGATCGATGACGCGCTGGCAGCTGACAAGGTGTTTGATATCTTGATGGGGACAGATGTACCGTCGCGAAAATCCTTTATTCAGAACAACGCCAAAACAGCAAATCTGGATATTTAAAAGCTGTACTTTGTTGGACTGCGAAAAAAGCCGCTCACTGGACACTTGTCCCATTCGCGGCTTTTTGCATGCCCGCCGCATACAGTAATTTAAATATCCAGATTTGCTATCAGGACTTCAAAATACAAACAAAGACCGCGTCTTGGGACGCGGTCTTTGTTTAAAGAGTTAGTTGCTAGTTAGCAAATGTCACTCGTTGTTCGAATGCATCGTTTCGACTGTTTCGGTCGGTTGATTCGTCAACAGAAACTTCAAATGTATGAGAAGCGTCAGATCCGGCTGCAAAGCCAATCGTGAGTACTGCTCGTTCATTTGGTTTTAGTGGGACTTGGACTGGTGAGTTGTACGTACCACCATTTGGAAGTGACACCTCAAATGTCCAGTTGCTAGAAGTCTTGGTCCCAAAGTTCTTGACTGAGAATTGGATTGCTCCACCTTCGTTAGCCTCTACTGTGCCTGGGACAAACCGGTTGCTTACTATATCACCAACAGCGATAAACGAAGTCGATAGGTCTGTGACACCATTTGGGTCAGAAGTAGGGATTTCGTATACAAATTCCTGTTCAAACACTGGTGTGCTTGGCGTTGGTGTAACTGGAGTGATCACCGCTGGTGTCTCTGGTTCTGGTACGGCTGGCACTTCAGGTTCTACTACTACTTCGTTGGTGAGTTCACCTGAGTCAGTATTAAATACAAATCCATTTACTTCCTCGTTGATGATAGTTACCACGTCTGAACCCATTGCTCGTGGTTCGGTGTCGTTTGTTGATAGAAATCCAACACTATATGTGACGTCAGTGTATCGATTTTTTTCAGATTCAATAGCTACAGTGAGTGATGTTACATCACCGACATTGTAATTTGTGTCACACGCTAGCTGTCGTTCAACAGTTCCTTCAATTTGGTTGACAGCAACTCCATCAATACAGTCATAGGCAAACACGTATGATCCCCTGGCGTTGGCTGATTCCCATTCAATATCAAGCGCTTCACCTGTTTTCATGAGTGACGTGTTGCTAGTGACAATAATTGGTTCCATCACGTCATCCTCAACCATTGTTTCAGATGCCTGATCGACTCCTTCTGCAAGCGAAGCGAGTGATGTCAGGGCGTTAGGGAATAATTGAACTAGTTGAATTGAAAGCCAAGCTAGCAGTAGTACGATAGCGACGAATCCTGCAACAGCAAATGTATTGAGGATCGACACTTTCTTTTGTGGTGATACGTTATTTGTTTCCATAGTTGACGTATAGTAGCATAGATTACACGAATGTCAACATTAAAATGTCGCTTTGTCTAGGTTGGTCATTGACGGGTAAATCTGTAGGGAAGATAAACATTGACAATTACAATAAATAGTGCTACTATCCTATGCATTATGCATTTTTCTGACACTGTAAAAGCCATCTGGGCTAATAAAATAAGCTTCTTTGGAGTATTCTTCATTATTTTTACCGTTCTATACACGGTACTTTTCCTAGTTGATTTTCTCCCAGAGGCACCCGAAGCTAGGCCAGCTACAACCGAAGTAACTGAAGTTGCTTCGGCTGTAGACGTTGCGCCAGTGGTAATCCAGACACCAGCGGTTGCAGAGTCAGAATTGGTAGCTGAAACAGTCGTTAGTGCATCAGCACCTGATATGCCAATTAGTATTTATATTGAACGACTCGACAAGACAATCGATGTGTTGAACCCACAATCACGATCAATTGCTGATCTCGATAACGCTCTATTGTCAGGAGTGGTGCGACACCCAGACTCTGCGACACCTAATATTGATGGAAATGTACTGATCTTAGGACACTCTAGTTATTTGCCAAATGTTCTCAACAAGAACTTTCAGGCTTTTAACGGCGTTCAAAACCTAGAATGGGGTGATACGATCACGATAACTTCAGAAAATGCAGTGTATACCTACCGGGTAGAGCGGGTATATGAAGCACGAGCGAGTGAAATCACCGTTCCAATTGCTGGCGACGCAAAACTACTTACTCTAGCGACCTGTGATAGTTTTGGAAGTGTAGATGACCGTCACATCGTAGAAGCCAAGCAAATTAGCGTTGAATTGCTGTAAAAGCGACATTTTACCTACATATATTAGAATACAAAAGAAAGCACTTGACAAGAGTGCTTTCTTTTGCTATAGTACTAGACATAAAGAAACCAAGATCCTTAGGGCAAAGTGCTCAGATCTTCAAACAGGAGACGCAAAATGCGTATTACGACAATTTTGGCAGCAGCTGCTGTATCACTCTCTGCTTGTGCATCGTTTGATGGTTCTCGAGGCATCACTGCTGCCTACGTCGAAGGTGATCGGGTCATTGTCGAAACGGTCTCCGGACGTATTGGCGATTTTCCAAAATATCGGATGTGCACATGGGCGCACATCAACATCGATCAGGAGGAGAGTTACCGGCTTCGCGCTAACCGCGATTCGACCGAACGGAGTATCCTTGGGGTCACAATCGAGGGTCTCGATTGTCCGTTTGTCAAACCACGCGAAGGTTCGGGCGGCGGCGGTGTCCGGCAGACAGACTTCGTTGAAGACACAAATCCGACCAATGACCAACCATCACGTGGTCAGCAGTAGTAAGAATACAACCCCTCCAGCAAAACATCGCTGGTGGGGTTGACTTTTTATATTATGTGTGCTAATCTTGTAGAAATCAAGTACAGGACCAAAGAGACCTTTGACTTCAAATTTTCACAGCCTTGGAGGGCATCATGGAAAAAATCTATACATTACTGGCAGGTGCTTTCCTTACGGTAATCACTTGTGTCGCCGCCGCCGCGCCGACAACAGTTGAGGCTCAAACAGCCCCAACCACAACTTCTGAATGTGTTTCAGTCGTTGTCGATCTCTACTGCCAAAAAGCTCATGATGGTCTGTTTATTGGAGACCGGGAGGTAGAAACCGTTCAAATCACGGTTTGTGCACTTCCCGAACACTGGGCCGCAATCCAACGCCAAGACCCCAACGATTCATGGTGGGGAGAGGCGCTAGCGGACACAGGCCGCCCTGATCTGCGATGGCTCAAGATCCGAGCAATCAAGGAGCAGTGTCGCATTCGTCATGCACCAATCGGTGCACGAGTCGGTACGAGATACCTCTGCCCACCAACAGTCGAGGGTTGGTATTGGACAGAGGTTGTGACTGGACCTGGGACATACTTCATGTCTATTCCGGTATCAGACACCACTCCAAATCCAGCCAACCCAGACCCGGATGAGAACGTCCCAGCTCTCATTGGTTAAGTGAAAAGTAGATCGGCTGTAAAGGCCGATCTACATGAATCAAACTGGATTCAGACGAGTTGTTACGACAACTCTTTTAATCCGATTTTATTCGGTGCAGACAAATTTAGAAACAAATTACTTACAATATATTTATGAAAACAATCTCACAATCATTTATTTTCGCTGGAATCGTACTTGCACTACTTGCTGGTGTATTTGCTTTTTCTGCAATGACTGCTGATGCCTATGGTTCAAGTTGTGGATCATGTGATGCACCTGACACAGGTGGAGGAAGTATCGGTGGTGGAGGCGGTGGATCTACTCCACCTTCTGTTACACCCCCAGTTTGTGATATCGATGTAGATCTAGACGTTGTAGCAGTTGGAGAATTTTACACCATTGACTGGAATGTTATTTCAGCATCTCCAGTTAACGTATACATCAACGGTGACCATGTAGAAAAGACAGGGGAAGCAACTTATGATTTTCTTGCCTCAACACCAGAACTAGAATTTTTCAATCTAACAGCAGAAAATGCTGGAGGTACATGTTCTGATCGAGTTGAGATTAGAAAAAAAGTAGTCGAAGAAAAGAAATGTGAACTTGAAATCACAAAATCTGTCGACAAGCACTCAGCTACACCTGGAGAAGAACTAACGTACGAGATCAAAGTTGAAAACATTGGTACAGCTGACTGTACTGGAGGAGGGGTTAAGATCGAAGACGTTCTAGACACTAACTTTGAGTACGTAAGTAATACCTACACCAGTAACCTGACAGAAGGCTACGGATCTGCACCCGTTTATACAGCCTCTACCCGAACAATTCGATTCAATGGAAACACTCTTACTCCAGGTGAATCAGGAACTATCGTACTATTTGGAAAAGTGGCGACACCACACACATGTGGAGACTTTGAAGTAAAAAACCAAGCTTTTGCCACGGCTTTCGAACTAGATAACTTTAATGACTGGGTATACAGTAATGTCGTAAAGACTAACGTTGACTACGATTGTGAAGTGCCTGCGCCACTATGTACGTCATTTACAGCTACACCTGGAACTCTTCCAGCAGCTGGTGGAACAGTGGTTCTTGATTGGGACCTACTAAACGTAGCGACTGCTGTAATCGACAACGGAGTTGGAGAAGTGCTTGCTAATGTTGGATCAAATTATGGTTCAGTTTCTGGGTCACAAACAACGGTCGTAACACAATCAACTACATTTACCTTAACGGCAACAGATGTGGACGGAGACAAAACTACCTGTAAAGCGCCAGTAACTGTACCAACAGACAATCCTACACCACCACAATGTCCACTAGTCGCAAAAGACGGTCGAACAATTGTAAATTTCTCAGGAATGAAACTGCGAACTGACCGAACTGCTAACGATGCAGTAACAGCAATCCAATCAGCCGCATTCCCAGTTGGGGAGTATGACATCACGCTTGTTTCTTGGGACGGATACACCAATCGTGTAAACGCTTCACAGCCAAACGAACAGTGGAAACTAGAGTTCATGAACGGTTCAGCAGTGATTGCTGGATCAGGAATCATCGGTGATCTAGCTGATAACGTGATCGAAGCAACAAAGATTGAGCAGGTGAACACGGATTTCACGTTAGCAACTGCAGCGACCGGCGTACGAGCAATCCACCCATTCTACCCAGCGTCATCACCAAACAGTCTGTACCCAATTTGTGCAGCAATTGATGAAAAACCGAAAGAAGTAGTGCCACCATCATGTGATATGTTCACCGCTACACCGGCGACTATCACAGTTGGAGGAACAGCTACCCTTGCATGGGAATCAACCAACGCTGTCCAAGCATTCATCAACAACGCAATCGGCGCAGTGGATGTAGACGGAACTATCGAAGTGTCACCATTAGCTGATACAACCTACGTCCTAACACTGATCGGTGCAGAAGATAATACTGTTAACTGTAACGTACCGGTGAAAGTTGTAGATGAGCCAGTCATGGAATGTGTCGCATTTACTGCGAGCCCATCAGCTCTACCAGTAGGAGGTGGAAACACAACTCTTGCGTGGGAAGTAATCAACGCAGTATCGGTATCAATCGATAACGGTATTGGCGCGGTTGCACTAACTGATACGCGGGTTGCAGCAGTAACAGAGTCAACGACCTACACCCTCACAGCAACTGATGCTGATGGTGATACAGTTTCATGTATCGCGCCAGTGGCTGTAGCTGATCCGGGAGTGTTTACGTGTGAAGACAACGTCTCATTCTCTGCAAGTGATACATCTATCACTCGAGGACAAAGTTCAACTCTTAATTGGGATGTAACAGATGCTGATTCAGTATCTATCTCAGGAATTAGTGCTACTACCTTTACTGGTTCACAATCAGTATCACCATCAAGTGACACTACCTATACACTGACAGCAACAAAATCAGGCTTTGAAACTATCTCATGTCCAGTAAAGATCAACGTATCTACTGGCGGTGGGGGAGGTGGTACACCAACACCACGTTGTGAACTAGAGATTTCTGACACTCGGATCAACGCTGGAGACGAAATCACACTAACGTGGGATTCAACTAACGCTCGAGAACTGACCCTAACTGATAACTTTGGCAACACCCTCGTTACGACAGAAGATAAACTAAGTCGTGATAAAGATGATTTGTTTGAAGGAAGTATTGATTTGAACCCAACTCGAAACACAACGTATACACTCCTAGTTGAGCGAGGTTCACGAGATCGAGAATGTGAAGTTAAAGTTGAAATGGATGATGACGTTGTGCTACTACAGGTTCGAGACCAAGCTCCACTAGTGTCAGGTATCTCGCTAACGCAAGTGCCGTACACCGGATTTGAAGCGGGACCAATCATGACAGTACTGTTCTACATGCTACTTATCACGTGGGCGCTATACATCACCTATGTACTGGTGATGCCAAAAGCACAGCTTGCAATGGTTCCAGTAAAGAACAGTTCACTGCGAACTAACGAAGACCTCATGCAACATGCAGAGCAAATTCGACCAGATGTGTTTGCCGCCGTATCAGCCGCACCAGTTGTGGAGGTACCAGCTAATCTACCGGTTGCGACTACTCATGTAGCGATGCCAGTAGTTGCCGAAATTCCAGACACAAACACAATTGAAAACCAGGCACATGCATTGCAAGCACTTATTTCAAGTGATGCGGCGCGAACTATTGCTGCTATGACTAACGAGTCAAACCAAGCAGAAGTGCTACGGAAAATTGTAAATGATGCGAAGGGACAATTCCCACTAGAAGACGGATGGGTTGTAATCAACCAATCGCGTCTAGCACAAATCACAGATACTACTACTACAACAGTGTCTCCGTCACCAACAGGTGCTGGTTCACTAGCGGAAGCTATCGTGACTGGTAACGTTGTTGCAGCGTACAATCTAGTTGGCACTCGACCAATGATCGCGCTAGCAGATGCCGCTGCTGACCTTGATGCAGTGTACCGAATTAAAAAAGGTGCAGACGCAACAGTTTCAGACATGCTTGCTACAGAAACAGAAAATCTTTCAGAAGGAAAGATCGCAGAAATGATTGCTGCCCTAACTGGAGCCCTCGACGGAACCTACACCGACGAAAGCTCAGCTGTGAAAATGGCTATCATGAAAGCGGTACAGATTGCTGGATAATATAATCTAGTAATTGTATAAACAAAAAGCCGGTGCCTTAGGGCACCGGCTTTTTGTTTTAGGCTTATTAAATTATCACGCTGACAGAAAACTCAATGCGTATTATGATGTAAGTAATGCGGGCAATCTTATTACTCTTTTTTGTATTTGCGACCTTTGGAGGTTTCTTGATGCAACCACAAACAGCAATGGCTGCACCGGCAATATGTGATTTTTTCTATGTCACTCCCCAGGTAGTAGCTCCGGGTGATCCAATTACTTTGAATTGGGAGACTACTGATGCCACATCGGTATTTATTGATAATGGCGTGGGTGCGGTTGCGGTCGACGGGACAACGGGTGTAAACGCACCTGGCGCTGTGGGCGAACAGGTATACGAAATGACGCTTACCTATACTGCATATGGTGTAGAACGAGTCACTTCGTGTGCAGCTTCGGTGCAAGTGGTGGCTGCGATTACTCCAACCACACCAGTTTGTGATTTTTTCTATGCGTCGCCTGCAAACGGTAACCCTAGCCAACCATCAACAGTATTTTGGGAGACTACCAACGCAACACAAGTAGAGCTCAACACTGCTGGGATACAACCACTTGATGGTTCTTTTGGGGTAGATTTTGACTCGGTAGCAGGTTATTTTGCTAGTGGTCTTGATATCAGTAACTTTGATGGAGTGTCTACCACAACAGCGTTTTGTAACGCCGAGCTCAACATCTTCTCGCCGACCGCTTTACGTTTTGCACCGTCAGTCGCGACGGTCGCACCAGGCGGAGATTTTGATCTAGAGTGGGATGTTTTTGGTACCAGCGTGATCACAATTTTTGATGACGACGGTGCAGAAATTTATTTTGAATTTTTTCCAACTAGTAACGATGCTGACAGCCTATCACTAACTGCTCCAGTTGCGACCGGTACGTATTCATACGTACTACAAATGTATGAACAATTGTCTGAGGGTGATGCGTATGTGTATGCAACCAGTACTGTAACTGTAGGTACAGTAGCTCCTTCTCTTCCAATCTGCAACGCATTTACGGCCACCCCAGCTACGTTTGTAGGGAGTGGTACGACGACGTTAAATTGGGATATAGGCAATACTGAAACCGTTAACATTGATAATGGTCTGGGGCTGGTCGACTTTACAACCATTGGGCCTTCGAATTTGGTTGGTAGTCTCGACGTATTTGTGTCTGCCAATACAACCTTTGAACTCACTGCAACTAACCCAGATGGTTCAACGTTATGTTCTGCAGCTGTGTCGGTGACGGATCCTGAACCACAATCGTCAAGTGGAGGATCATCTGGTACAAAAGTACCTCAGCCACAGTGTGTGTTTTTTAAAGCTTCTGCTGATGATGTGATTGAAGGGGCTGCAGTTACACTTTCCTTTGAGACTAAAAATGCTGACTTAGTTACTATTTACGAAGGAAAAGTGTCTGACAATAAGATTGTATACAAGGTGGCACCAGGAGCTAGTAAGGCCGGAGCAGCTGCGGTAACTGTCTCCAAGGACTCGACGTTCACATTGGTAGCTGAAAAAGGTCGCCGGTCAGACGAGTGCTCAACCTCGGTTGCTGCCCTTGATCCGTTTGCGTTTGGAGGAGCAGGTAGAAACGAAGCAGGAATATTACTGACCGAAGTTCCCGAAACTGGATATGAAATGTCATTCGCTACCAAAATAATGCTGTATGTCATGCTAGCCAGCGGGACGCTGTTCGTACTGTTTATGGTGATGCACGTGGGGCGCCTGGGAATATTTGCTACGCAGTCTACCGTGAAATATGGTCGGTTCACCCCCATTTCTGCCGCCGCTGACCACGCTCTGCGTGTGCATCGGACACGTTCGTTGTTGGTGATAGCAGCCTTGGTGGTTTGTGTCGTGTTGCTGGGGATTCAACTGCTGTAGTATAAAACAAACCAGCCGGCGCCCTTGGGCGCCGGCTGGTTTGTTTTATGTGTACACCTCTCCACTTTTTTATACGTTTGTCTCCTCAGTTAATTTCATTAGGAAATCTTCGATACTCATGGCTACTGATTCACCAGTGTCACGGGACTCAACCGTAACGGTGTTGGCTTCGATGTCTTTGTCACCGATGATAACAAAGTAGGGGAGTCGGTCCTTTTTAGCATTACGTACCTTTTTGCCCATAGAGTCATTACTAGTGTCGATCTCTGATCGGAAGCCAGCTGCCTCGAGTTTATCATGGACTCCTTGTGCATACTCGTTGTGCGCTTCAGCTACGGGGATGACCGCCACCTGTCCTGGCGAGAGCCAGAGTGGGAAGTTGCCAGCAAAGTGCTCGATCATGATGGCCATAAACCGTTCGAGTGATCCGGCAATAGCACGGTGGATCATGACAGGTGTTTGTTTGTTACCTTCGTGATCTACGTACTCGAGCCCAAATCGTCCTGGCATCACAAAATCAAGCTGCGCAGTGGCTAGTTGACGTTCCCGTCCAATGGCGTCATAGAACATGAAATCGAGCTTAGGTCCATAGAAAGCTGCTTCACCCTCAACTCGTTTGTATGGCAGTTCTAGTCGCTTGGCGACATCTTCTAGCATTGCTTCGGCTTTCTCCCAGCCTGCTCGGTCACCAAGGTAACCCTCTGGATCAGTTGGATCACTCACTGATAGTGACACCCAGAATTTACCCTCTTCGTACATACCTAGTGTTTGGTAGAACTCTTTGATCACGTTCACGATCGCCTCGACTTCTTGGTCGATTTGGTCAAACGTGCAAAACGCATGGCCGTCGTCTTGAGTGATGCTTCGCACTCGACCAAGCCCAATCAGCTCACCAGCCTGCTCGTCCCGGTACACCATAGTAGTTTCTGCATACCGAATTGGTAGCTCTTTGTATGAGCGAGGTCGACTGTCAAAGATCTGGGTGTGGTGCGGGCAGTTCATCGGCTTCATGACAAACTCAGCATCACTTTTGCCTTTCACCTTAAACAACTCATCGCCAAACTTTTCCCAGTGACCTGATTTTTTGTACAGGTCACTTTTTGTTATGTGTGGAATGGTCACTTTTTGATAGCCGTACTTGGCCTGGATCTGCATGATTTTATCTACGACGAGGTCGCGCATGAGGGTGCCTTTGGGGGTGAACAGGGGAAGTCCAGCGCCTACCAATTCAGAGAACGTAAACAGATCTAACTCCTTGCCAATTTTTCTATGATCACGCTCTTTGGCTTGTCGCATTTGTTCTTCGTACGCTGCCAGTTCTTCTTTGGTGTCAAACGCTAGTCCGTAGATTCGGGTGAGCATCGGGTTTTTTTCGTCACCACGCCAGTACGCACCAGCGATCTTGTCTAGCTTAAATGCATCCATGGTGATCTCTTCTTTTGGATTTTCGACGTGTCCACCTCGGCACAGGTCGGTAAAGTCGCCGCAGGTATACAGCGTGATAGTTTCTCCCTTACTTTCAATTTCGTCGATTAATTCTAGTTTAAATTCATTACCAGCAAATCGTTCTCGAGCAACACTAGCTGATACTTCCTCGTGGGTAAATTCAGTCCACTTGTTGACCAGCTTCTTCATTCCTTTCTGAATGGATTTCAGGTCTTCTTCTTTTGGTGATTCTCCAGCAGAAAAATCGATGTCGTAGTAGAAACCATTATCAATCGCTGGTCCCAGAGTTAGTTTGGCGTGCGGGTACTGCTCAACAACCGCCGCAGCGAGCAGGTGGGCTAGGGTGTGTCGTTTGTGTTCGAGGTGTTCGTTCATAAGTATAGTTTCTAAGGAATTTTCTGGCGAATTAAAATAGGGAAACATCTGCGCGCGACCAATTTTCAAGAAGCGAATGCGGCTATGAAAATGGAAGTACTCCTGTGGTGACAATGCTCGGAGCGAAGCCGTTGAGTCTTTTTAGTTCACCAGAAGATTACGTACGTCCTTATGAATTACATTACTGCTCTCAGCGGCTTCGCCTACGGTAGCCGGCTGCAGATGCTTCGATCAGCAATGTAATTCAACGGACTAAATTGATAAAAGAAAAATCGCCCAAGTGAATATACGAAAAATCGTAGACTCACTCGGACGATCAAAAAGTTCCATCGCGGTTCCACCGAGCTTCGGGCAGGTATACCTGCACCGCACTTCATTAACAGGTTAGGGGAGTGTTCCCGCGCAGCTGATGATTGGTAGTCATCACAATCCCTGTCTAGCTATCGTACAGCCGATATAGATTTTTGGCAAATGAAAACCGCGCCGGAAACCGGCGCGGATAGCTTTTTGGTTTCAGTATATGATCAACGATGACATTCGCTCTTCACTGATCAATGCGGACCACCCTTGCAAAAGTCTAAGCGCCTGTTTTTCCTGTTCTTCTGTCTGCATAGCCTGGCAAGCTTCGAGGTTGTCAATTTGGCTACCTACCCAAACAAATGCACCAACTTTAAACTGACCAAGGTCAGATGTCTCAAACCAATTAGTCTTAAACTGCTGTGAGAAATGAGCCCAGATCACTATTTCTGTAGGATAGGCTCCACTTGATGGTTTCCAAGCGTAAAGTTCTGCTTTGAGTTTAGCAAGACTGTCGATGCAGGCCTGTAGTGGATCACCACTGTAGTGATCAGTGTACCCAAGGATTTGGCTTTGGGCGCCCACTGGTGCGGACACTACATCTTCGTGTTGCGGTAGCAGGCAGAAAGGTCTTGAGTGAATTAGTAAGTCTCGATCTTGATTGGACATTACGTCCTCCTTTGTGACTGTTCTAGCTTAAAATTACGCTCTAATAGTCTGCGTGTCAACCGACTCAACAAATTCCGGCTCTGGCCCCAACCGTTTCATTCGGTCTACCAAAATACTTGGTTCGTCGTTGCGGATGTTGAGCTTGCCTTTGACGGCAACACAGGTGCCTGGGACGAGCATTTCGCGGTGAGCTTCGAAACACTCAGGGAAGGTGACCATTTCCATCGACTCGTCCTTGGTCGCCAGCTGTACAAACGCCATTTTGTCGCCTTTTTTAGTGATCAACTCACGAACCGCCTGGATCATACCGGCCGTTACAACTGGGATACCTTGTCGACCATCAGCTTTTACCGTCGAGAGAGGTGAGCGTTTTTTGATTTCATCGGTAAAAGCATCAAGCGGGTGACCAGACACGTATACTCCAAGTAGGTCTTTTTCCCAGATCAATTTTTGCTCTTTGCTGATGTCTGTCGCTGGGTACAGGGTCAGTCCGCCGACTTCCGTCATCGCTCCAAATAGTGAGTCTTGATTGGCTGCTTTGCCAGCCACTTGTTCTTTGTTGTAGGACAGGAGTACCTCTAGGTTGCCGTACAGCGTGTCACGGGTTTCAAACCGATCAAACGCTCCGGTGCAGATCAGGGCTTCCATTGATTTTTTATTGAGAGCTCGATCATGAATCCGTTCCAGGAAATTTTGCATGGATGTAAACGGTCCGTTAGCTTTTCGATCATCAATGATTGTTTGTGCGATCCCCGCACCAAAGTTTTTGATAGTAGTTAAACCAAACCGAATGGTTTGGGTACCTGGTACCACGGAAAAGTCAGCGAATGATTCGTTGATGTCTGGCGGTAGTACGTCGATACCCATTCGTTCACATTCATGGATCGAGTCGTAAATCCGGTCGGTATCACCCGAGTCAGCCGTGAGTACCGCTGACATGTATTCGACGGGAAAGTTCGCCTTCATATAAGCAGTCTGGTAGGCAACTCGACCGTATGACGCCGCGTGGGCCTTGTTAAATCCGTACGCAGCAAATGGTTCGATCAGTTTCCATAACTGTTCAGCTTTTTGTTCGGTCATGCCGTTGTCGATCAATCCTTGGAAGAGTTTATCTTTCTCGGCGGCCATTACTTCGGGAATTTTCTTTCCCATCGCTTTACGCAATTTGTCAGCCTCAAGCCAGCTGTAGCCAGCTAGCTTAATCGCCGTCATCATCACGTCATCCTGGTAGGTGATCACCCCGTATGATCGATCAATGATTTCTTCCAGACGTGGGTCGAGGTATGTCACTAAACTAGGGTTGTGTTTTCGTTCAATATATTGAGGGATCATTTCCATCGGACCAGGGCGGTATAGGGCCACCATCGCGTTGATGTCGTGAATGGTGGTTGGTTTCAGTTGTTTCAGGAACGACGTCATTCCGGTACCGTTCAATTGGAATAGTCCCATCGTTTCACCCCGAGCCAGCATCTCAAACGTCTTTTGGTCATCGAGGGGAATGTTTTCAATATCGACGTCGACGTTACGAATTTTCTTTACTCGCTTTACTGCATCAGCCAAAATCGCCAGGTTTTTAATCCCCAGGAAGTCGAATTTAAGGAGACCAACTCCGTCTTCACCCACACTATGCATTTCGTACTGGGTGACGTATTTACCAGTTTTCGAGTCGGGCTGGATTGGGACATATTGGTTGAGTGGAACAGGAGAGATAACCACCCCCGCGGCATGAACCCCAATGTGTCGGACACGACCCTCGATTTGTTTGGCAAGGTCAATCACTTCGCGCGACTCAGCGTCTTTTTTGTATAACTCAGCCAATTCTTTTTCTTCTACCAGCGCGCGCTCAATGGTCATCGGGAACCCCTGGGCGCCCAGGGGGATTAGTTTCGAGATCCGGTCACCAGTACTGTACGGGTGACCAAGGGCGCGCGCCACGTCACGTACCGCCGCTTTGGCGGCCATGGTTCCAAAGGTACCGATCTGGGCTACTTTGTCTTCACCATATTTTTGTTTGGCGTATTCGATAATTTCATCACGTCGATTATCGGCAAAGTCCATGTCGATGTCAGGGGCAGACGGACGCTCAGGGTTAAGGAATCGTTCAAAGGGAAGTTTGTATTCGAGCGGGTTTACGTTCGTGATCCCCAGCACGTAGGTCGTAAATGATCCCGCCACCGAACCACGAATAGTGGTGAGGATTCCTCGTTCACGCGCCTCGCGCAGCAGGTCACCTACCACGAGAAAGTACTTGGCGTAGCCCTTCATCTTGATCACATCCAGCTCGTAGTCGAGACGGGTTTTTACCTTCTCATCAGTAATGTCGAGTCCGCGCCACTTCACTCCAGCGTACGCGGTGATTTGTAGCTCTTCGTCCGGCTCGCGCCCGCTTTCGATTATAAAATCAGGAAATACCCAAGCATCCATCCCGAGGGTGATTTCGACGTTACACTGGTTGGCAATTTTGACAGTATTAGAAAGCGCTTCTGGAGTGTCTTTGAACCACTCTTTCATGTCGGCTTGGGTTTTGAAAGAGAAGTCTTCGGCTCCATCGTGATCAGACGATGTATCAACCACACCGCCACTTTGAATCTTGATCATTGTCTCTCGAGCGATGCGATCCTCTGGCTTCATATAGTAAATATCGTGCGCGGCGACCAGTGGAGTTTTTGTTTCAGCTGCCAATTCTTTGATCAGCTTCTGGTTACTCATGTGACCAAAAATCTCTGGGTGGTGACTGATTTCAAGGTAGCAATCCGCGCCGAACGTTTTCTTGTACCAATCAAGCCGCTCCGCTGCGCGTTCTGGTAGCGAGTCTTTGAGGGCTTGGGCAACTTCGCCGGCAAACGAGGGGATGATGCAGATGAGGTCTTCTTTGTTTTTCTCCAGCAGTTCATCATCAATCCGGGGTTTGTAGTAGAAGCCTTCGGTGTTTGACTTGGTGACCAGCTCAATCAGGTTTTGGTAACCCTTAAACGTTTTAGCCAGCAAAACCAGTCGTGACCGTGGTCGGTCAGTAGGGTTTTCCTTATCAAAGCGGGTGCGAGGGGAGAGGTACGCATCTAGGCCGATAATTGGTTTGATACCTTCTTTTTGACAGGCCTGGTAGAAATCAATCGCACCATAGAGCGCCCCGGCGTCGGTGATCGCCAGCGCATCCTGACCATCTGCCGCAGCCGCTGCAGTCAACTCTTTTGGCCTTGGTACCGCCTGCAGTAGGGAATACATACTATGTGTATGCAAATGTACGAACTCAGCATTTAGTTTGGACGATTCAGACATTGCGTACAGTATAACAAATGTGGCGCCGACCCCCTACAACAGGGTTCGGCGCCAATGATGATTATTCTTGAGCGAGCAACGCCTGGTTTCCGTTAGCCCAAACATTTAGATTTTGTCCTTTTTGCATGTTGATCCGCAAGGTCACGGTTCCATCAACGTTGATGTAAAGGCGGTTTGGCGTGCACTCAACTGTGACCGAACCTTCTGATGTGTTTTGCCACATGATGTGGTTCATCGCTAGATCTTCAAGTTGTTCAAGTACAATCAGACCTGGCTGATCGTTATAGTGGATAGTGATTTCACCAGGTGAGCAACTAGAACGATTCTCCTGAGCTCCAGCTATCGATGGTGTAACGAGAACAAGCAGTAACAATAGTGTCCGCATGAATGTGCTCCATTTCGTTGATGGTACAATGCATCATACTTTTTTCTTATGAAATGTAAATGGATAGTTGGGGTGGATGAGGCGGGGCGGGGGCCGCTGGCAGGGCCAGTGACGGTTGGGTTGGTTAAAATTCCGGTTGATTTTGATTGGGAACTGGTTCCGGGTGTGCGTGACTCGAAAAAAATTAGCGAGAAAAAGCGCGAGGTTATATATAAACGAGTGATTGAATTGCACGTGCAGAAAAAATTGTCGTATGTCGTGAAATCAGTCTCAGCCAAATCAATTGATAATAAAGGAATCTCTCCTGCTATACGGCGTTCGATTGCTGCTGGAATTGAGGATCTAGAGTGTGATCCAAATGACACATATATAAAACTAGACGGTTCACTCAAAGCCCCAGCTAATTACGCTCAAGAAACTATCATCAAAGGTGACGACAAGGAAATGGTGATTGGACTGGCGTCGATTATGGCCAAGGTCACTCGAGACAGATATATGGTAGAACAAGCCGCACTCTACCCAAAATACGGCCTAGCCAAGCATAAAGGCTATGGCACCAAAGCGCACCGCGAAGCCATCGCAAAGCACGGATTTACACCTATCCACCGCCAGAGCTATTGTAAAAACATTGTTTTGTTGTAGAGTAAAGATTCCTCAAGGAACAAATCAGGACTTCAACCTAACCCATAAATGAAATATCGGGACAAAAGGATACCTGAATGACCAACGAGGGAAAAGAAACGGATGAATGTGGTCCATGCACATTCAAAACAACAGGCTCTTGCTCTGAACTACATCAGCCTCCTGAGAAAGGTACGTGTTGTCTGGAAAGAAGACGAATCCAAGTACGTCTAGTTACCGACGCTCGAAAAGCGGTTCAGAAAAGTAAGCAAAAACAGTCCGTGGCGTAAGCTTGCAAGGCGGATTGAGTTCATTATAGTGGTCATTATATGACTGCGTCACTAGTTTTGGCCGGATCTCGCAAGAGACCGGCCTTTTTACTTGCACCCTCCGAGCACTGCCATTTTATTGTCGTACTTCATACTCTGTAAAAAGGGTTGCCTTTTTCATATGATTTGCTATAGTTCTGCCCACTAATACAAATTATCTATGGTAGTACGAATGCGTCACACGCGGGCTCACACCGCAAATCGTCGATCTCATCACGCGCTAAGCGCGCCGACTTTAGCAGTGTGTGGTAACTGTGGTTCACACCACCGACCGCATCACATGTGTCAAGAATGTGGTTTTTACAAAGGTCGAATGGTGATTGACATGAAAGCAAAGTCAGACAAACGAACAGCTCGGATGACTGCTAAAAAAGAAGCCATCAAAGGACAGCAAGCAGACGCTGAACAAGAAGATATGCCAGAAGCAATTGCTCCAGATTCAGGAGTAACTCCAGACAAAGTAGCAGGTGACAAAATGAAAACAGTTGCCGCCCCATCTGTAGCAGCTGAAAAAACAGCTTCTCCTCGAAAACATCAAGGATCATAATCCACAAAAACACCGTCAGCTGACGGTGTTTTTGTCTGAGGACTCTGGTACAGTAGTAGACAGTAATAGTTAAGTACATTTCGTAGATATGGCCAACCGACATTTATCCCGTAGCATCGTTCTTCAGTCACTCTTTGAGTGGGATTTAAATGCGCTTGAGAAGAAAGCCGTGCACGAAGTGCTTGACCGAAACGTTGCAGAATTCGCACCTAATAAAACCGACACTCCATTTATGGCAAAGTTGCTCGATGGTGTGATGTCAAAGCAGTCTGAATTGGATCTGGTGATCGAAAAGGCTGCTCCAGAATGGCCAATTGATCGAATTTCTCCTGTCGATCGAAATATCCTCAGACTTGGTCTATACGAACTACTCTTTGCAGATCGCAAGGAGGTCCCAGCAAAAGTAGCAATCAACGAAGCAATTGAACTCGCTAAACAATTTGGCGGTGACAATAGTAGTCGGTTTGTTAACGGTGTACTAGGTGCGGTGTACAAAGAAATTGGTGAACCAGGCAAAGATGAACAAGGTGCAAAGCGTAAA
Organism: uncultured Candidatus Saccharibacteria bacterium; assembly: GCA_964353135.1. Lineage (GTDB taxonomy): Bacteria > Patescibacteriota > Minisyncoccia > Phycocordibacterales > UBA918 > OLB19. The sequence goes on from CAYGTV010000001.1 coordinate 62,792, forward strand.
AAGCAAGTTGCCTTTGAAGACATGCCCATTCAGCGACTGGCCGGTGCGGTAGTGTACGCCCAACACGAAGGACAGATGTATCTGGCTTTAGTACACGACATTTTTGGACACTGGACCCTATCAAAAGGAAAAATTGAAGATGGCGAGACGGTCGAGGCTGGTGCAGCACGTGAACTCAAAGAAGAAATTGGGCTTGATATAACAATCGAAGCTGAGCTAGGTAATAATGAATACGTTGCTAGCAATCCAGAGTTAGGCAAGGTTCGCAAGCAAGTGCACTATTTCCTAGCAAAAGCAGAGTATCGGGAACTAGTGCTGGAACAAAAAGGTGGACTAGATGATGCCAAGTGGTTTAAAGTAGCCGAAATCCTTGACCTTAACTTTTATGAGGATATTCTGCCGATTGTTACCAAGGCCATTACTATGCTCGTCGGTCGAGGAACACAAGAAATGAAATAACTTCTTCGTTGTACGGCGTATTTTTTCATTCACCGTACCTCTGGACGACTCATTCAAAAATACCAATACGCCCCGAATTTAAATTCATTCATTGCGTCCCTAAAGCCAAAGCTAGTAAAAGAATATTAATTTGATACTGTATACACAACATGGCAGATTACGAACCAAACACAGATTTACATAAACTACAGACAATCCTTGGGACGCAATTCAACGACCTAGATTTGTTGCGGTCAGCTGTTACCCATCGATCGTATTTAAACGAACACAAGGAAGCCACCTGGGAGCATAACGAGCGTCTAGAATTCCTAGGTGATGCAGTGCTAGAGCTGGTGGTGACCGATTTTTTGTTCAAGAAGTACACCGATAAACCAGAAGGTGAGCTAACTGCAGTGCGGGCTGCTCTAGTGAACACGGTTTCGCTGTCAGCAGCGTCAGAGGCACTTGGGGTCAATGAATTCCTAATGATGAGTAAAGGGGAAGCGAAAGACATGGGTCGGGCGCGACAGTATATTCTCGCGAATACGTTTGAGGCCTGCATCGGAGCGATGTACATGGATCAAGGGTACGACGCTGCCCAGCAGTTCATAGCGACCCATCTCTTTCCAAAGACTGATGAAATAGTTGCCAAAAGACTATGGCAAGACCCCAAGTCACGGTTTCAAGAGTTGGCCCAAGAGCACCACAGTGTGACACCGACATATGAGACGGTTGCACAAGAGGGTCCTGATCATGATCGTATATTTACCGTTGGGGTATTTCTACGCAAAGAGCAGGTTGCCGCTGGGACTGGCCGCTCCAAACAAGAGGCCGAGCAAGCCGCCGCCCTAGCTGCTATGACCGTCAAAGGTTGGGACTAGCGACATGCTAAAATAAAAGCATGTATAGCAAACGTCTAGGTTTTACATTGATTGAGATTCTCGTTGTTATTTCAATTTTGGCAATACTCCTGTCCATCGTTGCTTTTTCTGGTTCTGAAGCGCGCTCTACTGCCAATGCAACGGTGGCTGATCAGGATGTTCAGCAAATTGGACTAGCGATGCAGCTGTATCTAGAAGCTAACAATGACCTCCCTCCAGATGCTACTTGGAGTGATGCTGTTGATGCGCTGTACCCGACCTATTTATCAAAGCGCATCGATGTCGATCGGTGGGGAAATGCCTTTGAGTACCAAAACAACTATGGTGGCGGGATTTCCAGTCGGGGGTCCCTGGTTTGTAGTTCTGGTCCTGATGGAACATTTGATACTACTGACACTGATCTAGCTGTATACGAAGCTGGCGGGGATGATATCTGCCGATTTATTTTTGATGAAGATTAGTATGTTCCTACGCTCATCCAAAAGAGGTTTTACAATAATTGAATTGCTAGTGACAGTTTCTTTGTTGGTTATTTTGCTCAGCATTGCAATTGCAAGTTTTGGTCCAGCAAGAGAGAAATCACGAGATACCCAACGGCAGACAGACTTACGAACGATCGAAGCAGCGTTGGCTCTGTATAAAAATAAATATGGTGTATATCCAGAAGGTTGCAATGGTCCGACTACCAGTGCAACTCCCGTGTGGTCAGGTCAATTGGGGTCTGATTATGAATGTACGTCTGGAGGACGTCAGTTTATCATTGGTCTTGCTCCAGAGTTTTTACCGAAATTGCCAATCGACCCTAAACTGAATGGTACTGATTCTGGTTATGTGTATGCGGTAAACAGCGAGCGATCGGTATACAAAGTCATGGCTCTAAATACCGTTGAAACTGAGGTGGTTGGTTACGGTGATGAGTTTTTCCGTTGTGGACAAGAGTTTAATCCTGTCTTGGTATCAACTGATAGTAGTGTCGGTGCATCCTACAATGATCCTGAAATATGCGAACGAGTTCCACCGACCCTTCCAGGTGGATATAATCCAGGAGGTTACACCGCTCCGACTGTGTGTACTGGTGTTGATGGTTATGGTGCCACGTATGCCGTATCTGCCGGATTTTCTAATGATGCCAGGGGTCTCTCTGGTGTTAATGCTAATAAGGGTCGTGAATACGACACTGAAAACGTACGGTGTCGGTAAGGGATAACTGTTTTAACCCGTTCAGCTACAGTGCTATCATGAGTATATTATGCAACGGCTAAGAGGCTTTACTCTGATTGAAATTCTCGTCACAATTTCGATTATTGCGATTTTGGCTAGTATTATCTATGTTAGTTTTGGGGAGGCTCGGGTTAATGCCCGCAACAAAGCTATGACAGTTGAGTTGAAAGAAATCCAGCTGCAGCTCGAGACCTACCGGGCTCAAAATAATTCTTATCCATTGCCAGAACCTGGCTGTGGTAGCGCAACTGGGGGTCAGCTAGTGGCACGTAGTAATGGTTCTGGTAGTTGGTGTTCAAATAACTACTTCAACACCAGTGCAGCCCGACAAACTCCGTTATTTGTACCTGAATTTGTCACCAAAATACCAAAGAACGCTGATTCTGCAAATTCGGACTGTGTGATTGAGTACCGCACCGACAGCGCAGCTACTTGGTATAAACTAACTGCGATTAACTGCCTTGCTGGTGTAGATAGTAGTACTGGGATTGACCCGGGAGAGCCGCTGTCACGCTGCTCCTCATCTTGTCCTGAGGGGTCGTCAGGTGATACTTGTTATCCAGATGATCCAGAATACTATCAGTCATTTGCGGTCTACAGCCTCGGCGGTCAGTGTGAATAGGTATGTATTTAAAAGAACTCACAATCAACGGTTTTAAGTCGTTCGCTAAAAAAAGCGAGCTAGAATTCTCATCCCCGATCACTGCTATCGTTGGACCTAATGGTTCGGGAAAAAGTAACGTCGCTGAATCATTTCGGTTTGTGCTGGGTGAACAGTCGGTCAAGTCACTGCGGGGTAAAAAGGGTGAGGACCTCATTTGGGGTGGTTCAGAGAGCAGCGCTCGTGGCAATAGGGCAAGTGTCTCGATTGTGTTTGATAACAGTAGCCGAGCATTTGCGCTGGATTATGACGAGATCACCATCGAACGCATCGTGCATCGCGACGGTCAAAATGAATATAAATTGAACGGAACAGCTGTTCGACTTAAAGATATTCACGAATTGTTGGCTGAAGCGCACATTGGATCGACTGGTCATCACATTATTTCTCAAGGTGAAGCTGATCGAGTGATTTCAGCTGGCACCAAAGAACGTCGGGAAATGATCGAAGATGCACTCGGACTCAAGGTGTACCAAATCAAGAAAGCTGACGCGGCGCGTAAGCTGCAAAAGACCCAAGAAAACATTACTCAAGTTGCGTCACTGCGTCGTGAAGCCGCCCCTCATTTAAAATATTTAAAAAAGCAGGTCGAGCGAGCTGAGCGCTCTTTAGCAGTACAAACGGAATTAAAAAATGTATACGCCGAGTATCTGAAACGAGAAGATCTATATCTCGCTCAGCGATATGACGAGTTGATCACTAACCTACGAGTGCCCAAATCAGAGTTGCAGACCGTGACAGAGAGTATTGCAAAACTCAAAGTTGAACTGGCTGAACTAACACAGGTCCAAGATACTACAGCTCGTGACGCAGCCGATCAAACCCTGCAGCAAGTACGAACAGAGAGGGTTGCTGCTGAGCGTGCCTTAAGCACCTTAGAGGGTCAAATTGCTCTGCTAGAGCGACGGATTGCCCAGTCTCAGCAACCAGCGGCAGAAGCGCCACAACTCATCCCTCGGGCGAAACTGCAGGCCCTGGTTGCGAGTATTAAAGCTTCAGCTGAAAAAGCCCTCAATCGTCAGGATGCTAGTACTGTAGAGCGGACATTGCGTGACGTAATTAGTCAGTTGACTCAATTTATCGATCGTGAAGAAGTATTCAAGGTTGATACAAGTGCGGCTGACCAGGCAGAGATGCAGTCAGTTTTGAAACAAATCCCAGCAGCCAGAGAAGAACTCGAGCAGGTACAGCAAAGGGAGGTCGAAGCAAGTGCGGCTTTGGCTGCCGCTCGTCAGGACTTAGAGCAGCAATCTAACCAGCATCACGAGTCGGAACGAACCTTGTTTTCACAACTGGGAAGAGAGCGTGAATTGCAACAAGAGGTTCGTTCGATTGAGACTGAATTACAAGTGATTGAACGTGATCGTGACGAATTTAAACGCGAATTACAAGAAGCCGTTACGCTGCTCGGTCGTGGAGCCTCAGACTATTTGTCATACGTAGTAAAAAACGAAGCTGGAGAACCTCAACCTGATGAGGAGATTATGTCAGAGGACCGGCAAGTACAGCGCGAACGTAGACGTAACCTAGAGCGACTCAAAATTCGTTTGGAGGAACTTGGTGTAGGAGCGACCGATGACCTGTTAAAAGAATACAAAGAAGCGCAAGAACGAGATGAATTCTTGGCCAAAGAAACCGCAGACCTTGAATCTTCGGTAGAGAACCTTAACTCTTTGGTGGCAGATATGGACGCTCAACTACACGAGCAGTTTGTAGCTGGTATTGAAAAAATCGCTACCGAGTTTAACCGGTTTTTCACACTTATGTTCGGTGGAGGTGAAGCGAAACTAGAGCGTGTAAAACTTAAACAGACTAGTGAAGATGACGAGGAAGCCGACCAGTCGCTTATCGAAGAGGGGGTTGATCTACACGTAGCGCTACCTAATAAACGCGTGAAAGGATTGCAGATGTTGTCAGGCGGGGAGCGAGCACTGACTTCAATTGCGCTTATTTTTGCGATGAGTCAGGTAAATCCTCCTCCGTTTATTATTCTTGACGAGACTGATGCGGCGCTCGATGAGGCTAACAGTCGTCGCTATGGTGACATGATTGAAGCGTTAGCGCAGAAATCTCAGCTGGTACTCATTACTCATAACCGTGAGACCATGAGTCGAGCCGGAATCCTCTATGGAATTACGATGGGAAGTGACGGAATTTCAAAAGTGCTGTCGGTTAAGTTCGATGAAGCAGCTGCAAATGCGAAGTAACTTTTTGTTTTATCTAGCAGTTACAGTATTTCGGGTGTAACAAAAAGTGAGGTGATAATCGTGGCAGCTAATTCTAAAGTCCAGGTTGATAGTGGAGGTGATAATCCTCGATTCTCAGTTTTGGGTCAAAGCAGGCTTCTTCGTAGTCGTCTACCCAAAGAGGTAGACAAACAGCCAGAAGACAGTGGTGTGTCACAGACTGTCTCTGTCAGGAAAAACAACACTGACTTGTGGCTAGAGTTATAGCAAACAGGCGCGCAAGGAAATCTCCTTGCGCGCCTAAATCGTTTCGATAGTAACTACTGAACCATCTCAAAATCCAACTGTCTCTCTTCTGCATCAGCTCGAACTAGTTTTACCTTTACTACGTCACCGAGTCGGTATACCTTGCCGGTCTTCTGGCCTTTGATGTGGTATTTCTTGGCGATGTGTTCAAAGAAATCTCCCTTGAGACTAGAAAGTTTCACCATCCCTTCACAGAGGGCTTCTTGCTCTTGGACATAGATACCCCAATCAGCTACCCCAGTAATGATGCCTTCAAACTCATCCCCAATCTTGTTCATCATGTATTCAACTTGCTTGAATTTGATTGAGTCACGCTCAGCTTTTGTAGCTTCATTTTCTTTTTCCGAAGAGTGTAGACATGTCGTTTCAAGCGCTCCCAGTGCCTGCGGTCCGATGTTGACGCCGTCTAGGTGCTTTCGTAGTAGTCGGTGAGCTAGTAAGTCAGGATACCGCCGAATAGGCGAGGTGAAGTGTGAGTAGTACTTAAACGCTAGTCCAAAGTGACCGATATTGCGGGTAGAGTAGATCGCCTTGGCCATACTCCGGATAGCAGCAGTTTTGATCAGGTTTTCTTCGGGTTTGCCTTCAACTGCGTGCATCAGTTGGTTGATGGCTTTGGCCCCAACCATTCCTTTGTCGGTTTCAAAGTCGTACCCAAGAGCACGGACAAATGTCGCCAGTTCTTCAATCCTGTCTGGGTTTGGGTTGTCGTGGATTCGGTACACAAACGCCAGTTCTTTGTCGAGTTTCTTTCCTAGGTCGTTCACGTGTTTTGACACTTCACGGTTGGCGAGCAACATAAAGTCCTCGATCATCATCATAGTTTCAGTTCGATCTTTTTTGTAGGCTCGGATTGGTGCTCCCCGTTCATCTAGTTCGAATTTAACTTCTGGTTGTTCAAAGGCAATTGCTCCGTCTTTGTATCGTTGGGTTCGTAGTTTTCGCCCGAGCGTCATCATGGTTGTTAGTTCGTCAAAATATTCACCAGCACCATCATCAAGGATTTTCTGGGCGTCTTGGTAACTAAACCGTTTGTCAGAGTGGATCACGGTTTGTCCGTACCACTCATCTACAACTTCTGCCTCTGGAGTCAATTCAAAAATCGCTGAAAAGGCCAATCGGTCTTCGTTTGGACGAAGTGAACACAGGTCGTTACTAAGGATCTCAGGCAACATCGGAATCACTCGGTCTACTAGGTAGATCGAAGTTGCTCGCTCTTTTGCTTCTTTGTCGAGGATTTCTCCCTCGACCACATAGTGCGATACGTCCGCAATGTGAATTCCAATAGAGACGTTTCCATTTGGCAAAGTTTCTATCGATAGAGCATCGTCAAAGTCTTTGGCATCATGCGGGTCAATGGTCATTGTTGTAACTCCTCGGACATCGCGTCGTTTTGGATCAGCTAGAGCGTCAGCAAAAATCTGGTCCTGGCGGTCGTACAGATCCTGGGCAGCTTCTTGGACAGCAGTAGGGAAATCAGTACCAAAACCACCAGAACGAATAATCGCCTGCATTTCAGTTTCATGGTCTCCGGCTCGTCCTAGTGTCTCGACAATTTTTCCAATCGGGTCGGTGTGCGGGCTGGTCCAGCTTTCGATCTCGACTGCGACTTTCATGTCCATATCGTTTACGTCAGTGTCAGGAAGCAGGGGACGGATGTGGATTCGGTGGTTATCAGGTGCAAGGTATCGCATTGGCTGGCCATCGACTTCTTTTTCTTTTACAACTCCGATCAGCTCGCGGTGCGCTTGGTGAATTACTTTCACAACTTTTCCACCCGCTCGTCGTCCAAGTACTGGTGGATTGATTTCTAATTCAACCATGTCACCATCAAGTGCAAACCCTAAATCTTCCTTGTTAACAATCAGGTCCTCTTCGTAGTCGTCATGCTTTACAAATCCGGTACCTTTCCCTCGGACAAGAATCTGTCCCTCAATAGTTGTAGTCATAGATGAGCGAAGTATAACAGGTAAGCCTTGTTTTTCCAGCTTTCTTTTTCTATTGACCTTTCTACATATTCTTGCATGAATAAACGGGTGTAGCGATTATTATGAATTTAGTTCCAAATTTACTTATTTCCTAAAGTAAATTTCTGGAACATGTCGTATTGCATTACATTGGTGATTTAGCTATTGACGTGTCTTATTTATCTGATAAGATTCGCGCACTATGTTAATGATGCGTTTACAACGAGTTGGTCGAAAGAACGACCCTGCCTACCGTATTGTCGTTACAGACAAGCGGACTGGTGTGAAGAGCGACAAGCATGTCGATCGAATTGGCTCATACAACCCAAAACTGGGTACTATTATTCTAGATAAAGATAAAGCCAAACAATGGCTGTCTCAAGGTGTTCAGGCGTCTGGAACTATGCACAATATTCTTGTGTCTGAAGGTGTGATTGATGCTAAAAAGATCAACGTTCTACCAAAGAAATCTCCAATTATCGACGAAGAAGCGATCAAAAAAGCTGAGGAAGAAGCAGCCGCAAAAGCAGCCGCTGAAGCCGAAGCAGAAACTCCAGCCGAAGAGGCTGCAACAGAGTCAGCAGAGGAAACTCCAGCCGAAGAACCAGCCCCAGAAGCTGAAACACAAGCAGCTGAGGAAGAGGTAAAGGCGTAACCTACGCATCATCTTGTGCACCGACCGTACGTTGACTCGTGCGGTCGTGTTGCGTATTATTTTAGTAGCCAGCACATATTTTGTGTAAAGCTTATACATAACGATAAGAAATGAATATGGATCAGCACGAAGATAAGCAATTTCTAGAAACGGTAGTAAAATCACTGGTAGATTACCCTGAATCAGTCAAAATCAATCGAACTGTCGACGAGATGGGTGTTTTGCTCACGCTCGACGTACACGCGGACGATATGGGTAAAATCATTGGTCGCAGCGGAAACACCGCTAAAGCCATCCGAACTCTCTTACGAGTAGTAGGGATGAAGCACGACGCCCGAGTCAATCTCAAAATCAACGAACCAGAAGGAGGACGACAAATGGACGAAGAAACCGCACAAGTGATGCAAGAAGATAATGGTGGTTCAGCAGACGTTGAAAAAAGCCTCGATGATGCCATTGCTGACCTCAAAATCTAGCCAGAAAAGTAAAATCGACGAACTTCTTTGTCAGCTAATCGTAAAATAGTCTTCACCGTACACTTGTACGACTCAAACTATTTTTCTCAGCTTCCTCGAGTTTCATTCAATTATACTTCTCTGGAAATGTAGAGATATATACAAAACAAGCGCGACCCTTCGGGTCGGGCTTGTTTTGTGCTAGAGTTTCAGTATGAAAAAGGTCGCCATCATCCTCAATACAATTGTTTTTTGCTTCTTTATTTTTATTGTTTTAAATGAAGGTTCAGGATTTGATTACCTCTGGGAATTTGTAATGTTTCTGATCGTTATCACTTCGCCTTTGCTCAATAACTATCTATTGATTTCATATAAAGAACACACTTCCAAAAATAATAAGGGATATATCGCTACATATATTGAACGAAAGAAACTTGAGGAAGAAAAAAAGATCGCAGACCTCAAAAAAGACATTCCATGAACTTCCACGTCATCACATTATTCCCAGACATCTGTAAAGCGTATACTGACGCGAGTGTTTTAGGCCGGGCGCAGAAGACTGACAAAGGGAAAGGGGCCAAGGTGCGTGGGAAGAAGATCGATGTTAGTTACTACAACCCACGAGACTTTGCGAACAACAAACACAAAAAGGTGGATGATAAACCATATGGTGGTGGTCCAGGGATGGTGATGGCTGCAGAGCCAGTCCTCAAAGCCTGGCAAAAAGCAGTGGGGAGGAAGAAGGACCAAAAGAAGGTGAAGACACTTATTATGTCTCCTCGTGGGACAGTATTTACCCAAGAGTTGGCGAAACAGTACGCTAAAAAATACGATCACTTAGTGCTGATTTCAGGACGGTATGAAGGAATCGATGCTCGGGTAAAAACAGCGCTCAAAGCAGAGGAGGTAAGCGTGGGTGACTACATCCTCACCGGGGGCGAACTACCAGCTCTTACAATCATCGACAGTGTCTCACGCCAGGTGCCTGGCGTGCTTGGTGACATCGATTCGCTCGAAGATGACCGAAACACAATCGGTGAATGCTACACACGCCCAGAAACAATTGAATTTAAGAAAAAGAAATATAAGGTTCCTGAGGTTTTTTTAGGAGGGAACCATGCTGAAATTGAACGTTGGCGTTCTGGGGAGAAATAATCAGACAGTAGAAAGAGCGACCTAGCGGGTCGCCCTTTGTTCTGTGTGTCAATCAAAACTTAGCTCTCGATACCACACTCTACTGAGAAAAACTCTTCAAGTGTGTCGTAATGCTTAACGTTTTTATGTTCAACAGCAGTTAGTGAACCTTCTAGAGGTCCAACATAGAAAAGCTTCTTACCAAGACCGAAAGCAATTCCAAATTCTGCCCAAGCGCCTTTTTGGACATCTCCAGGCTCTGAATACAGCAAAAGTCCTTCAGACCCTTGTATATCTCTCAGGATATTGTCCCAGTGTCCAGTCTGATCAGTCAAACGACCTTGATCAAATTTATCTAACCAGCTTGAGGTCACCTCAACGCCCCGACTCTTCCAGTCCATCCAGATGGGCGCATGTTTGCTTTTTGATGCACAGTATACTTTCATATTATTTCCCTAATTTAACTGTTTCAAAATTTACACTATCACTATTTTTTAAGCTTGCAAACATTTTGATATGCCGTATACTGCTGTCCACATACGCAGTGATGCATTCTCGGATGAGTTGTGATTGGGAGATGTTCAAAGCGGAGGTATATTCACACGTCAGTGATGTTTTTATTATTCCGATAGAACAGAATAAACTATACGTAAGCGCCTCAAGCGCCGATTTTTGTTTGTCTGTTTTGTCTTTATTTCATTCATAAATTGGATGGAGGTGCGCTGGTTGCTGTATCCGGAGCGAGGGAGACGTGTCGAGCACACGGTGACCGAGCGACTGATGCAACACCAGTGCAGATCCGCCGATTTTGGAGGAAATAATTAAGTCGCACTATATATGGAACAACGAGAAGAAATGTCTGTAGGACACATGCCCCAAAAGCGATTTGAGAAAGCGCACGCTCCTCGAATCCCGCTGCCAGACCTCATTGAACCACAACGTGAATCATTCACGTGGTTTGTAGAAACTGCCCTCAAGGAAATTTTCAAAGAATTTTCTCCAATTGCAGACTACTCTGAAAAGAAATTTGAATTGGCCTTTAAAAAGTATGAATTGGGTGAGCCAAAATACACACCAGATTTTGCCAAAGCCAACAAGCGAACCTACGAAGCACCACTACGTGCGACAGTAGTTTTGAAAAACAAAACGTTTGAATCAGAGAAAGAACAAGAAATCTTTATGGCGGATGTGCCAGTGATGACAAACAACGGTACGTTTATCATCAACGGTGTAGAGCGTGTAATCGTGCCGCAACTCGCGCGATCATACGGTATCTTTTTCACCGCCGCTGACGTCAAAGGAAAAACTATGTTTGGTGCGAAGATCATCCCGGCTCGTGGAGCCTGGGTTGAAATCGAATCAGAAGCTGGTGGTATCATTGTTGTTAAAATCGACCGTAAGAAGAAGTTCCCAATCACTTCACTTTTGCGAGTCCTTGGTGTCGAAAAAGATGCTGACATGATCAAACTCGTAAAAGGGGTTGATCGTGGGGAGGAATACATCAAAGCAACTCTAGAGAAAGATCCCGCAAAAACCACTGACGATGCGTACATCGAAATCTATAAACGATTACGTGACGGTGACCTTGCAACTGTAGACAACGCGCGAGAGTTCGTAAAATCTATTTTTGCACCAGAGCGATACGACCTGTCTGAAATCGGACGGCATCACTTTAACGAACGAAACGGCCTGCCAACTGATGCAAAAGCAACTGCACAGCGAACCGTGTCTATCGATGACATGCGACTGATCCTCGAGCACATCATCAAGTCAAACCACGACATTAATGCGACACCAGACGATATCGACCACCTCGGGTTCCGTCGAGTGCGGTACTTTGGAGAAATGTTGCAACAGCGGGTACGAGTTGGTATGACTCGAATGAAGCGAAACATTCAGGACCGAATGTCGACTATCGAGGCAGAAACATCACTCCCGATGCAAATCGTAAACCCGCGCCCACTGCAGGCTGCAATCAAGGAATTCTACACAACTAACCAGTTGTCACAATTCTCACAACAGCAAAACATTTTGGCTGAAGTTGAACATTTGCGGACACTATCAGCGCTTGGACCTGGTGGACTAACTCGGGAACGAGCTGGGTTTGAAGTGCGTGACGTTCACCCGTCTCACTACGGACGATTGTGTCCAATCCATACTCCAGAAGGGCCAAACATTGGTCTGATTTTGCGACTCTCAATGTACTCTCGAGTGAACCGATTTGGGATCATTGAAACGCCGTACATGAAAGTGGTCAAAGGAAAACTGACTGACGAAGTTACCTACATGAACGCTCACGAAGAAGAGCACTACACAATTGCACACTCAGCAATCGAGGTAGACGATAAAGGAAAAATCAAACCTGACTTTGTTGAAGCTCGAACAAAAGGCGAGCCGCGCTTAGTTGCGCGAGACGAGGTGCAGTACATCGACATTGCAACCAACCAGCCATTCTCAGTAGCAACATCAATGATTCCGTTTTTGAACCATGACGACGCGAACCGTACGTTGATGGGATCAAACATGCAGAAGCAGTCGACACCGTGTATCATTCAAGAAGCACCGATTGTGGCGACTGGAGTAGAGGGAATGTCAGCGCGTGACGTTGGACGAGTTATCTACGCACATGACGCAGGGGAAGTGGTTGAGGCAGATGCGCAACAAGTAGTTATTAAAGAAAAGAACGGCAAAACTCGAGCGTATCCACTCTCACAACTACAGCGAACCAACGACTTTTCAGCCTTTCAACATCGACCGGCAGTGTCAGTGGGCACAAAAGTAAAACGAGGCGACCTACTTGCAGATACAACTTCAACTGACAACGGTCAGATTGCGGTTGGGCAAAACGCGATGGTGGCATTTATGTCATGGAACGGAGCAAACTACGAGGATGCGATCATCATTTCTGAGCGATTGGTGAAAAAGAGTAAGTTCTCTTCAATCCACCTCGACGAACTCGAAGTAGCGGTGCGAGATACAAAATTAGGGCCAGAAGTCACAACTCCTGACATTCCTAATGTGTCAGAACTGAAACTACGAAACCTGGACGAAACTGGAGTAATTCGAGTTGGAGCAGAGGTGCGACCAGGTGATATTCTGGTTGGAAAGGTAACTCCAAAGGGAGAAACCCAGCTAACTCCAGAAGAACGATTGCTACGATCGATCTTTGGTGAAAAAGCCAAAGACGTGAAAGACACATCTTTGCGGCTTGAAGCAGGGAAGCGTGGTCGCGTAATCGGAGTAAAGATCTTTACTCGGGAAAACGGAGACAACCTCGAAAGTGGTGTGATCAAAAAAATTCTCATTACTGTGGCTCAGGTACGAAACGTATCAGTTGGTGACAAGCTAGCTGGACGTCACGGTAACAAGGGTGTTATCTCTCGAATTCTGCCAGAAGAAGATATGCCATACACAGCTGACGGAACTCCGGTCGACGTCCTGCTGACACCACTTGGAGTACCATCACGTATGAACCTCGGACAGATTCTAGAGCTTCACCTAGGGATGGCTGCAAATACGCTTGGATACCAGGCGATCGTGCCACCGTTTGCTGGAGCAGACGAGAACGATATTAAGGCCGAATTGAAAGCTGCAGGTCTACCAGAAGACGGCAAGATCCAGCTACGAGACGGTCTAACTGGAGAAGAATTTGCCGAACGAACAGCGGTTGGATTCATGTATATCCTCAAACTTCACCACATGGTAGAAGACAAGATCCACATGCGATCTATCGGACCATACTCTCTTATCACACAGCAGCCACTGGGAGGAAAGGCTCAGATCGGTGGACAGCGGTTTGGAGAAATGGAAGTGTGGGCACTCCTGGGATATGGAGCAGCCTATACACTACGAGAAATGCTCACTATCAAATCTGACGATATCATCGGGCGATCAGCGGCATTTGACGCTATTGTGCGAGGAGAGAAGATCAGTCACCCCCATACACCAGCCGCGTTTAACGTTCTGTTGAACCAGCTGCGAGGATTGGCGCTTGATGTGAGACTAGAAAAAGATGAACGACCACGACGAAATTACCAGGAAGCTGAATCAGCTTAATTAGTTTGCTTATGTCTGAAGAATCAACATTCAAAAAAACTGAGTTCAAGAAGCCGCCGATGATCCCAACAAACTACACCAGTGTTGGACTAAAATTAGCTGATCCAGAGACTATCCTAGAGTGGTCATGGGGAGAAGTTACCAAACCAGAAACTATCAACTATCGAACCCAACGTCCTGAAAAGCACGGTTTGTTTGATGAACGAATTTTTGGTCCTGTAGAAGACTACGAATGTAGTTGTAAAAAGTACCGAGGAATCCGTTACAAAGGAATCATTTGTGAAAAATGTGGAGTTGAAATCACTCGAGCAATCGTACGACGTGATCGAATGGGACACATTGATCTGTGTGTACCAGTATCACACATCTGGTTCCTGCGTGGAGTTCCTTCACGAATTGCTATGATCCTTGGGATTACTGCATCATCAGTAGAAAAGGTAATTTATTTTGCCGGCTACATCATCACAAAAGTAAGTGAGGCTGACCGAGCGCGTATTTTATCTGAACTAGACACCGAATTTAAAACCAAGCTGAAAGCGCTACAAAACGAAGAAGCACGTGAAGCCCTCAAAGTGCGGGCAGACGAGACTGCAAAGGAGATTAAATCAATCCAGCAGGGAACTGTTTTGGATGAAGCAACATTCCATAAATTCTCAATCAAGTACTCGACTTTGTTTGAAGCACGAATTGGTGCCGAAGCAATTTACGATCTGTTTAAAGAAATCGATCTAACCGTATTGGTACAAGAACTAGAAGAGCGATACACCAAGGCTGGAGCAATGGAACGACTAAAAATCGACAAGCGGCTAACCTTGATCCGAGGGATGCTGCACGCGGGCGTTCGACCAGAGTGGCTGTTCCTAACCCGACTCCCGGTGGTACCACCAGCGATTCGACCGATGGTTGCACTGGAAGGTGGGCGACATGCGTCATCTGACCTCAACGATCTCTACCGTCGAGTAATCAACCGAAACAACCGTTTGAAAAAGCTGATCGACATCATGGCACCTGACGTGATCCTACGAAACGAAAAACGAATCATGCAGGAGGCTGTCGATGCATTGATCGACAACTCTATCCGACATGGTGGCGGTGCGTACTCAGCCATGAGTCAGGCACAACGCCGACCACTCAAGTCACTATCTGACTACCTAAAAAGTAAGCAAGGATACTTCCGACAGAACCTGCTTGGAAAGCGAGTGGACTACTCTGGACGATCAGTGATTGTTATTGGTCCTGATCTAGCGCTTGACCAAGCTGGTCTACCAAAACACATGGCGCTGGAACTGTTTAGACCATTTGTGATTGCGCAACTACTGAAGCAAGAGTTGGCCTACAACATCCGTGGAGCAGGACGTCTGATCGAAGACGGAGTGCCAGAAGTGTGGGCAATCCTTGAGGACATCATCAAGCATAAATATGTGATGCTTAACCGTGCACCGACCCTTCACCGTCAGGGTATCCAGGCGTTCCGTCCGGTTCTTATTGAAGGTAATGCGATCCAAGTTCATCCACTCGTGTGTAAGGCTTTTAACGCCGACTTCGACGGAGACCAGATGGCGGTCCACGTGCCACTGTCTGACGAGGCGCAGTTGGAGGCAAAGATGATCATCTCTGCCAACAACAACATCCTCAAGCCAGGGTCTAGTGAACCAGTTGTATCAGAAGGACTCATGGACATCGCCCTTGGAGCGTTTTGGATGACGCGAATGGTTGATGGGGCAAAGGGAGAAGGTAAAGCCTTTTCTTCACCAAACGACGCCATCAACGCGTACGACTATGACGTTATTGATCTGCGAGCCAAAGTAAAAGTGCTAGCTACCGATACACCTAAATATGCCCAGTACGAAGGAGGCATCTTTGAAACAACCGTTGGTCGGCTATTGTTCAACGCAGTACTACCAAGTGACCATGATTTTGTAAATGAACAATTAGGTCAACGTGAACTATTCCAAATCATCATTGACTTGATTGATGAACAAGGAACAGAGATCGTTCCAAAAATGGTCGACAAGATCAAAAAGAACGGGTTCAAGTTCGCTACAAAATCAGGAACTACCTGGGGAATTGACGAGGTGGTCATCCCGGCAGAAAAAGCAGCTTTGGTAGCCGAAGGACGAGAGAAAGAGCGAGAAGTGCTCGAGCACTACAACGAAGGACTTCTTTCACGAGAAGAGCGAAAACGGCAGATTACTGCAATCTGGCATGTTACCAAAGACGCCATTGAAAAGAAGATCGAAGAGCAAATGGAAGTCGATGGTTCAGCGTACACGATGTGGAAATCAGGAGCTCGAGGATCAATCCGACAGATCTCGCAGATGACTGGTATGAAGGGTCTTATTCTAAACACTCGAGGTGAAACGATTGAAGCTCCGGTTATTTCTTCTTTCAAAGAAGGTCTTTCACCGATGGAGTACTTCAACACGACTCACGGTTCACGAAAAGGTCTTGCTGACACTGCACTCCAGACTGCAAAGGCTGGGTACCTAACCCGACGACTCTTCGTGGTAGCGCAAGATGCGATTGTGACTGAGGCTAACTGTAAAACGAAAGCGGGAACACTGATCAGTCGAATTTCAGCTTCTGGAATCGAGATTGCATTCAGTAAAGCGATCAAGGGACGAATCCTAGCAGCAGACGCAGTCGATTCAAAAGGAAATGTGATCTTTAAAAAGGGTCACCTGATGACAAGGCGGGATGCTATCGCAGTTGAAGAAACAACCTGTGAATCAGTAGAGGTGCGATCACCAATGACCTGTGCGACACTCCGAGGAGTGTGTCAGCAGTGTTATGGAACTGACCTCACAAAGAATGAGCTGGTAGACATCGGAGAAGCCGTTGGAACAATTGCCGCTCAAGCGATTGGTGAGCCAGGAACGCAGCTAACGATGAACACCAAGCACAAGGCTGGTACAGCAACTGCTGAAGGTGACGTAGCACAGGGTCTTCCTCGAGTAGAAGAAGTGTTCGAAAAACGACAGCCAAAGATTCCAGCGGTTATCGCCAAGTACAACGGTCTCGTTACAGAAATTCGAACCGAAGGACGAGAGCGGACAATTGTGGTTGCGCCTGACATGACTGCAGAAAAAGCTCCATCTAAAAAGGATTCGACTGAATACACTGTTGACTATCGTCGACAGGAGACAGTATCAAAGGGTGATACGGTCAAACGAGGTCAGCTACTAACAGACGGTTCAGCTCTACTGCCGGAACTCTTCAAGTTCGCTGGACAAGAAGCAACTCAGGACTACATCATTTCTGAAGTGAACAAGATTTACGAACTGCAAGGTGTGACAATCTCACGAAAGCACATCGAGCTGATCGTAAAACAAATGATGTCACGAAAGAAAATCACGCACCGAGGTGACTCACGATTTACTCCAGGAGAAGTGGTGGAAGAGTGGGTAATCGAGGAAGAAAACACCAAACTAAAAGCAGAAGGAAAGGATATTGCTAAAGGTGAGCGACTCATTATGGGTATCACTGAAACATCACTATCACGAAAATCATTCCTTTCTGCAGCGTCATTCCAAAATACCACCCGAGTGCTTATCAACGCAGCCGTTCGCGGAAGTGAAGATAACCTCGCCGGTTTGATGGAAAACGTGATCATCGGAAAACTAATCCCAGCCGGATCAGGATTCAAAGGGTCAAAGAAATACGACATGATCAAAGAGCTACAAGCGAATCAGGACTAATACCACCTACTTCGTTATGCTACGCAAAAAGCCGCTCACTGGGCATTCGCCCCATTCGCGGCTTTTTGCTTGCCCTCCTTACAGGAGCTGTACATCTTTTGGCTTTTTTGTTCGCAAGCTCCAAAATATCTCAAAAGGTCTTGCGAAAGTCTCCCAGACTTTCTCACCTCGTATCTGACATCATCCTGATTCACTTGTTTCCAGGAGCTTATTTAGATAAAACACCCTGGCAGCTATTTTGGATACGCTGCAGCGATAATGCTCTGAGCGAGGACTCGGATTCAAATAGCCGCCAGAGTGTGCGCTACAGGCTCGCTTTTACACTCATCACTCGGTTATACGCCTCAAATACTCGTTCGCGTGATAACTCGCCAGTCTCTACCGCCTTGATTACAGCAGCTACTGTGCTGCTGGCATTTTCTGGCTCGGCTGCGAGCATGATCATGTCTGCACCGGCTTGGAGCGCCAGGACAGCCGCTTCCTCATAGCTCCAGCGGTCACTGATGGCTTGCATGGCAAGGTCGTCTGTAATGATGATTCCATCGTAACCGATGCGATCGCGTAGGTCAGTCAGAACAATTGGTGACACAGTAGCAGGGAAGTCAGGGTCGAGTGCTGGTACCAAAACATGAGCCGTCATCAGCATTTTTGTGTCACCTAGTGCGATTAGGTCAGTAAACTGTTGGGTATGCAAAATGTATTCCTTGGTTGTCATATCAAGACGAGGAAGGGCGAGGTGTGAATCATCGCTGGTGTCAGGGTGACCAGGAAAGTGTTTAGGGACGGCGACCACACCATTTTCCAGATAACCGCGTACCATCGCATCTGCTAGCGGTGCAATCATCTCAGGGTCTCGAAAGACTCGTGGATACATAAAAGAATCAGACGACACGCTACTATCCAATACCGGCGCATAGTTAGCATTGATACCGAGCATTTGTAGAGCAGTTGCTCGCTCACTTGCTACATCATACGCTGTAGCTTTGTCGGTAATGCTTCGCTGAGCTGTCTGAATGTGGGCACTGCCACGCAATCTCGATACCACCCCACCTTCCTGATCAATACTGATGAGCAATGGAGTTTCTGCTGTAGCTTGCCAGTTCCTGGTCCAGTCAGCTACTACTGATTCACTCCCAGGCGCTGACATAATAATCACACTCCCTAGCTGCAAATCGCGCACCCGGGCTGCAGTAGTGCTCGCTTCCATGTTTGCCCAGTGTCCAACTGCAAATAATTGTCCCACCTGGGTTTCTAGTGGAATGGATTCATATTCAGGGGCAACAGCCTGTTGAACAAGCTCTGGAATCAGATTGTGGTGTTCTGTCTCAAAATTAAAATAAAGCAATATTCCGAGGGTTCCGATGAATAGAGCAATGATAGCGAGGATTTTTGTAAACATGTCCATGTAATTGTATCAAAAATACCACCCGTGGGTGGCAGTGACACATTCTCTATGCGTCAAGGATGAGCGTCAGACTAAACTTACAAACCTGACGTGTGAGTTGTTGAATTGATTCAATTCTACCCTAATCATACCTAAAGCTGGCTTTCGCATCAAACTGAATATTCGCGTATACTGTTATCAATATGTCAGACGCGGTTCAGCAAATCAAAGATAAACTCAGTATTGTCGACATTATCTCACCGTATGTCGAGTTGCATAAAGCGGGGAAAAACTACAAAGGCCGCTCGCCATTTTCAGCCGAAAAAACTCCATCTTTTTATGTTTCTCCAGACCGAGGGATGTACTACTGTTTCTCTACCTCTCAGGGTGGCGACATGTTTAACTTTGTCCAGGTTATGGAAGGAGTTGATTTTCGTGAGGCGCTCAAAATTCTAGCTGACAAAGCTGGGGTGGAGCTAGTGAAAGAAGATCCAAAGAAACGAACTGAGCGTGATCACTGGTATGCAGCGCTAGATGAAGCAACCACGTTTTACCAAGCTGAGCTAGAAAAAGAACCAGAAGCATATGAGTACCTCAAAAATCGTGGGGTCACTGCGCAGACGGTTGCAGCATGGAGAATCGGCTACGCACCAGGTCCACCAAAAGGTGGTTGGCGTGAAGTGAAAGAAGCCCTGGAGCCAAAAGGGTACACGTCAGAAGAATTGCTTACCGTTGGTCTCGTTAAAAAAACTGAAGGTGGAAAAGAACCGTTTGATGTATTCCGTGATCGGATCGTATTCCCGATGGCTGACAGTAGTGGAAAAGTGGTGGCGTTTTCTGGACGGATTTTGCACCCAAATGATAAAGCTCCGAAATACGTCAACTCACCAGAAACTCCCTTATATAAAAAATCAGAGCTATTGTATGGTTATGACAAAGCCAAAACTGGCATTCGAACGCTTGGATTTTCTCTGATCGTAGAAGGACAGTTTGATGTGGTCATGTGCCACCAGGCTGGTTACCATAATACTGTGGCTGTGTCTGGAACCGCTCTGACGTTGCATCATGTGCAACTATTACAGCGGTTGTCAGAAAAAGTTGTTTTGGCACTTGACGCTGATCGGGCTGGAATCGCTGCTATGAAAAAATCAGCCGAGTTAATGTTGGGTCGAGGAATGGATGTGAAAGTAGTTGAAATGCCTGAAGGGAATGATCCTGCTGATTTGATTAATTCTGATTTACCTGGCTTTAAAAAACTTGTCGGACACTCTGTGCATATCATCGAATTCCTTTTGCATCTGCTCAAGCATAATGAACCTGATCACCGCACATTAAAACTCAAAGCTCGTGAAGAAATATTGCCGTTTATTTTATTACTTCCAAATCGAATTGATCAGGAGCACTTTGTGTCAATCGTAGCCGAAGGGATCGGTAGTACGACTGAAGCAATTAGATTTGAAGTTGATCGATTACGTGCCGAAGCCAAACTGCAACCATCTGAACCAGAGATTTCGACTCAATCTATACAACCAAAGATGCAGACAGATAGCGCACGCTCAGCTTTTTTGTACCTAACTGCAATGCAGGAGGTCGTTAAACCGACCATAGCAGCGGTCATTAAAACCTACCTTGAATCGCATGTGCCGCCACACGAATTTTCAATTTCAGACTCAGAACGAGCTGAACTTAGTTTTTCTTTTGAAAATCAGATTGAAAAAATGCCTAAAATGGCCCTTGAAGAAGATATTATTTCAAAGCTTAATTTCTTACGAAAAAAACTTATTGAACAACAACATGCTCAGAAGCGCGCAGCTCTTTCTGAATTTGAACGGGCGGGTGATTCTGGTGCAGTTGCTGTCATTTTAAAAGAGATTCAAGACTTACAGCAAGAGCTCAGGCAGGAAGCACTCACTATAGATATCTTTGGAGAACAGAAATAGACGTTTAAAATGAGCTAGACATTTTGGGGTTTTTCTGTATAGTATCGAGCACATGGCGACCAAAAAGGCAACAACTAAAGATGTGAAAAAAGCGGTCAAAAAAACCGTAAAAAATACAACAAAGAAGGTCACAAAAAAAGCTACAACAACAAAAGCTACGACCAAAAAACCAGCGGCCAAAGTAACTCCAAAAGTAGTCGAAAAGAAAGTCGTAAAGAAACCAACAGCAACTGATCTAAAAAAAGCCGCTTCGCGAAAGGCGGCTAGTGACGCGGTCAAGCAAACAGCAGCCAAGAAAAAACCATTGGTACCAATGACTGCAAAGGTTGATCCAAACCGAAAGCTCACCAAAGCTCAGAAAATTTTTGAGGCTAAATCAAAAGGTCTGATGCAGCTTGGTAAAGAACGTGGGTACGTGACCTATGATGAACTTTTGCGAGCGTTCCCAGAAGTAGAAAATAATATTGAAATGCTTGACGGACTGTACGAGAGTTTTGGTATTGCAGGAATCGATGTTTTACAAAGCGGTGGAATGCTGGGAGACGATCCGAGTACTGAGGTGTTGGCGAAAAAGAACGCCTTTAAACGAAGTGACAATGGTCATGATTCAATTCAGATGTATTTGCGGGAAATCGGTCAGTACCCACTTTTAAATGCTCACGAAGAAAAAGTGCTCGCAAAACGTATTGAAGACGGGGATGATGAAGCTCGAAACCTGCTTGCTCGAGCCAACCTACGTTTGGTAGTTTCAATTGCCAAGAAATACGTTGGACGTTCTCCAGATCTGACCCTCCTCGACCTTATCCAGGAAGGGAACCTTGGTCTATTTAAGGCGGTTGATAAATTCGACTTTACTAAAGGATTTAAATTCTCAACCTATGCTACTTGGTGGATCCGTCAGGCGATCACCCGAGCGCTCGCTGACCAGTCTCGAACCATTCGTATTCCAGTGCACATGGTAGAAACAATGGCCAAGTACAAACAGGTGTCACGCCGGTTGTCACAAGACCTCGGTCGAGACCCAATGCCAGAAGAAATCGCTACCGAAATGGGGGTTGAGGTCGAAAAAATCTACCAAATTGAAAAGATCTCACAGGACACCATCTCGCTTGAACTGCCAGTGGGTGATGATGACGACCGATCACGACTGTCTGACTTTATTGCGGACGATAAAATCACCTCACCTGACCAGGAAGTATCACACAGTATTCTGACTGACCAAATCACCGAGATTCTCGACACTCTGTCGGAGAAAGAACGAAAAATTCTCGAGATGCGTCACGGACTACTCGATGGTACGTATCACACATTGGAGGAAGTAGGAAAAGAATTTGGCGTAACTCGGGAACGTATTCGTCAGATTGAAGCAAAGGCACTCGAAAAAATCCGACAACACGAAAAAGCTCGAAGACTTAAATCATATTAATACAAAAGGTCACCAAAAGGTGACCTTTTGTGCTAGTGTATTGCGATATGCCGAAAAGTGCCTGGGAAATGTTCTGGTATACAATCAAGCCGTATAAGAAAGCTGTGTTTTTTATGTGGATTTTAATCTTCGTCGGAAACACGTTAGCTTTTTCGGTGCCGTATTTTTTAAAGCTCATCGCAGATTATGCGGTCGAGGTTGATCCGTCACTGTTTCTTTTTGCCGAAATTAGTTTTGCTTTCTATGGTGTTGCAGCGGTACTAGTTTTGCAAGAAGTCTTTTACCGAATTGCCCATATCCTTGATGTGTATTTAAACATCAATACATTTGACCGTGTAAATACATCATTATTTTCTCTGTTGGTCCGTCGACCTAGTTTTTACTTTGAAAATAAATTTTCTGGTCAGCTGACTAAGCGTATTGATCAAATCAGTACTAGTACAAAACACTTCGTTGAAAATTTTCCGTGGGAGGCAGCCTGGGCTGTACCTGCACTGCTTGTCTCTAGTGTCCTTTTGTACATCGCCTCACCATCTTTGTTTTATGCTTTTGCTATTTGGTTTTTTATCTTCTGGTTTATCAGTTATTTCTTGTTGAAACGTTTGTATTCTTCCTCTGAAGCTGTCTGGGAGCGAGGTGCGGTCTATGATGGTCAGTTGGTGGATTCTGTAAGTAATATTTCTCTAGTTCATTCATTTGCTTCTGAGCAGTACGAAAAAGCTCGTTTACGTACAACTATCGTAAGTAACAGAGAAGCTCTTGCTGCTGAAGGATTTTGGTTTGTTATAAATAAATTTCAGCAAGGGATTGGGGTAGTTTTACTAACAATTTTATTGATTTGGCTCAGTTTACAAGAGTTTGCTGCTGGCAATATGACTATTGGAGACTTTGTCCTGGTTGCCGGAGTCCTACCTTCTATAACAGCGGTTTTCTGGCATATTGGAGATATGATACTGCAAGCTCTGCGGAACTGGAGTGGATTGATGGATGCCGTGAATGATCTTCAAACAGAAACAGAATCTTTGCCCGAAGGGAAAAAAGAATTGCAGGCTTCAAAGAAAGACATTATTTTTTCAAATGTAAATTTTGTTTATCCGACTGTTTCTGAAAAAATCTTTTCAGACTTCAACCTAGTTATTAGACCAGGTCAAAAAGTTGGTGTTGTAGGTAGTTCTGGAGCAGGTAAAACCACTCTCGTAAAACTACTTCTTAGACATTATGATCCAGACAGTGGGGTTGTTTCAATCGGAGATGAGTCGATTAGGGAATTCACTCTGGAATCTGTTCGCCGAGAGATAGCCTTTGTCCCTCAAGATACAACATTATTTCACCGAAGTATTTTTGAAAATATCCAGTACGCGAAACCCGATGCATCCTTAGCAGAGGTTATTGAAGCCAGTGAGCGGGCTCATACACATGATTTCATCCAGACACTTCCAGAACAATACGACACAACAGTTGGTGAGCGCGGCGTTAAACTCTCAGGTGGGCAGCGTCAAAGAATCGCAATTGCCAGGGCAATGCTCAAAGATGCACCGATTCTTGTGTTGGACGAAGCTACAAGTGCTCTAGATGGTGAAAGCGAGCGAATCGTCCAAGCTGGATTTAAAGAACTTTTCTCGGGACGAACAGTGATTGCTGTCGCGCATCGATTGTCTACGCTCAAAGAGATGGATCGGATCATTGTGATTGAAAATGGAAATATCCTTGAAGACGGAACCCCTAAAGATCTATTACATATCGAGAATGGAATATTCAAGCAAAAGTGGGAGCAGCAAAAAGATGGATTTGTATAAATCAGAAAGTGTATCTTATAGAAATGTCTTGATTGTGAGCTCGCTAGAGAGCAGCACCCAAAGCCAGAGTGATACCCATAGAATGGACAGGGCGATGTCATAGATGAGTACTCGATATGGACTGATGTTGAGTGTCCCTAAAATCAGACCGTGAATTGGTCGAAAGAATGTCACAAACCGACCAACAATCATGTATATCAGCAGACCTTTGGTTTCCAAGAAAATTTTGGCTTTTTTTGCTCGGGGTGAGTCAATTCGTTGTTCAATCATTTTTGTGGTACTAAACAACCTCCCGATCCAGTAATTAATCTGGTTTCCAAATACAGTTCCAGCAACTGCAGCTATTATGATTTCTGGAACGCTGATCATGCCTGACATGTGCATCATAGCCACAGCACTGAGGGTAGCTATACCATATAAAATGTAGCCAGACAAAAAGAATACATCCAACACCGATGCCATAAATATGACTAGTGGCGCATGGTGTGAAAGCTGGTAGAGAAGTTCGTACATGACTAGATTTAAATCATCAGTATGGCGGCAATAACCATCCAATAGAAGCTGATTGTAAATACGATACTCCTTCGGTAACCAATTTTGTTCTGTACATGCACGAGTTTTGTAATCACTAATCCGACCATAAAGTAGAATGGCAGCACTTCGAGACATGAAAGGTGTGAAAGTGGTCCTAGGTTAGCTGGTAGGTAGTAAAAGATGTACTCACCAAATAAGAGTAGGAATAATCCGTTATAGAGTATTTCTAGAAAGATCGCTTCAGCTCCCATGATTATTCCCGGAAGGATTATCTGATTTGATTCAAATTTATGCCACACGGTATCGTTGATGTATTTATAGAAGCCAAGTGATCCCCAAATTAATGGAAAGAAATAACTGATGTGCGCATTTTTTGTGGGGAATAGTCTGTACTCCCATAAGGGCTCACCAAATACATACGCCCATAGTGTATTTACGACTATTTCTCCCGCTATTCCAAAAAGACAAAACAGCGAAACGTAAAAGAGTAGTTTTTTCGGTTCAATCTTTATCCAGCGACGTTTAATTAAACAGACAAGTGCATAGTAAGCCGCACAAAACAAAACCCCAAAGATCGTTGTCGAGAGAATGCTGATCGATATCATTTGGTAATGGTAGCAGATATGTATGGGGAATAGCCATTGCTATACTGTCTCTATCCCAAGCCTTATATCTAGCTGTGCACCCAGACTGGAAATGTGCAATAGATTCTTTAGATACACGAGTTTTGTTTAGTGTGACCGTAACAGTTCATCTTTGAGGGTGATAAAAAGTTTTTGAGTAATTAATTCTTTTTCATATAGCTCCTTGAGTAGGGTGTCTTCGATTTTGTGGACACTATGCTCGGCTAGGATAAACGAAAGAATAGCCGCTTCTTTAGGGCGCTCGGCGCTGAGGGCTGCTAGTTTAGCTGCTGAATTTTGTTTGAAAGTAGTGTACAGCGCGATAGCGTCGTGTAATTCGTGATCACTAAAGACACTGCTGGCGGTGTCCTGGAGACTGGTAAATTCTTTGACGACTTTTTGAGAAATAATTTTTTGGGCTCGGTAGTACATATACCTCTCATCAAAGCCAAAGGTCTTTTTGTTAGGCTGTACAATTGCCCTCACTGCGGTTGCAAGTCGCTCAAATACATCACGGCTGTCAGTGTGCAGGGCAGTGTCTGGAGCCATATTCCCAGCTTCTATGGCTTCTAGTTGTAGCTGCAGCTTCCCAGAAATCCGTCTGAATACAATCTCATTGATTTCGTTGTGACGATATAGCACCTTGAGTTCACGTTTTTCGATTCCAATCGCAAACACTCGTAGGGTGCGCAGTGATAATTGTTCCTGACTATCATCTGACAGAGTGTTTATTTGTTCACAGGCTCGGGTGAGAGCTGCTTCGTGGTCAGTTAACAGTCGTTTTGCAGTTTCCTCATCGATGTATTGCCTGTCTTTAAATGCGTTGACTCGTTTGCTTACTTCATCATGGATCAATGCGCGAGCTTCTTTGTATTCGACTTCCTCAAGTTTTGTTAGTGCATCGAGCTTGAAATGTCTAATAAAGGGTTTGATAGTGGTGGCTTTGATAAACAACGTGGCACCAATACAACCAACCGTAAGAGCCAGCAGGAATTCTTTTGGTGACGTGGCTAGTGACCAACCGGTTACCATAAAGTCGTCAGGGATCAGTAGCACCATAGTGACCGCCAGCGCTCCTCGAAGTGACCCCCAGGCCAGTAAGTGTTGCCAGCTGGTGGGGATTGATTTGCTGGTATCCACCAGTTTGTTATAGATAAACACGACTGGGTAAATAGAAATCGCTCGAGCCACTGCCACTACGACAACACCGATGAGCACCGCATAGAAAATGGTGGGAGTGTTAAATGATGTCTGTGACATAAGGACTCCAATAAGCAGGAATACAAGTGAGTTGGCCATAAAAGCAAACTGCTCCCACAGTTCAGCCACAAATTTTTCAGCTCGAGGGTGAATCTTTGCTCGACCGTAGTTACCAATCAAGAGAGAAGCTATAGTCGTACTAATAATTGGAGAAATCGGTATGACATGTCCAAACAGTAGTGGGGTAGTTGAAAGCAATTCGGCTAGGATAAAAGTAATATGAGCTAAAACAAGCGTGAGCGTAATGCTAGCAACCTCACTCTCGCGGGTGATTCCCATTAGCAAAGAGAAGAACCCCCCAATACATAATCCAAATATAACTCCACCTAGTAGCATCGATACAAATATAGCTAGTCCAACCAGGGAAGTGGTTACAGTAAATAATCCGGCGTTGATTGCCTCGAGGGTGATAAGAAAGACCGCTACAGCGGTCGCGTCGTTAAAGAGACTCTCGCCTTCAAATATAAGTGTTAGTCGTTTTGGGGCTCCATATTCTTTAAACAAGGCTAAAATCGCTACTGGGTCAGTTGCTGAAATCAAGGCCCCAAATAAAATCGTCAGCACAATCGGAATATCGATACCTACTAGTAGCAAGAGTACATGCAGTAGGGTTGCAATGACGGTGGTGGATACAATAAAACTACCAATTGAAAGTGTGAGAACCGCTGCATAGTCGTCGACCAGTCGCCGGATATTCATGTTGTAGGCCGATTCAAAAATCAGCGTCGGGAGGAAGATGTAAAAGAGTAGTTCCGGAGTGAGTTGAAACATCCCCAAGAATTGAAATGTCGGGATGTATGACAGTACACCCAGACTAATGCCAATAATCACGAGTAATACTGTATGCGGGATGTGGAGCCGTTTGGCCCAAAAAATAGCTAGGCTAGAAATACCGAGCATGAGAAAGAGTGTAAGGATAGCTTCAATTGTGACCATAAGCAAAAAACAATACGCCTATCTTGCCGCCTTGGCAAGGGTGTATTTCAAACAAGTCAGTAGGTTTGTTATACTCCTTGGTATGACAGATATCATCTCAAGTAGTGCCTTTACCGCCGCTTACAAACAGCTCAATGCAGCTCAAAAAGAAGCAGTCGATACCACCGAAGGGCCAGTGATGGTGATTGCGGGTCCAGGGACTGGTAAGACCCAAATCCTTACCCTGCGGATCGCAAACATCCTTTTGCAGTCTGATATACAACCAGATAATATCCTAGCGCTCACGTTTACCGAGTCTGGTGCGAAAGCTATGCGTGAACGGTTGCTTCGGTATATCGGTGCAGCTGCGTATCGCGTTAACATCTCGACGTTTCATAGTTTTGCGCAGCGGTTGATTGCTACATACCCTGATGCCTACCCCAACGTTATTGGTGGTCAGCCGGCAACAGATATTGATCGGATTTCTATCATTGAGGCAATTTTAGAAGATCCGGCTGTATCAACCCTTCGTCCTGGTGGAAACCCAGAATACTACGTAAAACCACTGATGGGCACTATTAGTGACCTCAAGCGTGAAAACATCACGCCTAACACTCTACAACAAATGATTGCCGACCAAGAGAGGGATCTGCTAGAAATCGAACAGTTCCACCAAAAGGGCGCCCACAAAGGTAAAGAGCGAGGTGAATACAAAGACGCCGTGAAATCAATCGAGAAAAATCAGGCCCTGCAGTATGTGTACCGACTCTATGAAACCATGTTGCGTGATCAAAAACGCTTCGATTTTGACGACATGATTTTACAGACTGTCGCAGCTCTCGAGAAAGACGAGGACATGCTGCGTGACCTGCAAGAGCAGTACCAGTACTTGCTAGCGGACGAACACCAGGACGTCAACGGGGCACAAAACCGAATTTTGGAGCTGTTGGCTAACTACCATGATCAACCAAACATTTTTGTTGTAGGGGATGAGAAGCAGGCGATCTTTCGCTTTCAAGGAGCGTCGCTTCAAAACTTTCTGTATTTTCAGTCGAGCTTCACCGGGACAAAAGTAATTTCTCTGACCGAGAACTACCGCTCCGGCCAACCGGTTTTGGATGCCGGGTATAGTCTCATTACAACTGACGACGAGCATTTGCAGACACTGCGTATTCCACTTAATGCCGCGTTGGTAGATAGTGCGCAAGTAACCGTGCGCGACTTCTCACATCAAGCAATCGAAGATAGCTGGCTGGTGGAGCAAGTACAAACCCAAATTGACTCAGGGATCGCTCCAAAAGAAATTGCCGTCATCGTGCGCAGTAACCGTGAGGTAGAAGACCTCAGTGCTGCTTTGCGCAAAGCGGGAATTCCAGCCCACGCTTCAGCTGAAAGTGACATTCTGTACCATCCTGTGACTCAAACCATTGAGCAGTTACTGCGAGCGGTGACACAGTCTGACCAAGGTGCGCTGTTTACGGTGCTGCAGGGGGCGTTTTGGGGTATTAGTGTGGCTGATACCACCAGGATGTGTGCTGCACAAAACTATAAACGAAAGCTCAGTGAGATTCTGTTTGATGTAGAAATGTTGCAAGAAATTGGGGTGACTGATACAGCACCAGTTGAGCGCCTTGTGTCAGTCTTAGAAGAGGCCAGGCGGCGCAATAGTGTCGAAGCACCGCACGAAGTTTTAGCGTTCTTGCTCGAGGAATCTGGCTACAAAGAGTACGTCCTGCAGCATGATCCATACGACGGAGCTCGAATTATCAGGCGACTCTATGATGAGATTGAAGAGCTGGTCAAGCGTGATAAGAAATCAACCCTGACTGACGTACTATCTGTGTTTGCTCAACGTCGTGCCTATGGACTCCCTTTGTCAGCGCCGTTTATCGGTTCAGAACTAGACGCGGTCCAAGTGATGACTGCGCACAAATCAAAGGGGCTCGAATTTGAAGTGGTCTTTGCGCCTCATCTCACTGATAACGCTTGGGGTGGAAAAACTAAACGTGAATTGTTCAAGATTCCTCGTCAAACTGAAATGGCCGCTGATGCAGCCGACGATGAGAAACGACTCTTGTATGTGCTGATGACTCGAGCAAAACGGTCGCTATATCTATCCAATAGCGAGCAAAATGCTGATGGTCGACCACTGACCCCGTCACGCCTGTTGGCTGACATTGCAGAGGATCTGCTTACAGTTGAATCAACCGCTGAGGCTGAGAAAAAATTTGCTCCGCTTGATCAGGTGGTGTCAGAAGCAAAACATCAATCCGTCGACACAGCACTAGTGGCGGCACTGTTTGCTGAGCGGGGCTTTTCAGCTACGTCTCTCAACAACTATCTGCGAGATCCGTACGAGTTCTATTTCAAGAATATCCTTCGGGTTCCAGCGGTCCAGCCACCACACATGCAGTTCGGTACTGCTGTCCACGCCGTGCTACAGCGCGCAACAAACCATCATACAAAAAATAAAACGGTCCCAACTGACAAGCAACTAATGCAATGGATTGATGAAAGTTTTGCGAGGCTACCACTAGCAACTGAGGAGTACACCAGGCAACATCAAAAAGCACTAGAGATTATTTTGCCGTATGTCTCTGAACTTATGCCAACTTTGCCGGTAAAAACTGAAGAAGAATTCTCGATTTCAGTTGAATTAGAAACAGGCATTCCTGACATTCCAACCATACCACTCAAAGGGAATCTCGATCGATTGGACTTTGATGAGTCAGGTCAGTTGGTGCAGGTGGTTGATTATAAAACTGGTAAACCAAAATCGAGAAATGTAATTGAAGGGAAGACGGCGTCATCAGATGGTGCCTATAAACGACAGCTTACATTTTATGCCTTGCTGCTTGATTTGTATGATGATGAACGTTATCGATGTCGAACCGGGGTGCTTTCATTTGTAGAGTCGGCAGCTACAGGTTCAATTAAAGAGGAGTCATTTGTGATTACAGATGCAGAAGTGGCGGAACTGAAACAAGAAATCATCAATGCTGCGACTGCTCTTTCAAACGGCAAATGGGCCACACAAACGTGTGACCCATCTACCTGTGACTACTGTCACTTATTAAACTAGAGAGTTTCTACGGCTGTCGCTTCTGAATCAAAGTTCCCGTCCAGCTGAGAAATGAGATTTTCTACGATAGCTTTAACCGTGTTGTATGACTGCGCTCCGTTTATAACCGCTTCTTGGTTCCCGACTCGGATGATTGTGTAGGGTGTTCCTTGGGCACCGGCAGCCAAGCCGTCTGCCATGTCAGCTTTTAAGGTGTCTAACATTCGGTCACTGTTCATACACTCAGTAAAGGCTGAACGTTCAACTCCAGCGGCTTCAGCAAATTGTGGCAGTTTAGTGACATTTGTGAAATCAGTTTCGTCCCGACTGTCAAAGACAGCATCTGAAAATGTCCAAAAGGCACTATTACCAGCGATGTCACCGACACATAGTGCAGCTTCAGAAAGCTGCGGAGCGTTTGGATGTAGGTCAACCAGAGGGAATTGCCGGTATACCCAAGCCAGTCTGCCGGTCACACCATATTCATCTAGAATTTGGTGCATGGTTGCGTGAAACTGTTTACAAAATGGACAGTCGTAGTCAGAGTACTCAATCATGACGATTGGAGCATTTGGGTTGCCAAGGACATAGTCAGAGTCACTGATTGATCGAACCGCACTTGCTGCCACAACATTGTCGGTGACAGTAGGGGCTGTGGCGACCGGTGCTTGATTGCCGCTAGTAAAGAATATTGCAATTGCAATCATGGCAAACCCGACCACGATTGCGAGTGGGAGAGCCATTGACGTTTGTTGTTGGTTTGAAGGTTCCATAAAATAATTACCTGGTTACAATGTGATTATATCACGCAATGTGGCGTGCTATACTCGAAACAATATGGAACTAGTGGACGCAATCATTCTTGGTTTGGTACAAGGTATTACAGAGTTTTTACCTATTTCATCCACTGGGCACCTGGTATTGGCTCGGGAGTGGCTGATGATTGAGGGAATTAATGCCTTGGCGTTTGATGCGATTCTGCACTTTGCTACAACTGCCGCTGTGATGCTCTACTTTTGGAGTGACCTGTGGCGGCTACTACAGGTAGCGTTGCGGAAACTTGGCCGACTACCAGTAGATGAAAAGGATATGACGCTTCTCTATGCGCTGATCATCGGTACCATTCCCGCTGTCGTGATCGGGCTGTTACTTGAGCCGACCGTCTCGACCTATTTACGCAGTTCTTTGGTTGTAGCAGTTGTGTTGTTTGCTGCATCAATCTTCTTTTTATACACGGAGTGGCGCTACACAATAGCTCCACCACGCGAAACGCTAACCCTTAAAAAGGGATTGCAGATCGGATTGTTTCAGGCATTAGCACTGCTTCCGGGTATGTCACGCTCTGGCGCCACAATTGCCGGGGGTATGTTGCTTGGTCTAACGCGGATCGAAGCGGCTCGCTTTTCGTTTCTGCTGGCTATTCCGATCACATTAGGGGTGGGTATCAAGAAAACGCTCGATCTGATGCAAGAAAGCGGGGAAGTAGAATGGTTTTTGATCGCGGTAGGTGCCGGGGTGTCATTTGTCACAGCTCTGTTCGTGATCCATTTCTTCCTGGCGTTTATCCGCCGCTACACCCTGTGGCCGTTTGTTTGGTACGGAATTATCCTCTCAGCGCTCGTGGGATACGTTGCGTTCATTTCATAGGTTGACCAATACATAATTTTGTGTATTAATATAAATATAGACCAGTGATGGCCTATTATTTATATATCCCATAATAAAAAACGGAGGTAGGGAAATGAAAAGGCAGTTCTTTGGAATTTTGACAGCAATCACCGTGTATGTGACACCTGTCGTAGCCGAACAGGCAGACATTGACTGGACAACATTTGATATATACAAACGTTGTGACGGTGTTGTGATGTTTGATCAAACGTCAGATAGTGGCACCTATTCTGGGTATACAATTTTCCGTCTTCCAGACGGACGTGTCTATTTTGAACGTTATGAGGACGGAACTCCTGTTGGGTATGGTACCTTTACCGGTTCTATTTATCAGCTTCCGAAAATGTCAGAAGTTGCCTTGGACCAAGAGGATGAGATGTACACGTATCGTTCAGACTTCTTTTTTCATGCCGACACTCCAGATTGGAATGGTGGCAGCGAGAAGCTTCGTATTTGTGAAGATGACTCAAAACCCATTGTCTAAAATTGAGGAAAAGGCCCGCACAATTGCGGGCCTTTCTTGCGTTTGATGGTTTTAAAAAAGTAGTGAGTGAGTCATCGCTGATTCCTCTTTGACTTCCCAGTGGGCGATGTCGAGAGGGATTTCTTTTTTACGGTGGCCGTCTTTAAATTTTACAAAGCCGTTTTTACGCGCAAATTCAAATACGTCCTTGGTCACCTTTACGTCCTGCTCGCAGTATTTCATGATCTCTTTTATTTTGCCTTCACGCCACCAACGGACTGCCTGTAAGCCGTCCGCTGATTTTTTGGCCCCTACGGTGGCTTGGGCCACACTATCGAGTCTCAGTCGGCGGCCAAGTGACGCTTTGATGTCTTCGAGCAGGTCGATGCTTTTGATCTGGGTCAGGTCACCCGGGTAGTATTTATTGAGTAGAGGTATATCAAAGTGGTTTGAATTGTATCCAACCAGCGCGTCGGCTTGTTCGATGATTGGCCACAGGTCGTCGAGGTTATCGATCGAGACTGTTGTGTATTTCTCTGTCCCGTAGTCGTATACAGTCCCAACTGAAATATCTAAAGCCGTCGGATCACTCGATCCGACTTCCTGGAAAATATTTTGAGTTTCGAGGTCAAATACAACGTAACGCATACTAGCTTAGTGCAATCAGAGAATTCATAAGTTCTGATAGTGTACCACTAGTGTCTTTGCCAGTTTCGAGGTGCTTCATAGTATATGTCCCACTTGCAACCTCATCGGAACCAACGGTAATAATATAAATGATGTTGGCGTTAGCGGCGGTGGCAATTTTCTTACCAATTTTACGATCAGTTGTGTCCACGCTGACTGAAAGTCCTGTTGCTCGGATGTCTTGGGCTAGTTTCATTGCTGCCAGGTTTTGCTCGGGTCCCATCGGTAGCAGTGCTATTGCTGGTGAGGTGACTGACACTTGTTCTGGTAGTAGTTTGTGTGTCTCAAGGAAGTCTTTCATCGTGACGTCACCAAACCCAAATCCAATGCCTGACACAGCTTCACCACCAAACAAACTGGTGAGGTTGTCGTAACGCCCACCTCCTAGCAGTGATCGGTTGTTGTCAGGGTGAGTGTCTTTGAATTCAAAGACTGTCCCGGTGTAGTAGTCAAATCCGCGGGCTAGGGAACGGTCGATGCGAACATTGTTGATCCCTAGGTCACGCAAAGTAGACACAACCAGGTTATCACCAGCGTCGTCTGACTCGATCATGGTCTTGATTTCACTAGCAAGTACTTCATCGCCGTCCAGGATTTGTATCAGGTCCTGGAGATACGCCCCGGCCTCGATCTTATCTTTACGGTCATTCAGGCGGGTGATCGCCGTTACTGTATCAGCATCAGTCACGCCTAGTGCAGCATACGCGTGGTTCATGGTTGCTCGGTTGTTGATCAGGATTTCAAACATATCCTCGGTTGCGCCAAAGTCCATGAAAATCTGGTGGGCGAGCTGGATGATCTCTACGTCACTGGTGTAATCAGTGGCACCGAACATATCGACGTTCAGTTGCCAGTGTTCACGAAGTCGTCCACGCTGCGCTCGTTCGTAGCGAAATAGGTTCGGGATTGAGTACCACCGAGCCGGCCAGGCTAGTTCCCGCGCTTTACCAGCAATCATACGGGCGACCGTTGGGGTCATTTCTGGTCGTAGAGTAACCTCACGTTCACCACGGTCGGTAAACGTGTAGGTCTGCTCGTTCACCATTTCTTCGTTTTCAGCCCCTTTGGCTTTGTATAGGGCTGATGGTTCTAATACTGATGCGTCGTAGCGCTCGTAGCCAAAGCGCTCAGCGGTCTCGCTCCAAGTATCAAAAATATACCGTTGCACGGCCATATCAGCTGGATAAAAATCTCGGACACCCTTATAAGGGTTGGTAGATAGTGGTTCGCTCATGATGTAAATGATTGTACGGGAAGTGTTTTCTCTAGTAAAGCAGTGGTGAGGCTCGTTAGTGAATCATTTCGTCTGGAGTAACGTGCAGTGCACGCATTCGGGCGTCCATAGCTTTTTGAATAGTTGCTTGGAGTCCTCTTGGGTCGGGTAGCCCGCTTGAATTAAAGTTGCTTTCGTGTGCGCCAGCAGTTTGGGCTTTGAGCGTTCCAAAATTGAGTAGAGTAGGGATAATGCCTTTGATTTTATATTCGATATCTTGCATCCGTTCGAGTCGAAATACACTCACATTCCGACTAAAGAAATGAATCTGGTCAACCAAAATAATCCGTCGGTCAGTAACTATCCAGAGGTCCAGGTAGTAGTGAGTCCAGATGGTGAACCCTCCCATCAGTGATAGTAGTAACCAGGCCGCCATCCCGAAGCCAATCAGGTTCGCAAACTGATACAGGTCAACGCCCATCGTGGCAAATGTTTGGTTAAATATTAAAAAGCCTGCTAGTGCAAAAAACGGCAGTATAATCAAAAGGAAAATCCCAAACAATTCAGTCAAGATCACAAACCAGTGTTTTCGAACCATGATCAGCACTTTCTCATCTGGCTCCATCTGAATTTTTTCGAACAACATATTAAAAAGAAAAAGTTAAAGCTGCCATTATTAAAATAAGTGGAACCGTGGTCAGCCCATAGGTGACAAGCGTTAGTCCGGTGACGGCTTTGTTTGTTCCGTACTGAGTCCAGTGATAATACAATATAACTGAATATATGATGTATATGAGTGCTGCGATGTAAAACAAAAGGGTAATGATGTCAGCCAGGGGCATAAAGCCACCTAGAGAATCAGTGAGCTGTACTGGTGATTGTCCGTTCATAGGTATTATTGTAGCACTAGGATTGAGTAACGTAGGACACTGTATTGATCAGGATGACTAGTGCAACTGAACCCGTACTGCTCAGCTAGTTTGGCTATACCGTTTACTTGTTCTGGTTCGTGTTCAATCCAAAGCTGACCATTGACAGTCAGGTGGCCTGCGGCCGAGCTGAACAATTGTTCAATTACTTCTAGACCGTCAGTTCCACCATAGAGCGCGAGGTGGGGTTCATGAGACTTAACCGAGTCGGTCGCACGATCAATGGCTGGGTCGATGTAAGGAGGATTGCTTAAAATAAAGTCGTACGTAGCTCCAGCCGGAATTTGTTCAAATAGGTTTGAGTGATAGATGTTGTACCGCTCTTGTTCAATAGTATTCTCAGCACAATTCTTGGCAATAGTTGGAATCAAGCGTTTACTAAGTTCTCCAAAATCAACCCGGGCAGCTAGTACAGCTTTAGCGACCGCTACTCCAATACAGCCACTCCCGGCGCAGAGATCGAGGATACGAGGCGCCTGTGCTGCTGAGTTGTCGAGGCTGGGTTGCATCACACTACTCATTTTAATAGCAGCAATCGCTTTTTCTACCCAAAACTCAGTTTCAACCCGCGGGATCAGCGGCTGGTTATCTAGGTGGATGGTACAGTCCAAAAAGGGAACATGGCCAATCAGATACCCCAGTGGGGTACCAAGCGCCAACGCTTTGCAGTCAGCGTAAAAAGCCTCAGATTTTTCACCCTGGTATTTCTCCTGAAGCAGCCACTGTTCTTCTTGACTTTTCATATGATCTGTCTACTATGCAAGATGAAACTGCTATGGTCAAGGAGGATGTAGCATGACAGAAGATAAGCTCTCTCAGCTTTTGAAAGAATGCTTGGCAGATGAGTTCATGCGGGAGATTCTTTTCGCGCTAGAATTGGGTCAAAGTTTGACTGAGTATGCTGCGGAGTCAAAACGAGACTTGGGCAACATATCGAAAAAACTCAAGCGGCTTCAAGAAAAGCTGGCTATACGTCTTACCGAATCAGTTGGTCGCAGGCTCGTCTTAAATGAAGCCGGGAAAGCATTGGCCGGTTCGGCTCATATCTTCGAAGATGCACTGAACGATATCGTCTATGATCTTTGTGATAATAAACATTTCAGCACAGGGGACTGAATGAAGGGCCTCGCGGTAAAAACCGCGTGGCCTTTCTTGTATTCCTGAGTATGTAGCTTGAAGGTCTCAACATTTAGGTCAGCACAAATATTACAATCTATCGAAAAAATAGCCTAGCCTCTAGTTCGTCCTGTTTCTGTTAGTATTGACTTTTAATTTTATTAATTGCATTATGCTGGCGGAGCAGTATTCATACTGCTGAGCAATGTAATCAAAAACAGAATCGAGGAGAGCAGAATGCTAGATTCAATAGAACTAAGTATTGCAGCAGCTATGAGGCAGTTGGGATATGAAGATTTCAAATCAGACGCGCAGCGTCAGATGATTGAGGCTGCCACAGCTGGAAAAGATGTGCTCAGCATCATGCCGACAGGTGGTGGTAAAACAGCCGGTGCTATTGTGCCAGCAATTGTGCATGGTTGGGTGGTATTGGTGGTTTCACCGCTGAAATCGCTGATGGCTGACCAGTGCGGCGGTCTCGACGAAATGGGTATACCGGCGTTTATGCTGACGGGTGATCAAACTGAACAGGAAAAGAACGACGTTCGTAGCTCACTACGGAATCTCGCTTCGGGTCCGGCGTTTTTGTTTGTTTCTCCTGAAATGGCTGAAACAGCTACATTTCATCAGAAGTGGGTCAAAGACATTGAATTCAACCTTTTGTTTGTTGATGAGGTGCACTGCGTCAGTGTATGGGGAAACTCGTTTCGGAAAAAGTATCAACGAATCCGTTCAATTTGGACTAAGTTGAAAAAGCCACAAATTGTGGCGGCTTCCGCGACAGCTGATCCTCATATTTTGGCTGATATCATGAGTAGAGTTCCTTTTCGCAAAAAGCATCTTGTTGAAGTTTATGACGACCCTATTCGTAATAACCTTCATTTGTTAATCGAGCAGCCGACGGTTGGTCTTAAGACGCAAAACTCGAAGCGACGCTGGGCAATCGATAGGCTTAAGCAGGTTGTAATGGATGACCGAATGCCAACTCACGGCACTACCATCATCTATTGCACCCGGACTAGCGAAACAGAACTGTTGTTCTCTGAGTTGGTTGATCAAGCTGAGGAGTGTGGATTTACACCCGCGCTCTATCATTCGAAACTTGATCCAGAGCATAAGGCTGCTTCTATGCGGATCTTTAAAACCGCACAGAAACCTCTGATTATCGCAACTTCTGCTTTTGGGATGGGGGTCGATCGGGCTGATGTTCGACTGATTGCGCACTACGGTCCGCCGCCTGATTTGGTTGAATTTGCACAGCAAATCGGCCGCGCTGGGCGGGATGGTTTATCGGCATATTGTCTGACTCTGTATCTTGATTGGATGGTTGATCGTTCAGTTCGGGCAGAAGTGCGAGAGCTTCCGGATCTTGCTCTGGTTGAGCAAACATACATTCGCTTGCTCAGAAATTGGCGTGATTGTCAGGAACGCCAGGAGAGTCGGTTCAATCTCGACTCATTCAATCGTATGTATGAGCAATGGATTCAAAGTCGTGAAAACGTCTTTGATCCAGAGCGACGAATCGCCTTGCGAGAACAGTCAGTCGACATCCTGCAACGGCTCGGGTACATACAAATTGATGGCCCGTATGTTTATGGTGTT
The DNA here is from genome assembly GCA_964353135.1 of uncultured Candidatus Saccharibacteria bacterium. Lineage (GTDB taxonomy): Bacteria > Patescibacteriota > Minisyncoccia > Phycocordibacterales > UBA918 > OLB19. Next base: position 101,067 of record CAYGTV010000001.1, read on the forward strand.
AAGCAGATGCAGTTTGGTACTGAGACACATGAAAAGCTGATCGAGCTGACCGGTATGTATGCTCGCCGGGCAGAGCGCAACGCAAAGCGTGTCAAAGCGTTCTTTACTGCAGACGCTCCTGATCAAAATTTGCTGTTTGAGTCAATTCAAGCAGACTGATAATAAAGGCGGCCGTGTAACCATGGCCGCCTTTTCGATTAGGTGTATACTGACAAGTATGAGTACACCAATGCTAGAAATTAAAAACCTGACCAAGGTTTATGGAAAAGGAAAAGATGCAAAAGTAGCAGTTGATAATATCTCGCTCAACGTTGAGCGTGGGGCGTTTTACGGGCTGCTTGGGCCAAACGGAGCGGGGAAGTCGACCACCATTCACTGTATTACCGGTATTGCCCAGCCAACTAGTGGACAGATTTTGGTTGATGGGACTGACGTAGTGGCTGATTACCGAACCGCTAGAACAAAAGTGGGGCTTTCACCACAGGAATTCAACGTTGATATTTTCGCGACACCAGCACAGCTGATGGACTATATGGGTGGGTACTACAAAATCTCGAAAGCTACCCGGGACGAGCGAATCGAACAACTCATCGAGCGGTTCGACCTACAGGAACACCGCGATGTGAAATTCCAGAAATTATCAGGTGGACTGAAACGTCGAGCAATGTTGGGGCGGGCGTTGGTGCATACTCCGGACCTGTTGATTCTCGATGAGCCAACCGCTGGAGTTGACGTCGAACAGCGCAAAGACCTCTGGGCGTACCTCAAAGAAATGAACGAACGAGGAAAAACTATTATTCTGACATCACACTACCTCGAAGAGATTCAATATCTCTGCAAGGAAATTGCGATTATTAATCACGGAAAAATTGTGGCACAAGGTACCAAAGCTGACTTTATGAAAGACGGTAAATCAGTCGAAGACACCTATCTAAGTATTATTGGTAAAGATAATCACAAATAATTATGAACACAATCGGACTATATACCATGTTTCGTCGCGAGGTCACCAGGACCATGCGCGTAGCAATCCAGACCCTGGTCGCGCCAGTGGTGTCAGCTGCGCTCTACATATTTATTTTTGGAACGGTAATTGGAACCAAGATCGAAGATTTTGCGGGTGTGCCGTACATCAGCTTTGTTTTTCCGGGAATTCTGATGCTTTCGATTATCAATGCGTCGTTTGCTAGTGCGTCTTCGTCACTATATTTTATGCGCTTTACACGTGGGATTGAAGAAATTCTGATTGCCCCGTTTTCATACCTCGAAATGCTGCTCGGGTTTGTAGGGAGTGCGATAGTCCGCGCGCTGATGGTGGCTGGTTTGATTCTGTGTGTTGGGCTCGCATTTGGTGCAGTACAGCTCGTGAACCCACTTGCGTTTGTGGGCTATGTGTCAGCCATTGCAGCGATCTTTGCCATGTTGGGAATCATTGTGGCACTCTGGGCTGAAGGGTTTGAACAGCTGCAGGCACTCAACACATTTGTGATTACACCACTGACGTACCTCGGCGGTATTTTCTACAGTATCACCATGCTGCCACCACTAGCAGCCAGTATCACTCAGTTCAACCCATTCTTTTATTTTGCTGATGGTATTCGTAGCAGTATGATCGGGTATAGTGAAGCCAATTCACTAGTTGGACTAATCGTGATTGTCGGTCTGGTGGTATGCTTTGGTGCTCTGGTCACACATCTATTCAGAATTGGCTGGAAGATTCGGTCTTAGAAACATAAAGTGAAAGTTGCACACAGCGCGGCGCCCTATGGGCGCTGCTCTTTGTTACAATCTAGGTAGTATGAAATCAAACACTAAACTATATGAAACCGCGGCAGCTTTGCTTGCTGGTGGAAAGGGAATTCTAGCCGCTGATGAGAGTGATGGGACAGCAGGGAAGCGGCTCGACCAGGTACGGCTCGAAAATACACCAGAAAATCGACAAGATTTCCGAGAGATTCTTTTTACTGCTGATGGAATTGAGCAGTACATTTCAGGTGTCATTATGTATGACTCCTCAATCCGCAATACCACTGACGACGGAACTCCGTTTCCAGATGTGTTGATCGCCAAAGGGATCATTCCAGGGATCAAGGTAGATACTGGTGCCAAGGATTTTGAAGGCTTTAAAGGGGAGCAGATGACCCAAGGGCTAGATGATTTGTCTACTCGGTTTGAGGAATACTACGCCATGGGAGCGCGGTTCGCTAAATGGCGGATGGTTATAAACATTGATGGTGAAGAGCTTCCAACTGAACAAGCAATCGAAATGAATACAGTTATGATGGCTCGCTACGCTCAGCTAGCTCAAGCAGCTGGGATAGTTCCAATTGTAGAGCCTGAGGTTATCCATGCTGGTGACCATTCACTCGAACGAGCGGAGATGGTGACTACAACTGTGTTGCAAATACTGTTTCAACAATTGATGTATTACAAGGTTGATCTAGCGGGGCTGATCCTTAAATCATCGATGGTATTAGCCGGCGACAAATACTCAGAACAAACGTCAGCAGCGGAAGTGGCTCAAGCAACCCTCCGCACCTTCCACATGAGTGTGCCACATGAGACAGCTGGAATTGTATTTCTTTCAGGCGGACAAACTCCAGAGCGATCAACTGAAAACCTCAACGCCATCGCCAAGATGGGGCCACAACCGTGGCCGATCACGTTCTCGTTCTCACGAGCGCTTGAAAATGTAGTTCTCGACGCTTGGGGAGGAAAGAAAGAAAACGAAGAGGCTGCCAAGACCGCACTGTTTGAAGTTGTAAAGAAAAATAGTGCAGCTAGTTTGGGGCAGCTATAGTCAACACAAAAACAAAAACACCTCGCGACTGCGAGGTGTTTTTGTTTTAGCAATTCGCTTACAAAGAGGCGCTATCACCAACATCAAAGCTATAGAGTTCGAGTTCCAGGGAATGACCAAATTTTTAATGACTGAAAGGAATATAGAAATGGAAATACTCTTGTGGTACTCCCTCGGTAGGTCGAATCCGGAACAAAGTGAAAACAAGCCCCTTACGGGACTTGTTTTCACTCTTTAGGAGAGAGTACTTACTTCTTCTGAGTATAAACCGTGTGCTTTTTAGCAACTGGGTTGAACTTTGAGACTTCGTATTTCTTGCTCGGGTCTTTTTTGTTTTTGTTGTTAAACCGTGTGTAGTACACGTGACCTTTGCCGACGCCGTTTTCGTCGCCTTTTGAAACCAATTTGATGAGTAAATCCTGTGACATAGTGGCGAAATACTATCAAATGGCTTAGAAATGTCAATCAATTCATGTTTAGAATGACTAACTAACAGGTCTATCCAATCTAAAAGGGTCATAAGTAAAACCTGCGTGCTATCATGAGGATACTACCGGGCATTTCTGTCTGTTTTATGTAGCCCGATAGATTTTATAATGAAAGTTTTAACCTTTAGCTGGGAGTACCCTCCAGCCAAAAACGGTGGCCTTGGGGTTGCGTGTTTTGGTTTAACTCGAGAGCTACTACACGATGGTGTAGAGGTTATCTTGGTGCTCCCAAAAACCCAAGAAACGCGCGGAAACGCGCGAGTTTTGTTTGCCGATACCGAACGCCTGGCTCGGATGAGTGAACATGAGCAGACCTTCCCCGGCCCATATCATCACGCTACAACTATGGTCGATTCTATCATTGGCTACGACGCAACTGGTAAACCGATCTATCGCTCACGGACTATTCTGGAAGAAGCTCATCGGTTTGCGCATCAGGCAGCAATTATCGCCAAAATGGAGGATTTTGATATCATCCATGCTCATGACTGGACATCATACCTGGCTGGTGTAGCCGCAAAAATAGCGTCTGGTAAACAGCTGATCCTGCACGTGCATGCAACATCGTTTGATCAAGCGGCAGGTGATAATGTCGATCCAAGCATGCTTCAAATCGAACACGAAGGGTTTATGATGGCTGACAAGGTTATCGCTGTGAGTGAATACACCAGGCAGATAGTTATCAATAAACACGGTGTTGATCCTGCTAAAGTAGATGTCGTTCATAATGGCTGTGACGCTGAAGAAGTGGTACAGCTAGAACCAACCCTGCAAGCACTCAAGGATCAAGGAAAGAAGATTGTTCTGTATCATGGCCGGATTAGTATCCAAAAAGGAGTCGATTATTTTGTCCATGCCGCCAGACGCGTTGTCGATGAGGATCCCAATGTGGTGTTTGTGATCTCTGGCTGGGGTGACATGATGACGCAAGTCATCCACCAGGTTGGTGCGATGGGGTTGTCTGAGCACGTCAGGTTTGCCGGAGCGACTTGGGAACAAGAGCGGGATCGTCTGTACCAGAGTGTTGATCTGTTTGTGATGCCTTCGGTATCAGAACCATTTGGTCTGGTGCCCCTTGAGGCACTCCAGCACGGTACGCCGTCAATTATTACAAAGCAATCAGGTGTGTCAGAGGTGCTCACACACGCCCTCAAGGTGGATTTTTGGGATGTGGACGAGATGGCTAACCAAATCTTGTCAGCTCTGCGGTACCCAGTACTTGGTGAGCAGATTGTTAAAGAAGGAAGGTTGCAGTTGTTAGGGTTATCATGGCAAAAGGCTGCCACTAAAATGCATCAGCTATTTCGAAATCTGTTACAATACGCTACATCATAAGTTATGCTCACTGTCTGTCCGTATTTCCATGTCCACCAACCGTACCGGGTAAAAAAATACCGAGTATTTGATATCGGACAAGACACCGAATATTTCAACGACGATTCTGAAACCGACCTAAACAATCGTCGAATTGTAGAAAAGGTTGCCAACAAATCATACCGTCCAACTAATAAAGTCTTAAAAGAACTGCTCGACAAGCATCCTGAATTCCGGTTTAACCTGTCTTTCTCTGGAACTGCACTCGATCAGTTTGAAGCTTACGCCCCAGACGTCCTTGAATCATTTCAGGAGCTAGTAGCGACTGGGCGGGTAGAAATTCTGGCTGACACATACCACCACTCACTGGCATTTTTCTATTCGGTACCAGAATTCAAACGTCAGGTACAAAAACACGAACGTCGGATCAAGCAACTCTTTGGAGTGAAGCCGCGAGTGTTTCGAAATACTGAGTTGTCGTATCGCAATGACCTAGCTAAATGGTGTGAGGATAATGGCTACCTCGGGATAATGGCCGAGGGTTGGGATAAGTACCTTGGGTGGCGCAGCCCAAACTTTTTATATCAACCGCCAGGTTGCAAGAAAATAAAAATCCTGCTCAAAAACTACAAGCTCTCTGACGACATTGCCTTTCGATTTGGAAACAAAGAGTGGGACAGTTGGCCACTTTCAGCTGACACGTATGCAAACTGGATTCATTCAAATCATGGTAATGGTGAGACGGTGAACTTGTTTATGGATTACGAAAGTTTCGGGGAACACCAGTGGGAAGATACGGGGATTTTTGAATTCCTCAAGGCTCTCCCTGAGACACTGCTGCGACACCCAGAAACCAGTTTTAAAACGGCCACTGAAACAGTCCAGGCGTATGACGTGAAGGGTGAGTACGATGTTCCTGATGTCCTGACCTGGGCTGATACGGATCGCGACCTAACTGCTTGGACTGGTAACGACATTCAGCGTGATGCGATTGCAGCTACTTATCGGATGGAAGACGCCGTCATGTCTACCGGTAAACGTGACCTGATCGAAAAATGGCGCAAGCTGCAGACGTCTGACCACTTTTATTATATGTGTACCAAATGGTCTAACGATGGTGATGTGCACGCGTACTTCTCACCGTATGAGTCACCGTACGATGCCTATATTGCATTTATGAACGCGTTGTCTGATCTAAAATTGCGAGTGGATCATGCAGTCAAGGAGCGGGCTGAGCGCCTAGACGCAGTGGCAGAAAAAGCTGGTTATCAATTACACCAAGCAGAAGAGAAGGTACAGAACGAGGATCCAGAGCCAGAAATTGCTGAGTCTCCAACTAAGGAAAAGGGTGATAGTCGTTTAAAAAACCTTTGGGATCGCTTGAAATCATTATTCCCGGGATCACGCAGAAACAAGCAAGCAACGTGATAAAATAAACCCATTAGTACTCAATTGTTCCTAGTTCTTATGCCTACAAAAAAACCAACAACTAAAAAAGTTAGCAAGAAGACCGTTGCAAAAACAACTGTAAAAAAGCCAACAACTAAAAAAGCGCCGGCGAAAAAGAAGGTGGCAAAAACAACTGCTATGAAAAAACCAAACAAAGATTTGGTGTTTGCTTCCGACCAAGAATCATTCTGGACAACTGACGGTCAAATCCTCAACAGTTTGATGGCGCTATCAGAAGCCTTTGGCACCATGGACAAAGGTGTCTACCGATTCCATGCTGAAGGCGACCGAAATGACTTCTCTGTTTGGGTGGAGACAGTCTTGTGTGACGGTGAGTGCGCGGCAGAGTTAGCTAAAGCAAAAACGCACAAGAGCGCACGCACTATCGTCAACAAACACCTTAAGAATTATTCGAAATAATTTCCTATGGCACGATCGGTTACTGTCGGAAATGGAAACGTACTGGTCGGTCTAGACAACCGTGGGCAGGTTCGTGATTTGTACTATCCGTTTGTCGGTGAAGCCAATCACGTTAGTGGAGCAAGTGGAAACTTCGTTCATCGGGTAGGGGTATTTGTTGACGGGACGATGTCATGGCTCGACGACCCAGCTTGGAAAGTAAACATCGGCGGTGAGGAGCACACGTGCGTGGGTTCGATGTTTGCCGAAAATACCTCCCTTAGAATTACTTTGTCCAGTCGTGATACGGTTCATAATGAACACGACGTATTTCTGCGGCATTTTACTATCACCAACACCGGTGACAAAAAACGCGAGGTAAAACTATTTCTCGCTCAGCAATTTAGAATATATGAATCAAGGCGGGGTGATACTGGCTACTACGACCCACGAGTTGGTGCGATTGTGCACTACAAAGGTGAGACAACACTACTGGTAAATGCTTATGCCAACGGTAAACAGTTTTCAGAATACAACATTGGTTTATTTGGAATCGAAGGTAAACAGGGGACTTGGCTCGACGCTGAAGATGGTCGACTAGAGAACAACCCAATCGAGCATGGGTCGGTTGATTCTGTCCTAGGGCTAACGTTTACCCTAGACGCCGGAGAGTCTAACCAGGCCCACTACTGGATTGTCTGCGCCAAATCTGTGTCTGAAGCCCACACCCTTGACGAGGTAGTACTCGAGGAAACTCCTGACGCACTGATTACTTCTACCGACGCGTACTGGACAGCGTGGCTCGAGAAAGAGTCACGTGACATGACGGTCTTACCGGCATCACTACGTACTTTGTACCGACGCTCATTGATGATCATGCGCGTACACACCGACAACCGGGGTGGAACTATCGCTTCTTCAGACACTGACATGTTGCACCATGGGCGCGACACCTACAGCTACGTGTGGCCGCGTGACGGAGCGATGATTAGTCTGGCTTTTGATGCTGCCGGCTACCGGGACGTTACCCGACGGTTTTTTGAATTTATGGCCAAGTGTCAGGAGCCAGGTGGGTATCTGATGCACAAGTACCGTAGTGACGGTGTACTCGGGAGTAGTTGGCATCCATGGATGATTAACGGTAAACCCCAGCTACCAATCCAAGAAGACGAGACATCATCTATTTTGTTTGCGCTTTGGAAGCACTACGAAAAATACAAAGACATTGAATTTATCGAAGAGTTGTACAATAGCTTTATTGAGCCAGCAGCAGAATTCATGTGTGACTACATCGAGCCAACCACCGGTTTACCACAAGCATCGTTTGATTTGTGGGAAGAAAAATACGGCACCTCTACCTACACCAGTGCGAGCGTCTATGCTGGGCTGATGGCTGCAGCCAAATTTGCCCAGCTACTAGGGAAAGCTGGTCCAGCCCGCAGTTTTGAAGCGGTCGCGAGCCGGATTCAAACCGCAATTGGAGACGTATTGTTTGATAAAGAAACGGGCACGTTTGTAAAACACGTCTTGCACACCGAAGATGAACTGGAATACGATCGCGTGATCGACACCAGTAGTCTGTATGCACTGCAACTGTTTGAAGTGTTTGACCTCGATGACGAGCGGGTGGTGAGCATGGTTAAAGCGGTTGAGGAAAAACTCCAGCTCCACGGCAACAGCAAAGGTTTTGTCCGCTACGAAGGCGACAACTACTACAAGCAACATGACGCTGCGAGCCCTAACCCGTGGGTGATTTGTACTCTCTGGATTGCTCGCTACTACATTGAAACCGCCAAGACCAAAGACGACCTAAAATACCCGCTAGAAATCCTCGAATGGACTTCATCGCACGCCAGCAGCAGCGGAACCCTCTCAGAACAAATGCAACCTAACACCCGCGAACACCTTAGTGCTAGTCCACTGGTCTGGAGTCACGCCGAGTTTGTGTTGGCGTCGTTAGCGTACGTAAAGAAAGCTGAAGAGTTGGAAAACTAATTTATATAAAATGACAAAGAGCCCCACTAAGGAGGCTCTTCAATTTCTTCATATGCGATGTCAATGCACCAGCTAATTCCTTCATACTTGAACGAGCCAAATTCATTCAAGAATCGAACCATTTCACGAAGAACAAGAGATCTCTGTTCCATGGAAAGTTTGGTGGACGACCGTACCCAGAACCTGAGGGTGTTACGGCCGTCCCAGTAGGACATCATTGGTTCAACTCCGTGCGGCAGGTTTGGTCTAGCTGCTTTTACTGTTTCCAGCGCAGCTTTTACTACGACTGATTTTGCTTTTTCTGATTTAGGATAAGTGCTCAAGGTTCTCTCCGTCCATTATGGTGATTTTAATATAAAAGCATATTATTCATAAAAATCAAGAAATATCTTCAATTTTTGTACGATGAATTGACCAAGCGAGGCTAAGGGTGGGTGGAGTGAGTTTTTCACCGATTAGTTTGGCTAAGGTGCGCATGTAGGTGCCGCTTGAGGCGGTGCAGGTGAAATGGGCGATGTGGTATTCAGCTGGAAGTGTTTCGTCTGATTTAATTTGTTCCCAGTCAGCGCGGACGTCTACTCGGCGGAAGTCTGCGCCTAGCTGCTTATTTTTGTCTGTTACTTCTGGAATGGTGTCAATTTTAGCTCGAGCTTCAATACATACATCTTCTCGGGATTTTGTTTCGATATTGTTGAGGGTGAGGGAATAAATGGTCGATTTTCTCGTCGGGATCTCGATTTCATCTAGTCGACTTTCTAAGCTCCACTCAAACAATGGTTTCCCCTGGACAGTCTTGCTTGAAAAATGAGGATAGGGGAGTTCTACTTCTCCGGTTAGGTTTTGGCAAATTCGAGATAACTCCTCACCCAGAAGACTTGATTCATCCGCTCCTTCAGCGCCCCAGCCAACCCCACCCGGCGATAGTCGCTGCTTCTCTAAGTCTTCTAACTGGCGAGTTACGAGCCGTCCCAGTACATCATGTGTATCTGAACCTATCCCAAACAACACGGAAAATTCATAGGTTTTATCTAGACCTAGGTATTCATCCTTCTTCTTACACTCATCACCAATCAGTACCAGCAATTTGCCTGATGCCATTGGATCGAGTCGGCCGGCGTAGGTGAGGGGAATATCAGCTGAAATACACTGAGTTGCACGCCAATTCTCCACACACTGCAGCGGCGTCTCTCCTACGGCCTTTTCAATAATTACGTATTTCGGGAGTTCCATTACCTGGAGCGTATCACAAAAGGTGAATTAACCCAGCGGGTTACCACCCAGAAACGAGTTCAGCATCATCAGCAATACAAACCCTCCAATCACCAGCAAAATAAATTTCATGTAGATATTATACATACCCAACCACCTAAAACTTATGCAGTATCGTCAACTTGACTCTATATCTTATGGGTGTAGTATGCAGTCGCAAAGGCTCTCGTTATATTGAGTAACTCCAGAGATTTGCATTGTAAAGCAAATTTGAATCTATTTTATGACTGTACTCGACCAAGTGCTCGAAGCGGAAACTCGCAGTGAAGTTGCTGTCAAAGCAGCCAAAGAGACTGCTGCCCGAACCATCGCGGAAGCTGAAACTGCTAAGCAGTCGGCTATTGCTGAAGCCAAAATCGCGGCTTTACAAACTGTAGCTGAAGCGAAATCAGCTGCTCAAGCCAAAGCTGATAAAGAAGCAGCGGATATCATTACTGCAGCTGATAAAGAAGCAGCAACAGTTAAAGAAACAATTACAGCCAAAGCGAACACACTCACCACAAGCGTTGTAGATGCTTTCAATAATGCTCAGGCTAGCTAGACGTATATGGCTGTCGTCAACATGCAAAAAGTTCGAGCGATCGTTCATCAACCAGAAGTTGATGGTTTTTTAAGTGTATTGCAACGACACGGCGCAATGGAATTTACGCCGATTTCTGACAGTGCGTCATTACGAGCGCTGCCTACCAGCGCACCGCATGACGCGTTGTTGCCGCGAGTGCAGCACGCTGTTGCTTTCATAAAATCGTATGAAATAAAACGAGGTCTGTGGCAAACATTGCGTGAAGGATCGGTTGCTGAATATACCGAAGCGCAGATTGCAAAACAGCTGCAGGAAACAGAAGTGGTGGCCGATATTACTCGCGATATTGAGGAAATTCAGGTTGAGTTAGCAGAAAAAAACGCTTTAGTAAGTAGTCTGGAGCGACAGCGTACACTACTAAAAACCTGGCTACCAGTAGAAAACCGGTTGGGTGATATTGACACAAATACAACTACATCACTACTAGTAACAACCGAACGTCCAACCAAAGTCTCGGTCTACAAACTATTGACCGACGGATTGTCTGTACATTCATTTACAGTTGCAACCGAGACCTATGGTGGTGTGGTCTTGCTTACAGTTTTACGTGAAGAGTTAGCTGCGGTAGAGGCTGCAGTAACTGAATCAGGTCTGGTCGTAGTAGATCGACCAGAAGGGGTTGAAACAGCAACGACAGAATTAACCAAAGTAGAAGAAAAACTAGCTGCTGCAATTAGTGCCCAGGCTGTAGTGCATGATCAAGCCTCTCATACGGCACACACACATTTACCTCAATTACGGATTGCTGCTGAGATATTGCAGTGGGAAGCTGATCGCTTCGCTACGTTTGCTACAGCCGGAGCGACCGCGTCGACAGTGGTGTTTGATGGTTGGTTGCGATCAGATATGGTAGATACGGTTGAGTCTGAATTACACTCAGCCGGAGTAGTGGCGCTCATTAGCCAGGTTGAACCAGCAGCAGACGAAGTTCCTCCTGTAGAAATCAAAAACGGAGCCTTCATTCAACCATTTGAAGCGGTGACTCGACTCTACGGGATGCCTGGTCACACCGACCTTGATCCAACACTCTTCCTAGCTGGATTCTTCTTCCTATTCTTTGGATTGTCTCTGACTGATGTTGGATATGGTGCGACTTTGGTAGTGATCAGTGGAGGACTTCTCATGTTTGCAAAATTGCGTGATGGGGTGCGATCAATGATGAAACTACTGTTCTACATTGGAATTGCGACTATGTTAGTTGGTATGCTCTTTGGTGGATATTTTGGAATTGCACCAGAACTTCTCCCAGCACCCCTGCAAGCCTTGCAACAGTTTGATCCAATTGGTAACCCATTACCAGTGTTCTATCTTGCGCTTGGTTTAGGTGTCTTCCAAGTGATGATTGGTATGTTGCTCAAAATCTACAGTGATTCGCGTAACGGTAAACTGATTGATGGTATTTGGGAGCAAGGTCCATGGTTGCTGTTGTTTATGGTTGGGATTGTATACGTAGCTGGTATGTTTGACCTGGTTACTGTACCAACAGAAACCTTGGTACGGGTTGCCTATGTTGGGCTAGGGCTACTCATCATTGGAGCGGTTCGAGCCAGCGATGGTGTGCTGTCAGCCTTGATGAATATTGGCGGTAGTTTGTACGGCAGTGTTGGGTATTTGTCTGACATCTTGTCATACTCTCGACTACTGGCACTTGGTTTAGCTACTACTGCGCTAGCGTTTGCAGTCAACTTGATTGCAGGGATTGTGTATGACACTAATCCGATCCTTGGTCCGGTGTTTGCGGTGATTATTCTGTTGATTGGTCACACGTTTACACTTGCGGTAAACACACTCGGGGCCTTCATCCATAGTGCACGATTGCAGTTTGTGGAATTCTTTGGCAAGTTTGTGGTCGGCACCGGAAAGAGTTTTGCGCCCCTGGCGCGCACTGATCAGCATGTAACGGTCCAAAAAGAATGACCGTGCATAGAGTTGTCGTAAAGCAGGAGATTATTTAATTTATTTAACATTATATTTATGGAAGCATCAGTTATTGGCATCGCACTTATTTTCATCGGTGCAGCCGTTACAGCAATTTGTGGATTTGCCGGATCAGCAATCGGAATGGGGTACGCAGGACAAGCTGCCGCAGGAGTAGTTGGAGAAAAACCACACCTATTTGGTAAATTACTACTTATGCAGGCACTACCAGGTTCACAGGGAATCTACGGTCTTGTGGGAGCATTCTTGATCCTTAGTTTCTCTGGAATCCTTGGAGCTGAAACACTACCAACTATCACCCTTAACACTGGTCTTCAGTACCTAGTGGCAGGACTTCCAATTGGTATTGCTGGACTTGTGTCAGGTGTATACCAAGGACTAGTAGCAGCATCAGGTATTTCACTGATTGCAAAAGACGAAGCAAACATGGGACGAGCAATTGTGTTCTCAGTTATGGTTGAAACGTGGGCAATCTTCGGAGTTCTCATCAGTTTCATCCTCCTTATCTCAATCGCTGGTTAGTATATGGAAACCAAAGCATTACTAGAAAAAATAATTGCTAGTCAGGTAGAAGCTGTATCTGCAATCGAAGCTGAAGTACAAGCTGCTGTATCTGCAATCGAAGCTGAAGTACAAGCTGCTGTAGCTGTTATTGAAACAGACGCACAAGCAGTAGCTGAAAAAGCAGCAGCTCAAATCAGTCGGGCTACCTTGGCGCAAGCTAGGCAGTCTGGTTCCCTGGCCGTACAAACTGCTAGACGGGCAGCGTTTGATGACATCATGGCAGCAGCCAAGCAAACAGTTGCTGGTGATGATGCAGTTGCTGCACGAGCGTTTGACGACAAGCGTGCGCAGCTTGAGCTGCATCTAGCTGGACAACTTCCTGCATAATAATTATGAACACGTCGTATATCTACAGCGCCTCAAGAGTCACCACTCTTAGTCAAGAACTACTCTCAAAAACCGACATTGATCGGTTGTTGGTAGCGACTCCTGGTCAGCGACTGACTGGCGCCCTCAAAGAAACATATCTGGCGCCATATTTGCTCCAGGTTCCAAATGAGGATATGGCAGCAGCGATTGAATTAACACTAATCGAGGCTCAATCGTTGATTTCAAGTATCGCGCCTGATAGTGCTCAGTTTGCGGTGCTGTGGGTGCAATACGACATTCATAATTTGCGAGTGTTGGCCAAAGCTACCGCAACTGAGATGACTACAGAGCAGCTAGCTGATTATTTCTCACACCGTGGCTCGTATGAACCGGCAATACTAGCTCAGTATGCGAGAGAGGAGTCACTCAGTAATTTGCAGCCTGGTTGGCAGGAATCATATAACAAAGCGGTTGAACTGGTTGCAGCCGGTCAACTTGATGCTGTTGATGCGGTGTTTGATGCTTTGGTGTTGTCTGCGATGGTGCAGATTGCCACCGCTGCCAAAGACCCATTTATTACCAAGTATGCTCAGGCCGTGATAGATATGCACAATATCAAATCAAACCTGCGTTCACTAAAATTGGGAGGCAAAATTGGTCGACCGGCACATGCCGCGGGTGGAACTATTTCTGCTGACAGACTGAGTGATGTGGGTCAGATTGCTGGTGTTTTAGAGTGCTTAGCACCAGGACATTTCACTAGTGCACTCGAGCAGTACCAGCTAGACGGTCATACTACAGTGCTAGATGCTCGTTTTGATGAGTATCTGATCAAGCTCGCTCACGAAGCTCGAATTGATATGTTTAGTGCAGCGTCAATCGTTGCGTACTACTTGCACGTGCGACAGTCTGCTACCAACGTCCGTACAATTGTAGTTGGTCTAGAGAGTGGGCAGGAGGCTGATGTTATTCGACCAAATATTCGTATGTCTTATGTCACTAACTAACAAAAAAACGAGTGCATACAAAATTGCAATTATCGGCCCAGCAGACATGGTGTCAGGATTGCAAGCATTAGGTGTGGAGGCACATAACGCTACTAATCCAGCTGAAGCGCTTGAGCAGCTGCGAGCAATCAAGAAAATCAACAGCGATCTAGAAGACAATCGAACCTACGCTGTGGTCTGTGTGATTGACGATGTGTTGAAAGACATCGACCAGACAGAATACGCCAAAGCAATTGAAGGGGCGCTGCCGGCAGTTGTGGTATTGCCTGGACCAGCTGGTTCAAGCGGAGTTGCAATTGAGCGACTGCGACTCTTGGCACAAAAAGCCGTTGGGTCATCCCTCATATAGAAGCCGAGTTCAGAAACTTTGGCAGCAGCACAAAAAACTATTTTAGGTTGCTGCCAGAGTTTCTGGGAAGAAAATTATTACCAAGGAAGATTACAAAAGAAACTATTATTATGACTGAAGATCAAAAAGCGGGAGAAATCATCCGCGTCACTGGACCGCTTGTTCGGGCAACTGGAATGAGTACAGCTAAACTGTACGAGGTTGTACGCGTGGGTGAGGAAAAGCTCATGGGTGAAATCATTGAGCTACACGGCGAAACAGCCGCTATCCAGGTATATGAAGAAACTGCAGGAATCGCTCCAGGTGACCCGATTTATCTAACTGGACGAACTATGTCAGTGGCTCTAGCTCCAGGGTTACTTACTTCTATTTATGATGGGGTGCAGCGACCACTAGCAACTATCGAAGAAGCAGCTCAAAGTCCGTACATTAAACGAGGGATTGAAGCTGATCCTATCGACATGTCAAAGACGTGGGATTTTAAACCAACTGTACAGGTTGGTGATACGGTCGGCGAAGGTGATGTATTGGGAACTGTTCAAGAAACGACTGTGATCGAGCACAAAGTGATGGTGCCTCCGGGAATGTCAGGGACTGTTGAGTCTATCGAATCAGGTTCAAAAAATGTCACTGAAACCATCGCTGTAATCAAAACAGACGAAGGTTCAGTCTCTGTTGCCATGCTGCAGTACTGGCCAATTCGTGTTGCTCGTCCAAAAGCTAAAAAAATCTTCCCAAGTACACCACTTCGAACTGGTGGTCGTTCAATCGACACATTCTTCCCAATTGCTAAAGGTGGAGCTGGGTGTATTCCTGGACCATTTGGGGCTGGTAAAACAGTGACCCAGCAAAGTATCTCTAAATACTGTGATGCACAAATCATCGTATACATCGGTTGTGGTGAACGAGGAAACGAAATGACAGAAGTGTTGACTGAATTCCCACACCTAGTTGACCCAAACACTGGGGAGCCATTGATGAAGCGAACCATCCTCATCGCTAACACCTCAAACATGCCAGTAGCTGCGCGTGAGGCTTCTGTATATACAGGAATCACTATCGCAGAATACTACCGAGACATGGGATACCATGTTGCGCTAATGGCTGACTCGACTTCACGTTGGGCAGAAGCGATGCGTGAAATTTCAGGACGTCTAGAGGAAATGCCAGGTGAAGAAGGCTACCCAGCGTACCTATCATCACGAACAGCAGAATTCTACGAACGAGCTGGAATGGTCAAAGCGCTTGGCTCAGAAGGACGAGAAGGTTCACTAACTGTAATCGGTGCGGTATCGCCTCCGGGGGGAGACCTCTCTGAACCAGTGTCACAGTCAACCCTACGTGTGACCAAGACTTTCTGGTCACTTGATGCTGGGCTAGCGTACAAAAAGCACTTCCCAAGTATTAACTGGCTTACGTCATACTCACTCTACGCCCCAAACTTTGAAAAGTTCTGGGCCGAAGAAGTAGCACCTGACTACAGTGAATACCGAACCAAGGCTATCGAACTACTTGGGCGAGAAGCGTCGCTGTTGGAAATCGTACGATTGGTAGGTATGGAATCACTTTCTAACGAAGAACGACTGGTGATAGAAGTAGCACGTATGCTACGAGAAGACTTCCTGTTCCAGGACGCCTTCTCACCAGACGATGCCTACACACCACTTGATCGACAGTATGGAATGTTGAAATCAATGATGACATTTTTTGAAGCCGGATTGCCAGTGGTAACCACTGAAGACTTTGATTTTTCTACATTTTCAAAGATCGATTCATACGCCCAAGTTGCAACTTTGAAAGATCAGTTGAAATGGACCAAAGAAGACTTTGCGACTTTCCAGGACAAGATTCGAAGTGAGATTACTAGCCTAGTAGCTAACGCTGCCTAACTCCAAAAATATGAGTAAAGAATACAAAACAGTTTCTGATATTGCCGGACCACTAATGATTGTGGAGGGTGTTGAAGGAGCAGCCTATGAAGAACTGGTAGAAGTGATGGTTCCAGGTGAAAAAGCACCTCGATTTGGAAAAGTACTCGACACGAGTAAAGGACGAGCGGTAGTGCAGATGTTTGCACCAACAGCAGGCATGACCACTGAAAACACGTCAGTGCGTTTCAAAGGTGAAACACTTAAACTGGGTGTGAGTTCAGACATGCTCGGTCGGGTGTTTACCGGAACTGGTGAAGTGGCGGACGGTGGACCAGCGATTATTCCCGAAGAACGTCGAGACATCGCCGGAGACCCAATGAATCCGTACTCACGTGAATTCCCGGATGACTTTATCCAAACGGGGATCGGTTCAATTGACGTAATGAACACGCTAGTGCGTGGGCAGAAACTACCGATTTTCTCTGGAGCTGGGTTACCACATGCTCGCCTTGCGGCTCAGATCGCTCGTCAGGCAACCGTGAAAGACGGGGCAGAGTTTGCGATTGTGTTTGGAACCCTCGGAGTTTCATTTGAAGAAGCGGAATACTTCCGTCGAGAATTTGAAGAAGCTGGAGCGCTAGAACGATCAGTGCTATTCATCAACACCGCAGCCGACCCAGTGGTTGAACGTATCTCAACACCGCGTATGGCACTCACAACAGCGGAATACCTCGCGTTTGAAAAAGGGATGCACGTACTCGTCATCCTGACTGATATGACCAACTACTGTGAAGCCCTGCGAGAAGTCTCAGCTGCTCGAAAAGAAGTTCCAGGACGTCGTGGATACCCAGGGTATCTATACACCGACCTTTCTACTCTCTATGAACGAGCTGGAGCAGTGAAAGGGAAAGAGGGGACTATTACCCAAATCCCAATTCTCTCAATGCCGGACGACGATAAAACGCACCCGGTACCAGACCTTACTGGTTACATCACAGAAGGGCAGTTCGTGATCTCACGAGAGTTGTTCGGTAAAGGAGTGTTCCCGCCAGTGGATGTACAAGGTTCACTGTCACGACTCTGGTCAGCCGGAGTAGGGGAAGGAAAGACCAGGGCAGATCACAAAAACCTCAAAGACCAACTCTTTGCGTCATACGCCACTGGTCGAGAAGTAAAAGAGCTTGCAGTGGTACTCGGTGAAGCATCACTCGATGCAACTGACCTTGCGCACCTTAAATTCGCTGATGCGTTTGAACGAGAATTCGTTGGGCAAGGTGAATACGAAAACCGATCTGTGGAAGAGTCACTCGACAAAGGTTGGGAGTTGCTAAAAATGCTGCCACGAACGTCACTCAAACGAGTAAAACCAGCTGAGATTGACCAGTACATCGGTAAAGAGGAGGTTAATGAAGAAGCTGCTGCATAGTCATGGCTATTCTAAAAGTTAACCCAACCCGAATTGCATTACTTGGACTCAAGAAAGAGCTCAAGACAGCCAAAAAGGGTCACAAACTACTCAAAGACAAGCGAGACGGACTCGTGAAGAAATTCATGGCGGTTATTTATGAAGCCAAAGCAGTTCGTGAGAGCGTCGAAGCGCGCCTTGGTTCTGCGTTTGATTCATACACCCGAGCGAGCGCAATGACCAACGCAGCGTCACTTGATACGGCATTTTTGGCACCCAACGCCAAGATCGACCTAGACGTGAAAATTAAAAACGTGATGTCAGTGAAAATTCCTGAGTTCCAAATCACTAAATCAGGGTCAGCCTTTTCGTACGGGATGCTTGAAACAACCGGTGACCTCGACAACGCAATGGTTAAATTTGATGAAGTATTTGTCGACATTCTGAAATTAGCAGAGTTAGAAAAAACGGCTGAAAATTTAGCTGAAGAAATCGAAAAAACCCGGCGACGTGTGTCAGCGCTCGAAAACGTCCGTATCCCGAACTTTGAAGAGACAATTAAGTTCATCACCATGCAGTTGGATGAGCGCAACCGTGACGCTGTCGTTTCAACTATGCGAGTTAAGTCCATGATTGTAGCTAAAGAAGAACAAACAGCTTAAATCTGGCGAATCTGTACCCGCTTCGTGAATCGGCCGGCGTCACCGTACAGCCGTACGACTCCTTGTCCAATTCACTGCGCCGAGCACACCTTCATCCAGATTAAAGCTGTTTGTAACAAGAGGAGTAAGTAAAACAACCCACCTAAAGTTAGAGACAGAAACCAGACTTTGCAGCTTGTAGCGCAACTGCAATATTGCTCTAACTTTAGGTGGGTTGTTTTTATATAAGAAAACCTCGCGCGATATACGGAGCCTTCATGCGTTTTTTTTATTTGCAATAAAAAAACCGCTGGTAAAACCATGCGGATTTGTAGTGTGAGAAGTTTTGCCAAGGTGTTCCTCTCACCCTTTGTCGGCAGCAGCTTTCCGCTGCCGACATTACTGATTCAGACCTCTACATTGGAGCCGTAACCCAACTTTTGCAAGAAGTTTTGAGGAAGCGACAGAGGATCAGTGTCCTCCATCTCTTCCTCGTAGCGCATCTGCGCCCAGTCTCTCCAGTTAGACCGCGGGTCCAGACGGGAGAGCTCAACAGTGAGCTCCTTAATGACGGGAAGGGTAGCTAAATAGCTATCCGTCCCGTAATCGTCGTTTTGGAAGAATGCCTCAGCGGCATCTTCCTGTGACTGGCACCACAACAGGTGTGGCCGATTGGTTTCGTAGGTCAAGTCGGTCACCTCCCAATATGGTGTCCAATCATACCCCCAAGCCAGCCGGCGGTATTTTAGGAAGTGATCCATGATCACCTCCCGATCACCGTTGATTTGAACCTGGATACCCAAGGGGTATCCTTTTCCTCCTCTTTCACTGATCTCGATTTTCATCGAAGCATCTTTGACAGACACCTCGATGTTTTTGATCAGCTCCCAAGTTTTCGGGGGCTCGTTACCGATGTAGGGCTTGGTATAGTCGACCAGAGCGCGAATCTCTGGCGACAGCTCCAAGGCTGTCTCAATGAGAGTCGAAATTAGATCTTCGTCGGTTGTTTTAAAGAACGTTTGCATCGTTTTCTCCTTTGGGTTTGGTTGTCTGGGGAGACTCCCCAATGGAGCTTTGTTTCTATGGACCACTGACTAGAGTCAGAAACAAAGTGCTGTGTCTCTATAAGAAAGCTGCGGCGACTGCTGCAGTGCATGACACAAGTTAGTATTTATATTATACATAAAAACACTAAAAAGTCAATAAAACCGCCTAGCGTTAGCCAGGCGGTTTTATTGTTTTGTTTAACTAGGGGAACTAGTTAGTAGTGGTTGCTTCTAGTTCTGCTTCACTAGATACTTCGGCGTTGGCACCTAGGTCAATTGCTGCATCGAAGGTATCCATAGAATCACCCATGTCTGAGTCCATATCATCCATTTCAGACTCGGTTGTCTCGTCAGTTGTAGTTGCTTCTTCGTCAGTCATTTCACCTTCGTCAGTTCCAGTTTCTGCATCTACGTCTAGATTAGCTTCAGCAGTAGTGTCTGCTGCAAAATCAACTTGAGCGTCTAGTTCTGGGTCTGCTTCGTACTCTGGTACTGAATCAACCACAGTTTCTTCAACGTCACTGATGACGTCAGCTACAGTTTCGTTTAGGGTTCGGTTCGGTCGGTATGAACCACCTCGACGTAAAACTTCCGCTGCCACCACAGTATCATTAGCGTTAGCTTCAACTATTGCGAGAGTATTTTGATAAGTAACCAAAATATTTTTTAGTCGGTCCAATCCTTCTGCCAGTTGTGTTCGCTGGGAAGGTGTTAGTTCAGCTTTTTCAGACTGTGTAGAGGCTTCGTTAATCGCGTTGAGGCGAGTAACAATTCGGACTTTAGCGGCTGTGGCGTCTGCTTCTGAAAGTGTTCCAGCTGATACTTGTGCATCGAGCGTCACTAGTTCGTTTTCTAGTTCAGTAATTTCTGCATCAACGTCTGCTACGTAATTATAGGTATTGCTCGCAGTGAGCAGGAACCATCCAGCAGCAATCGCTGCCACGACAAGTAGGGCAATAATAATTTTATTCATAGGTATGTTTTTAGTTTAGGTTTGTGTGTTGCGTAATAAACCTCTTCTTCTACTGTACGCCTGCTTGTCGCAGATGTATATACGATTGGAGTGACTCGCTGCTGTATATGACGTTGGGGAGGGGAGAAACTTACTGACAAACAAAAAACCCCGCACAAAGCGCGGGGCTCTTGCGGGGCGCGGGGTCGATCATAGATAAATCTCTATGATGTCAAATATTATATAGGGTTCGCGCCCAGTGTTCTCGGCTACATGTGTGCCGTCGGACCAATAACATTTGAGGCCATTGGTTATTGTTGGAGGTTCGTCCCCTCCGAATTTCCAAGATTCAAACGCTCCACACTGTGGACAGGAATGAGCCTCATCATAACTACATTCTCCTGTCTCCCCATCAGCACAAGCGTTTGTGTGTTCCCAAACAGTCTCGCAATCGGGACACTTATGTTTGTGAAATCGCTTGCCTGAGCATCCGACGTTAGAATTTCCGATTTCGAATTTGCTCATTTCAACTTAACCTCCGTACTAATCGGTCCATTTTATAACCTATTGATAAATTTAAGTCAAGTAAACAAAAAGCCCCGACACTGAGAAGTGACGGGGCTTTCTTTGGGTTGAGCTGAAACTTTACTTGTTCAGCTCAGGAAAATTTGCTGAAAGATCAAACCATGCTGTTGTGTCGATGCTTGAAAGTCCAAAGAGGACAATCGCTGCAAGCGAGATCTGCATGATGATGAGGGTGTGCGAGGAGCTGAGGTTGAACATGAGAGCGGTCCTTTTCTGAAAGTGTCCAGTGCTTATTGATTAGAATTATACATTAAATATAAGTTTTGTCAACCACTAACCAAAACTCTGGCTTGCGACGAGTCTCCCGGTTGTAATATCAAAAAGTGCCACACCAAGTTGTTCGGTTTTGGCGGTTTGCTGTAGTTGTTGCTGGGTGAACTGTAAAGCAGCGGTAGCAAAAGCATCAGCATCGGCCGCGGTCACTGCTTTTATAAACGTGGCGTCACTGGTGAGTTGGTCAGATACAATATGGTTGTGAGTTCCGGTAGCGTTTTTCCAGACCCGCTTGTGGGGGCTCGAGGCTGCGAAGCCTTGATTGAGGAGGGTGGTTTTGGCGATTCCAGTTCCTGGTTTGATTGGGTGCTCGAGGAAAATAGTAATTGGTTCACCGGCATTGTGAGTGACGTACATGTCACCACCTCCATTAATTAAAAATTGCTCTAGGTTCAGTGTCTGCTGTAGTTCCTTTGCAATCAGATCAATCAGATAGCCCTTACCAAATCCACCAAGATCAACGTTGCCGTGTTTGAGCTCAATCAACTCGGAAGTGATTGTAAGGTCTGTGATCGGATTTCCGGCTGTTTGCGTAGTTTCGTTAGCACTGAAGCTATAGTCAGCGTCATAGCCCTTAGACTCTAGAATATGACCTGTCAGAAGGTTGAAATAGGTGTCCGAGCGAAGGTATAAGTGCTTGCCATATTCGAGGAGTTGTACAAATTCTGGAGAGGGATTTTGAAAACTCCTTTCACGATTCAGGATAGAAATTTGTGAGTCGGATTGAAACCTAGAATACTTTTTCTCATAAGCTGACGCAAAAACCTCGACGAAGTTTGTAACTTCGTCGAGGTTTTTGCTTGAGAGGTTTTCAAATAGTTCAATCCACCACGTGGTACCAAGAGCCTCAAATGAAAACTTCATCACGGGTTAGAGTTGGGCTCGGATCTCGGCGACAGCTTCGTTAAAAGCATTTGAGGTAAGTGATGCTCCGCCTACTCGTGAAAGTTCAATAGTATTGACGTCTTTTCCAATTACTTCTGCTGCGTATGCATTGTCAAAACTACTGTGCTGGGGAGTTCCAGCTGCACCCCCGTCGTAGGTGACATTAGCATCAACAATAGTTGTTCCGTCTAGTTCAAGCGTTACCCCGATGTCGTGCTCAACACGACGAGGAGTAAAGTATGAAGCTTCTGCTACATAACTCTCGCTTGGAGCCGCTACTGCTTCTGGTGTTACAGTCTCATCGATCATAATATCTGACTCAGCCTCGATTGTGGCAGAATCAGCACCTGGAGTTAGTGAAGGTGGCTGTTCGGTCGGTGGGGTGTAACCTTCGGGTAGAGTGTTTTCAGTGTCGGCTTCAATGCGAGCTGTTTCTTCTAATACAGCGGGTGCTTCAACTGGTTCTCGGAATAATAGTAGTGCTCCAGCAGCGACCACGATAATAACAAAAGCGATAATATACGGCATAAATAAATGGAATTACAATTTAAAAAGTTTATACTAGTATAAAGTATGATCACAAACATTTCCAGGACAATCTCTTATATCTTTGCACTACCTAACCGTCTGACTGACAAAGTCGGTATGTATCGGCTGGTGACGTTATCTTTACTGTTTATTCTAGGCTGCTCGTTGCTCGCGAGTGCGACCGGTCAGTTGTTTTACTCAGTTGGGGCTCAGCTGGTGTCCGTTTCACTCGCGGTGGGTATCGCACTCGCTCTCAATGTGTTGTGTGCAAAAGTATGGCATGTGCACGCTAACCACGAGTCAGCTGTAATCACTGGTTTGATTCTGTTTTTCTTGGTGGGCCCAAAAGTGTCGCTCGAAGCAAATATTGCCCTGATGGCAGCGGTCGCCATTGCGGTGCTTTCTAAATTTCTAATCACGTATCGCAAGCAACATATATTTAACGCCGCTGCGTTTGGAGCGGTCGCTGTCGCGGCTGGGGTGTGGGTCTACAACGTATTTTCAGGATCATCGTATAACACCGATATCTTTGGTTGGTGGGTTGCCAATCCAGTCTTGTTCTGGCCGGTCTTGTTGCTGGGTATTTTGATAGTTTCAAAAATCCGCCGCTGGGCAATGGTTGGGTCTTTTATCGTTGTTGGTTTACTAGTGTTTTTGATTGAAGAATATCGGTTTGGTGCCCTTGCCTGGGAATCATTCCCACTGTATCTAGTGTCATATCCAACGTTGTTCTTGGCATTCTTTATGCTGACAGAACCGTTTACCATGCCGCCTCGCACCAGGCATCAGGTCATGTACGGCGCCCTGGTTGGGGTACTTTCAAGTACGGCGCTGTTCGCTCCGTGGTTGGCGATGACACCTGAGTTAGCGTTGATTATGGGTAACACATTTGCGTATACCTTTAGGATTAGACGAAAGCTATTTCTCAAGCTGCAATCAAAACGAGAGATTGCCACCAACACCTGGGAATTCACATTTTCAAAACCGGCTGATTTTAACTTTGAGGCCGGGCAGTACGTCGAGTGGATGCTCCCACATCAGAAAACTGACACTCGAGGCCCTCGGCGCTATTTCACCATCGCTTCCAGTCCAACTGAGTCAGTCATTAGATTGGCATTGAAAGTGGTTCCAAGCTCTAGTGATATGCGTAGTAGTACTTACAAACAAGCCTTACTAAACTTAGATGAAGGCGAAGAGATTATTGTAAGTCAACTGGCGGGCGATTTTGTCCTACCAAAAGACACTAGCACTAAACTAGGCTTTATTGCCGGAGGAATAGGAGTCACACCGTTCTCGAGTCATTTGTCTTGGATGAAGGATAGCGGTCGTCACTACGACACTCGCTTGTACTACTGTTGCAACACCATGTCAGAATTGGCTTTCCTAGATGAGTTTGAAAAAATGAGTGACAGCATGCCGGTGGTTACAATCCCTGTCATTGCTAAAGAAGAAGTGAATCCACCAAACGAACGAGGGTTTCTAGCCGCTGAAATGTTAGCCAGAAGAACTCCTGATTTTAAACAGCGAACCTGGTATATCTCTGGTCCACCCGGCATGGTCAACGCGTACAAAAAACTCCTCCGCGAAGCTGGCGTTCCAAAGAAGCAAATTCACACTGACTTCTTCCCAGGACTTGCGTAACTCCAGTTAAATCGTTTTTCTCTGAGAAACATTTGTTACTTTCAAAGGAGACTGGTCATGCCAGATGATGATCCACTACTAAGAACAATCAGCGACTCAATGGCTTGCATATTTCGACGGCAAAAGCGAAAGAGCTTTATTGTTGATTGAAATGTGGGAAAAGGATCTCATTTCTGAAGGGCTGTCTCGAGAAGAGATATATCGCCACTAATCCAAATTGGTGGCGATAAAAACTATTACCACGCGATCGGATTGATCGCGTGGTTTTGTAAATACTTATTACACTGCGAGAAATGTTTGCAGCCAAAAAAGCCTCGATGAGCAGATAGGGGAGAAGGGTGTGGGGCGGTGAGGATGAGGTGTTTTGATTCGTCGATCAGGTTGGCTTTATCTTGGGCGAATTTACCCCAGAGTAAAAACACTACATGTTCTTGCTCGTCTGAGACCGTTTTGATGATTTGATCAGTAAACTGCTCCCAGCCTTTGCCTTGGTGGCTTCCGGCGTTAGCGGCTTCAACCGTTAGGGTAGCGTTAAGTAACAGGACACCCTGTATAGACCAATGCTCTAGGTTGCCATTGTCAGGGATTGGTTGGCCGAGGTCGTCAGCGATTTCTTTGTAGATATTTTGCAACGACGGAGGGATTTTTACGCCATCGGGCACGCTAAAAGATAAGCCCATGGCCTGACCTGGTCCGTGATAGGGGTCTTGGCCGAGGATGACGACCTTGGCAGTATCGAGTGGACATAATTGAAGGGCGTTAAAAACTAGCGGGGCAGGTGGATAGATTGGTGGCTCATTGATCAAATACGACGCGTTGACGTCGAGTGTGAGCGCTTGCCAGTAGTCTTTAGTTGTTTCGCTCTGGAGATAAGTTTTCCACTCTTCCGGTAATTCAGGAATCATTATGTACATTATAGCGGTACACTTATAGATATGCGAGAAGCTCGATTTCGAAGTATTATCAAAGCCCTCACCTGGCGAGTGATTGCCACCTGTACAACAATGGCGTTGGTGTACTTTGCTACACGTGACTTGGAAGTAATGGGGGCGGTTGGGGCGGCTGATGTTTTGATCAAACTATTTTTCTATTATTGTCACGAACGAGCCTGGGGGCGGATACCGTGGGGGAGAAATGTGCATTTTGGTAAACAATAACAAGTATGTGGTTGCGTTTGTATTCAGTAACGATCTTGGCTGCACTTACTCTACTATGTGTTTTTTTAGGATGGCTACTGCTCCTGCCTTTGCAGCCTGATTTGGTGTATGACTTGAGTGACAGACGGTTTGTATTGCTTAGTTATGTTGATTTTGTTTTCTTGATACTAGTTGCACTGACGATCGTACTGATTATTACTCGATCGTATTTTTACAACGCACTGCAAAGGATTAGCCTAGGAATGTTTGATCGTACCCTGTATCGACTGATGTTCAATCTGCCGTTGGTTCTCATTTGCTTGCTGTGCGCAGTAGTGCTTTTTGTAGTGTTTGCTGTATCACTTAGTCTCGGGATCGATTTCTCAAGCTACGATTGGCAGCCTGGACAATAGTGTGTACCACGACCTGCGCAGCGGGTTTTTTTAATAATTTCACCACAGCGAGAACATGGTTTGCCCTGCTGTCCAAATACACGCAAGTAGTCGGTGAAATTTCCGTTGTCGCCGCCGGTGTCGACAAAGTGCTGAAAGGTGGTTCCGCCGACAGCGATTGATTCGCGCATGACATCTCCAGCGGCTTTACATAAAACCGCAGCTTCGGCCTTAGTAACTCTGTCAGCTCGACGCATCGGGCGTACCTTGGCTCGCCACAGTGCTTCGTCCACATATATATTTCCCAGACCAGCGACAAATTTTTGATCGAGAAGAGCCGCTTTGACCGGTGTCTTTCGTTTCTTAAGTTTTTTGGTAAACCACTCACAATCAAACTCAGGATCAATTGGTTCTGGCCCAAAGCCGCTGCGGGCAACTGTAACCTCGGCAGCGGTTGCAAGTTTCGTGTACCCAAACAATCGCATGTCGTTAAAATAGAGGGTAGTGCGGTCAGTAAAATGAAATGCGACGCGCGAGTGTTTATGAGGGAAGTCACGACCGTCTGATTCTGACATTGAATGTCCTCCACCTGATATAGCGCCTGTGCTATCTACATAGAAAAACTGCCCAGTCATTTTCAGATGTGCAAGCATAAACAGATCACTCTCATCTACGAATGAGAAAATCATCAATTTGCCAATTCGATCGATATTTTTGATTGTCTTGCCGCGCAGACGATCGTCGATCGTCTCGTCATGAGCGACAATTTTACTATGAAAAACTTCGACAGTGTCGATGGTTTTTCCGGTCACTTTTCGCACCAGTTGGAGACGAACAGTTTCAACTTCTGGGAGCTCAGGCATGTGGGTATCCTAGCAGAATTTACAGCTCCCTGAAATTGACAAAAACTAGTGATGTTCACTGAGCACTTTAGTGGGGATAATTCTGGGGAAAACCAGCGTATAACTCGGTGGGTAACCAAAGGACAAGTCGGGGAGTAATTGGGTACAACTGTCAAAACTGCGTATGATTAGAGAGGCTGTTCTGTGGCGTCAAACCATACAAAGCTATAATGTAGTCAAGTGACTTATACACAGTTATAGCCTTAAAAATAAGGCTATTTTAGCGATTTACGGGTTTTTTACATATAATGTATAGGAATGGCATCCTTGATGGGAAACAACGCCAGGTCCTGGTTATATAAATTCTGCTCCTTTGTGCTGGTCTTTACGCTGCTGTCAGCGGATTTGTTCGTGGTATTAGAACGGGGATTTTTTATCGCGTCACAAGCGGAAGCTGCGGTCGGAGACTTTTCTGTTTTTCGTGAGACTACCGGTACCGAAGTGATCGCGGGAACTGGTAATAATGTCTCGTGGGATACCTCAGTTGCTGCAAGTGCCAACATTGCACTGCAGGCAAACACGAGTGATATTGACTTAGCAGATGGAGGAAAGTATCTAGTTTTGTACAATTCGTGGACGCATGAAGGATCCACCGGTGGAGCCAACCGACGCTCAGTCGCATCGTATGTGGCTGTCAACGGGAGTGCTAGTGAGTATGGTTGGGGTGGTGGATACATCCGCGATGCCGAAAATGATTTTAATGCGTATAACAGCGGTGCGGCAATCCTAGACGTAACAGCAGGCGATGATATTACGGTGGTGCTTGATCGGGATGACTCCAACCCTGGCGGTGGAACTGCTATCAGAGGGGGAACTAACGGGGTGAGTATTCTCAAACTTGATGATGACCTTGATTATCTTCGAGTCCATTCTAGTGCTGGTGTAAGTGACATCAGTAGTAATACGTCCTTTAATGTTGTTGATTGGGATACGGCTGATGAGGTTGATGCGGGTTCATTCACCTTTGCCGCACCAGCTTCGGGTGTGGTCGTGAAGGGCGCGACCGACCAGAAGTTTTTGGTTACCAGTAATGTAAAACTAAATGTGACTGGCGGTGGTGGTCCACGCCAAAATTATGAAATGCGCCTGACTCTGGATGGGGTTGAGGTGCCAGGTACCCGCAGTACAGCGTATCTACGGTTTGACAACGGAGATGTTAATTCAACTTTGCAATACACCGGGATTATTCAGAAAACCAGTGCTGCTGACCAAACTCTTGCAGTCGAGGTGCGGCGTGAGGGACAAGCTGCAGCCACTACCGCTATCGTTGGTGATCAGACTGCTTTAGCTATCGCTGCGTTACCGGCAACCGCGCAGGTACTCTCGCTTACGACAACGGCTGACGAAAGCCTCACCAGTGCACCGAGCACCATGTCGTTTGGTAGTCAGCTATCAACCGCGTCAAGCTTCCTGAGTCATTCAACCACAACCGCCTCTGACAACATTGTGGTAGACACAGCTGGTAACTATTTAGTCTTGGCCACAACTTACACGTCTCGGATATCTGGAAACGGACGAGATGTGCCGCGGATCGACTGGCGCTTGGACGGCAGTACTCAGCCGTACGGTGGACACGGTCACTACAACCGAGGTGATGAAGGGACCGAAGACACCTACACCAGTGGTGGATCGAGCGGTGCCATTTTCCCGTCGCTTACCAGCGGTCAGATCATCGAGCTAGCGCAAAGTGACGAAACTTCTGGTACGCCGGTGTCAGATTTTCCCGCCGGCCGGGTAGCGGTCCAGGTTGTAGAATTGTCGGAGTTGATCCCGCAAACTTCTACGGACGTATCGGTTAACGGATCACAAGTAGCCACCCTGGCACCAAACACAAGCAATGTGAATTTAGGTGAGCAATTTGTAATTTCTGAAAACAATGGTGCGCGCAATGTAACCAACATCACGTTGTCAGAAGACGGAACAATCGCGGCTGACACTGGTCTAGCAAACATCAGACTCTACTACGATTTGGACACCTCGGCGCCCTATGATTGTACTAGCGAAAGTTACGTTGGCACGGAGAACCAATTTGGTGCGACGTCGACTTTTAGTGGTGCAGACGGATCGGTATCATTTACTTCCAGTGAAACAATTAGCCCCACACAATCGATGTGCTTGTATGTGGTGGCTGACGTAACCGCAAGTGCCAGTGATGGTCAAACCGTGAATGTGTTCATTGCTAGTCCAGCTACTGACGTGGTTGTCACTGCTGGCGGCACAGTTAGTCCGGTTAGTAGTGTTGGCAATTCAGCGTCAACTATCACTGACGCCGAAATCACTCAGACCAACTATCATTGGCGAAATGATGATGGTAGTGAAACTGGTGCCACATCAGCCACCGGTGGAATTGAAAACACCCCCGGTCTAGCGTTTGCCGCTGCTACTCCACAACGATTACGTATCGGTGTCGCAGGAGAAGGAACTGGAACCGAAGTGAATTCATACCGGTTAGAATTTGCTGAAAAAATTACCACCTGTGATGCAGCAACTGGCTGGGAGTCGGTGGATACAGTGGGTGGAGCGTGGGACGTATTTGATTCGGTAAACCTAATTGAAGGTGGAAACACAACTAATATTGCCGAGGTTGACGGCGGGGTGTCAGATGGAACGGGAACGTTTGTGACACCAAACGGTGGAGTACGTGATGCCACATCGCAAACTGCGGCGCTTTCGATTACAGCCGATGATTTTACCGAACTCGAATACTCAATCCAGGCGACCGGTGCTGCGATTGAAGGGCTAGCATACTGTTTTAGAGTGACCGATGCTGGCTCTCCACTGCGAGCGTACACAAACTACCCAGAGGCGACCCTTAGTGCAGATGTGACTGTGGCTGCTAGTGGAAGCTATATAGCAAGTGTAGTTGCTGGGGCAACCGATGTGTACCTCGGTGGGCAATTTATTGCTGTCAGCAATAGTGGTAACCATACTCTTACCGAAATTATTTTGACCGAGGTTGGTACCCTCGACGCCGGACAGTACCTCACTAATCCACGCTTGTACTACGAAGGGGATGCAACTAATCCTCGTGACTGTGCCAGTGAGTCTTTTGATGGTCTCGAAACAATCGCGGCAGGAACAGCCTTTACAGATGCTAATGGAACGACAACCTTTACCGTGAGTAGTCCGGTGCGGACCAATGAATCGTTTTGTGCGTACATCGTTGTTGATGTGGCTGATACAGCTCCAGATAGTGAAACAATCACGTTTGAAATTAGTACCCCTAACACCGACCTGACTATCGCTGGAGCAACCATTGGTCCAGGTAGTGCCGTTGCACCAAGTGGGTCGGTGATTGTGAATGCTCCTTCGCTCACCCAGGGTAATTACCACTGGCGAAACGACGACGGTACCGAAACTGGTGCTAGTTCAGCCACTGGTGGGGTAGAAAATACGCCAATGAATGGTGTGTTACAAGAGTCGCAGCGCCGATTACGTTTAGCAGTATCAAACGATGGAAATGCTGATGCGGTAGGGACTGACTTACGGCTAGAGTACGGGACAAAAGTAACTACTTGTGAGAACGTCGGTTCGTGGGAACGGGTAGACACCGGGGTGGCATTTGATATGGATGTTACCTCACAACTGGTGCAAGGAAATGATACGACCGATATCCTAGAAGGTGACGGTGGCGTAAATAATCCAAACACCTTCCTTTCACCAAACAGCGCTCAGCTTGAAACAGTTGATCAGCTGACATTAGCAACATTAACCAATACACAGTACATCGAGCTCGAGTATGCACTGGAAATAACTGCAGCGTCAGCTTTTAGTGCGACGTATTGTTTCCGCCTGACTGACGCTGGGGTACCATTGTCCACCTACACCAATTATCCTGAGTTAACCATCCAAGATCGACAAGATTTCATCGTACAGCGCGGAACCGAAACAGTTAGCGGAACCGGAGTGACGCTGACTGCGGGAGTAGATTATGTTGCACCAGCTTCTAATTCTGCAGCTTTTGTACGGATTACCAATACTAGTATGACTGGTGCTGGAAGTGATACACTTGGGCAAACCAGGGTACCTGAAGATGTCTTTGCTTACATCGAAGGGGGTGATAATCTCACTACTAGTTTCTCGATTGTTCGACCTCCAGCTGCGACGGACAATACCCGAGTGTCTTGGGAGATTGTTGAATACATAGGCATAACTGGTGCTGATAATGAGTTTATCTTGCGGGATGCTGGTACGGTGACGTATGGCACCTCTGCACTGTTTGCAACCGGCACACCGGTAGTTGGGATTGCTGATGATAATGACGTCGTTGTATTTATCACCGGCCAGTACAACCCTGATGGTAACGTAAACAACTACAATACCGGATTATCGATCTCTAGCTGGGATACGACTGGAGACCAGCCAGTATTTGAACGTGGTGACGCCGACGGGGTAGCCGCTCGAGTGAGTTACGCTGTGGTCGAATTCACCGGTGCTAGTTGGGCAGTACAGCGAGCACAACATACATTTACCGCCGCTGGGGTAGCGGAGACTGAGTCAATCACAGCGGTTAATAGTTTACTAAGGACCTTTGTCCATGCGCAAAAAATATCCGGCGATGAGTTGTTTAACCTCGATGAGAGCGGGCATGAGGTCTGGTTATCAAGCATTGGTGCGGTGTCTTTCCAGCTCGAGAATGGTGCTACTAACCCAGGTCAGCAAACGTCAGTAGCGTGGGTAGTTGAAAACACTCAGATTGGTGATGGCTCCATGATGGTGTACCGGTCAAATGGTCTCATTGCCCAAGGAGGAGTACAGCCGATAACTACAGTGTTAGGGATCGGGGGGACTATTCGTCCAAGCAACGCATCGCTATGGGCAACCAACCGCAGTACCGGGGGTGGATCTGCACATCCTCGGGCGTTACTGGGAGCAACCATCTTGAATGAGACTCAATATGAATTGTGGAAGAGTGATGAGGGGCAGAACCAAAACTTCCGGGTCGAGATCGTTGAGTGGCCAGTGGCAGAAACATCTATCCGTCAGGCGGTCTACCGACTATATGCCGACAACGATGCGTTGACACCAACTGATCCTTGGCCTGCAGGTGCTAATGACTTGGGTGAAAATACACCGATGACCGATATTGATGAACCACTTGGTGAGGGTGAACAAACCCGTATCCGTATGAGTTTGTTTATTAACAACGCGACGCTGATATCAGATAGTACCAGTTTTAAACTGCAGTACGGCAGACGTGTGACTACGTGTTCGGCGGTTAGTACCTGGGATGATGTCGGACCAAGTGGAAGCGGTAGTGTGTGGCGGGCGGTTGATGCCACTCCAGTTGGTGGCACCGAGCTACTTGGTGGTGCATCGTTACTACTCTCGGTTTCAGATGTAGCAGGTACCTACGAAGAAAACAGTCCGTCGGCAGTTAACCCAAACACGGTAGATATTGGTGAGTATGTCGAGTATGACTGGATTGTAGAAAATAACGCAGCCATCCAAAAAAGTAGCTATTGCTTCCGGATGACGGAAAGTGATGGGGCAGTGCTTGATGGGTATGACGTGTATCCAACGGTGCGAACCTCTGGTTACACTCCTGTGATCGAAAACTGGCGTTGGTACGATGATGAAGGAAGTTTGACTCCAACGGTCGCACTGGCTGGTGAAAATGTGGCACCAAGTGCGCTCCAAAATGGGTCTGAGGTTAAACTACGTGTGTCTGTGACTGAGGTCGAGGGAGCGCCAGGCGAAAATGTTAAATTCAACTTACAATACTCAGAATACCCAGACTTCCGAGTTGCTTCAACTGTTAATGCAACCACTTCGTGTGATGGGAATGATTTGTGGTGTTACGTCGATGGGGCTGGGAATGACAACCAAACGCTTGATGCTACCGTACTTTCTGGGGTTGATAGTTGTGCGGCTGGAGTTGGGAATGGTTGTGGGACTCACAATGAGGCGGAGGGTATTTCTGGACTATACGATCAACCAGCCTTTTCTATCTCTGAACATGAATTCACCTTGCGGCACGACGGGGCGCGGGTTAATACGGTGTATTACTTCCGCTTGTTTGATGCTACTAATGGAGTCCCACTTTTTGCAAGTACCTCGTTTCCAAGTGTGACAACAGAAGGTGCAGTTCTTACCTTTACCGTCAGTGGTATTGATGCTGGCCAGACAACAGAAGGAATTATCACTGATGCAACTACGACTGCCAGTGGAGTAAATTTCGGGTCACTTACTATGGACACAGACACTGAAGCTGCCCAACGACTGACAGTATTTGCAAACGGTACACAGGGGTACCGCGTGTTTGTTGACTTTTCTGGTGATTTAGTGAATTCCTATGGTGACACAATCGCCAGCTTGGCAAGCACCAACGCTGCCCCCGCTACCTGGGAGTCACAGTGTACCGGTGCCACTACTGGCTGCTTTGGGTATCATGCTGGAGACAATTCACTCTATGATGGTTCGGTCCGTTTTGCCGTTGACAACTCATACGCTGGTATTGAACCTGGGTTAGTTGAGGTTATGTCGAGTAACATCCCCGTGACGTTTGACGTGAGCGACATCATATATAGGACTCGGGTAGGGTTCTTGCAACCAGCGGGTGAGTACAATACTACGGTACGTTATATAGTAGTGCCTATATTCTAAGTTTTTCTCATCGTGTTCTTGTAACTTGAGTAAAAAAATGTAAAATAGCTCGTACTTACCTGATTAAGGTAAGTGGGTGAACGAATTAGATGTGCGGTTGTCGGAGTCATTCCGACTGACTGCATTCGCAGACGTCGTCACTCGATGCGTAAATGAAAGTTAACTTTCATTCCACATCTTCATTCCGACGTAGCTCAGCGGTAGAGCAGTTGACTGTTAATCAATTGGCCGCAGGTTCGAATCCTGCCGTCGGAGCTTTTGTAAAGAATAGTTAAGAAAAGTCTAGTTTAGATGCTAGGTTTTTCTTGTATACTGGTAAATATGGAAATTAGAAACTACAATCCAGAAACTGATTATCCAGGCATTGAAGCCCTTTTGAGTGCCGAGGGTACTTTTGGTGGTCAGTTTGATGAAGCTAGAGATACTAAAGAGCGAATCGATGCTTTAGAAAGTACCAAACCAGGTAGTGTTCTAGTAGCAGAAGAGGATGGAGAGATCCTGGGCACAGTGACGCTTTTTGAAGATGGTCGATCTGCTTGGCTCTATAGGTTTGCAGTCCAGCAAGACAATGAGACTGAAATAACAAAGCTTCTCAATGAAAAAGCTCTTCAGACAATGAAAGATCGTGGACATACTCAAGTTTTAGTTTACGCTCCCACTGGCGATCGACACTTTGAAGACCGATACACTTCACTTGGTTTTAATAAAGGAGGTGATTACACTGCCTACTGGCAAGATATTGTATGAAATCAGAAAAATTAATCTGCAATAGTTCGAATATTACCTATGACAAGGGTTACATAGCTCTTTGGTGTAAAGAATATGATCTACCAGACACTGTAGAAATTGATGGTGATACACTGCTTAAGAAAGACCATTTAGTATGACAGTAGATTCTGCCATAAAAACCGTCTGGGACTATATGCATATGAATCATCAGCTCAAGAAAGCTGATACAATTATGGCTTTGGGTAGCTACGATATTCGGGTAGCAGAACACGCTGCAAAGCTATGGCTGGATGGATGGGCACCGTATCTTGTGTGTGCAGGATCAGGAACTGTACATAGCAATTCAGCGGTCTGGCAGGGGTTTGTAGGTTCTACGGAAGCAGAAATTTTTGCAGATGTGGCTCGTAAAGCTGGTGTCCCAGATGATGTGATACTGATTGAAAATAAATCACAAAATACTGGTCAAAATTATGAGTTTACATTGAACCTGCTTAATGAGAAAAACTTAGATGTAAAAAGTATTATCGCAGTACAGAAACCTTTTATGGAACGACGTACGTATGCGACAGGTAAGGTCTGGCTGCCTGAAGATATTGAATTAATTGTAACTTCGCCAAATCTGTCCTTAGACGAATATCCTAACGAAATCATAAGTCAGAATAATCATTGGATACACAATATGATCGGAGATCTGCAGAGGGTGAAAGAATACCCAGCTAAAGGCTTCCAAATTCATCAAGATATTCCAGATGAAGTTTGGGAAGCGTTCGAATTTCTAGTCAAAGAAGGATATTCTGATAATTTGCTTAAAGATTAACTATGACACCAGATAACAATGCATTAGAACGAACATATTTTATAGGTGGACCACCTAGAGTTGGTAAAACTACTTTGGCTTATAAACTGGCTGAGGATATAAGGGGGCACGTTGCAATGACAGATGCAATCCGCAATTCAGCTAAAAAAGTATGTGAAGACAAGGCAGGTCCGTTGTTTATGATCAATCACTACAATGAATTCAGTGAAGAGAAATGGCTGAACCGCTTTGCGAATAACCCTGATCAGGTTGTCAAAGATCAAATTAACGAATCGAAAGCCATTTGGCGTTCTGTTGTTTCGTTCTGCAATATGTTCTGTGAGGATAATGCCAATCATATTGTTGAAGGGGTAGCAGTTATGCCTGAACTAGTAGCCTCAATGGACAATAAGCCTGATCACGTAGTTTTTGTTGGTAATACTAGCGAGCACCACGTTGAAACAATGTTGCAGTATGGAAAAGATAATCCTGAACAATGCTGGATGGCGTATCTGGGGTACAGTGAGGACCGAATCAGAGCTTTTGCAAATTACGTTTTGCATATGAGTCAACATTTCAAAGATGAAGCTGATAAATATGGCTTTAGCTATGTGGAGCTTTCAGATGATAATTTCGAGCAATCGCTCCAAGAAGCGATTAACTCGCTAAAGAAGTAGGAGCGAGTATTTGTATATCAGACTCAATTGAACGCCAATTGATTGTTCGAAAAGCTTCCAACTGGCAGAGCCTTTGTAAAGAAAAGTGAAGTAACACCCTGATGCTCCTTTAAAACTAGAGGGTTTTGTGCTTCAATTTATCGATGATTATTGATATTGGGTCAGGTCACCAACCACATCCTCAGGCAGATGTGCTGCTAGATATTCATGATGAGCATGGTTCTCATAGGTGGTCCAAAAAATTACAATCTGACCGACCTACAGTCATCTACGAGGGGAAAACTTTTCCGTTTATTGATAATGCTTTTTTGTACTCTGTCTGTAAGCATGTACTGGAGCATGTAGATGACCCGGCACACTTTCTTAATGAGATCAGTAGGATTTCTACTGCAGGTTACATTGAAACACCATCAGAATTATCAGAATTGATATTTACACCTTATGCACTGCACAAGTGGGTGGTTCACAAAAAGGGTGAGGTGCTCATTATAAAAAACAAAATTAATGCGAATGTTTCCAAATGTGGCAAGTTGTTTGACTATCTCTGCGATAATGAACCCGGTTTTGATGAGTATTTCTACTTGAGCAGAAGACGTCTTTTTCTCACAGAATATTGGTGGACGGAAGCAGTATTGTTTGAACTTGTTGAAGAAAATGACTCTACTTTTGAGAACTATAATGACGAACAAACACTTCTCAATATATCAGAAAGAAACAATGTTGATTATCAAATCGAAATACCTCCAGAGCACTTGAGTCAAAAACCCTCTGATATATTCCAAGAATTATCTAGGGTGCTCTGCTCACCGTGCTGCTCGAATAAGGTTGAGTATAAGGAAGAATCATATCAATGCATCAAATGTGGTCATGTATACAAAAAAGACGGGAACCAGATCTTGTTTATTCAGTAGCCACTTTCAGTTGTTTGATGAATTTCTCAGCAACACTATCAATGTATTGAAAAATTTCTGTAAATGAACTCGATTCAGTGTGCGGGTTCCCAAGAGTAACACCCAACACCCTAAAACGATCTCTTTTGTCTGTGAGAAGCCTTTTGACATCAAAAATGTCAAAAGTGTGAATACAGATTATACCGTCTTGGTAAATTTCATCATGAATCATCTTGTTCAAGTCACTAATCACTTTTGATTTCTCAGTAGAGCCAAGATCAATTTTATGCGTTGACACTGAAAACACCACGCTGTTTAACTCAACTTCGTTAAGTGTGCAAAAATATTTCGATGTCTCTACTGACTTGTGCCAGCTCTTTGCGAGCTCATAACGATAGTCGACTAACTCACCAATACCCTTAGTTCCTAAATGCTTTATGAAAAACCAAAGTTTTAGACTGTCGAATGGTCGACTTCCCATAAACGGGGTTATTTGACCAAGATCGAACGAATCTTTTTTTATTGTGATATCTGTTGATTTGCTGAATAGATCTGTATTTTCTATATCCTTAAATAAAACTGCACTAGCAGAATACGGTATACACAGGCCCTTGTGTGGATCAATTGAGATTGAATCTGCTCTTTCTATGCCTTTTATGCGCTCTCTGTGATTGTTGGAAAATATAAGTACCCCGCCATGACATGCGTCCACGTGGAGCCAAACTCTTTTTGTCTCGCAGATATCAGCTATTTTGTTAAAGTCCTCTATGGTTGTTGTTCTCGAATCACCAGCTTGGCTAACAACAGCGACAACTTTAGAGGTGACTCCGTTATCATACTGATTAATTTTTTCAACCAAGTCATCACAATCGATTCTATAGTCTTCGGAATTATTTACGTACACTATGTTGTCCTCTCCCATACCAAGCCACCAAAATGACGCAATATGCGAGTAGTGATAGAAGGTCTCAGATGCGACAATCAATATCGGCTTCAACTTGCTAGCGTTCAGGCCACTTTTACGAGAATCAGGAAAACTTTTGCACCTAGCTGCTAACAAAGCTGTTGCATTAGCTAGAGTACCGCCGGTCGTCATGATACCTCCAGCTTCTTGAGCTCTTTTTGGGAAACCACTTTTTACATCGTAGCCAATGAGTTCCCGCAACCACTTTATAACTTGAATTTCTGCGAAGGTTGCCGAGGGACCACTTTTAGTTGTTGCAATTAAATTTTGATTAGTAAAATTTTCTAGTATTGAGGCAGATAGTGCTGCGATTGAATTCCCGGCATCTGGGAAAGCAAGATAGTTTGGATGAGCTTGGTGTATAGATGAACTGTAAATTTTATTGGTGTATTCTTTAAGAATTATACCCATTTCCTTACCTAATTCAGGAGCTGGTTCGTCAAAACCTCCGATCAACTCCTCCTCGGTTTTGTAATCGATTACTTTTTCTGGGTTTACAATAAACTCTACACCCATCTCAAGAGCTCTATAAAGAGCTTCAGTGCTTGATTGTGTAGTAGTTTTTCCTAAAAATTTATTTTTTATGTCAAAGATGCGCTTTGAGGTCAGTTCAGGCAGCTCCAAAAACGCCTTTGTTCTATCAATAAAAAGCCAATTTTCTTCAACAGATAAAATTCTTTTTGAAACTAGTTGATTGGTTACAGTGCCGAAAATATTTTC
Source organism: uncultured Candidatus Saccharibacteria bacterium (assembly GCA_964353135.1). Classification (GTDB taxonomy): domain Bacteria; phylum Patescibacteriota; class Minisyncoccia; order Phycocordibacterales; family UBA918; genus OLB19. The sequence continues at coordinate 139,170 of CAYGTV010000001.1, forward strand.
GATATAATTACTAGTTTCTTTTGAGTTTACAAATCCTAGCGACTCTTTGCCGCTGTTTAGAAGTAGGTTTATAATTTTTTCTTTTGTAAATTGATCGCTATTAGTAGACAAAAGTAGAAGAAGAACTACCGTTGAGAAAGCTTGAACTCGATCGAGTTCAAATTCCTTCATATCTCCAATTAACATCTGATTTGGTCCGGCCAATGCGCACAACCATTGTCTGTATTGATTAAAGCCCGACCAATCTAATGGACCTATTTGATCTACGATTACCGAATCGTCCGTCTTTATATGGCCATATCCTCGTATAGATTTCTGCAACTCAAGCCAAGAAATGTATTCTCCTGCATATTGGAGATCTGGTACTAGCCCGTTTTCGTTATGATACTTCACAAACCACTTTTTAAATGAAGTCACTTCCTGCAGCGGTGCACTTTTGTGAAAAACACACATTAAATCAATATCGCTATCCTTTCGCTGTTCTTTTCTTGCTCTCGAGCCAAATACTAGACAGTATTTTAAACTATCAGAAAAATGTTTCTCTGCTGCAACCTTTAAATCGTTTAAAATTTTATCTGTCATATTTAACGAGTTAAAATATACTGATCCTGTGAGCTGAGATTCAGGTCATGAATCACTGAAAAATCTGTTTTAGTAAAACCGTCATAAGAATGCGCATCTGAACCGAAGACGAACTTACCGCCATATTTTAAGTATTCAATAAGAAAAGCCTGGTCGTTCGTTTTTAGCTGGCCAGTCTCGTACATATTGTATTTCCACTGGTCATAAGAAGGATATTTTTTTCCATTGATTTCAAAATAAATATTATGGCCTGACTCCCATTCCGACTTAAATAAGTTAAGGATGTAGTGGATCTCCTCAGTGTTAAAGTTTTCAGAGAAATGTCCATGGATGGCTTGAAAGGGGTGTGCAAAAATATCAATACTTTTATTTTGGATAAGTGCCTTAATATTTTCCATCAAAAAACTTCGCTTTGATGCATTGTCATTATTGGTCCTTGAATACTCCTCTTGAAAACTTTCTGAATGAATTGCTCCAAGTAATATATCGACACCAAATTTATCACTTTCTTTTCCGGTGATGCCTTGGGCTAATCTGAGAGATCCATCAATATTCACTTCAACTTCTAGTCCTGAGAATATATCAATTTTATTTTTGTATCTATCTCTAAGACTGTTAATTTGGTTGAGATACTCTGAAAAAACCTCGTCGTCATCAAAAAAGACAGATTCTGTTCCGTCGGCGTTAAACCAGCCGCATGCATGATCTGTGATTATTATTGACTTAATTCTTAGCTGAATGGCTTGGGTGACCATTTCCTCTAGAGAGTTTTTACCGTCAGAAAATTTACTATGTATCTGAACATCCTGCCTCTTTAGAAAGTCGTTTAACATATAGATAATTTACCTTAATACAGTATTTAAACAAGAAACTTCAGCAAGTAGTTCTGAAATAGACTCCCAGTTTAATGTTCGAAACTCATCCAGCTGAGAGAGCGAGCAGAAAAACCCTTATTTATAAGGGTTTTTCTTATGCTCGCGACGACGGAAGAACAATCTGGGAGATTGTTCTGTCAGGATTCGAAAAGCTTTTGAGGTAGATTCGACCAGAGGAAGAATATATCCAAAAGGTATACTGGTCATGTAATGACCGAAATTCCTGCCGTCGGAGCAGACAAAAATACTCTTGTTTTGCAGGGGTATTTTTAGTTTAGATTCATACCCCGAAGACGACGGTTCGAACTTTTGGTATGATTAGAATATATGAAAAAAGTCGTCGTCGGATCTAACAACCCTGTAAAACTCAAAACAACAAAAGAAGCATTTACTTTACGATTTCCAGAGGAAACTTTTGAATACATTACTTTTTCCGCGCCATCAGGTGTCTCAGATCAACCCATGAGTTCAGAGGAAACTAAGAAAGGCGCTTTAAATCGTGCTTTGGCTTGCAAGCAGGAATATCCAGACGCTGATTATTATATTGGACTAGAGGGCGGTATTGAAGCGATAGAGGGGCAGTATTGGGTATCTGCTTGGATGTGTATAGTCGATGGAAACAAAAAACAAGGATTTGGAAGAACTAGTGCCTTTTTACTTCCTAGTCGGGTGTGTAAATTGATTGATCAAGGTGAAGAACTTGGTACCGCCACTGACATTGCTTTTAATGAAGTTAATTCAAAACATAAAGGAGGTGCTGTAAGCGCTTTAACAGATGAACTTGTGACCCGAAAAGATTTTTATAGAGATGCTATTATTTTTGCCCTCATACCTTTCTGTAAAACAGAGTTATATAGCCAGTGAGTCGTTTTTCTATACAAAAGTTCGAACATCCTCCACCCAGCGGAGCAGTTAAAAATAACCTTATTTTATAGGGTTATTTTTTATTTAAATCTATACCCTTGAGGGCAATGTTCGAACTTCTAGTACGCGTGCCACAGATATGATGGTGAATTAATACCATATTCATTGAAAAAGAAATAAATCTGTGTCATTGTGCAGTCAGACAATCCTGTCTAAAACTGGCGGAATGCTAGTTCTTTCACATCTTACGGAATGTAGGAGATACCAATGAAACCGACGGCACAGAAGAACCAAAAACTTATTGCTCAATATCCATTTCTTAAAGAAATGATTACAGCACCATTCGAACCCATTTCACCCGGTGTTTTTGAAAAAGATACAGTCTCTGACCTGACTATCAAATTCGAACGGGCGGATGCTCATCTGATGTACCGACATGGCAAAAATACAGGACTAGAGAGCCGTAATGGTTCATGCAGCTGGTCTATGCCGATGGAAGGTCCTCGCAAGGGTCAGGCTGGTAAACGTGGACATCTATTGTTCGCCGTCGACCACTCCGGTAAAGTCATCAACGAGCTTGATTGGCAGGAAGAAAAGCCGAAAGAACCTATCTTTGGCTATCATGCGCTTTGGGGCAAGAAGCTTGGACCAGACCATTTCACTGAATGTCTTTATGACCAAGTGAAGTATCTTGTTTGGGTAACTGTTGAAGCTTGGCACGAGTTCATCAAAGGTTTTGAGGATACGCCATTTGGCGACTTCATTGACCGTACGATGACTGTAACCATCTACTCAGCCCCAGAGCAAGGGTTCAGCAAACTGAGTGACGAAGCGAACGTCTACGACCATCTATGGCTGGATGATGACGTCATGATGCGTGGCTCAATGCGTAATGACCATGACATCTTGCGTATCAATGGAATGTTGACCGAGCTTTGTCACCAATTCAAGACCGACGTATACGACAATGGCATGCGAGACGTGGCAGACTCTCATCCGAAGCATCGTATTGCCGCTAGCGGTCAGTTTGGCCCTGTCGAGGTGCTGGTTGCTGAAATGTGTGGCTATGAACGTATCCAACTGGATACCGACACGTGTCGTATCACATTTCAAATTAGACCTGACGCAACTAAAGCATACGTTCTTGCTATGCAAGGTCGTTTGCCACAGCTACGTGAAATAGTTCGAACAGTCATTGAATATTGGAACTACCGCGAAGGTGGTCGTTCTGACTTTTCCTACAATCAAGAAGTTTGCGTAGGATAATTAGTTCACTTTAAGTAGCCGCCTTCCCTAATTTGGGTGGGCGGCTTTTTCTTTTTCATAAAAAGTTCGAACATCCTCCACCCAGCGGAGCAAAGAAAATACCCTTGTTTTTCAGGGGTATTTTTTGTTACCCTCGGATAGGATTCGAACCGGGTAGATATTTACATAGTAGTAAGTATAGGTATACTGCACTTATTGGTCCTACCTGTAGGAAAAAGACAGTCTGTCATAATCGCTGTTGGGGATGCTTGAGAAAGCAAACTGACGGACTGTTTCAATGCTGGCAACCGAAACATTATAATCGAGTTTTGGTTAGTTTGGTCTCCAACAGCTGCTCATGTATAAGGAGATGTGCGATGCCGCTAAATAAAGCTGGACGCAAAATCCTTAAGCGTCTTCGCCAAAAACACACAGGCAGGGGTTCGCGATTGCGTGCCGGAAGATATCAGTACCTTCTTTGTCCTTTTCATTATGAAGGAACTGCATCTTGGTGCATAGACCTAAAAACAGGTCGGCACTATTGCTTTGGGTGTCACCAGCGTGGTGATATCTGGAATCTTGCAACGAACCAACCGGAGTTGTTAGGTCAACCCAAACCAAGAGATAGAAGAGAAGTACTGCCGCCACTTCCAATGGTTGATGGATTGCCTCACGATGATGATGTTCCTTTTTGAGAGGTTTAAAACGTTGTTTCCGCCCAGCTTTGTTGGGCGGCTTTCTTTCATTTGGATACTGAAAAGGTTCGAACATCCTCCACCCAGCGGAGCAGTAAAAATCCTTGAAAGGGGATTTTTCTTTTGCTCTGACGGAGAAAGTGACAGGAGTCACTTTCGTTGGGATTCGAAATCTTCCAAAGCCTTTGATATACTAAAATTATGAATAGATATGTCTTATATTTTGTTTTGTTTGCAATTGCCGTGACAATTGTCGCAGCGTTACTTTCTACTGATAATGAAGAGCCCGAAGTGGAATCAGTACAAGAAAGCACACCTGCTTTAGGTGAAGATTTTGCTAATAACATTGCCGAATCTGGTCGAGAACTACGGATTACCTATGAACACACGAAGCCAGGTGAATATAGTGAAATCTTCGTTGCTTTTACTGCTGCACAGCCTGGTGAAGATGTACAAGTTACCTTGCTAGGACCGGATACTGAACCTAATGTACGAACAGTTACCGCAGATGAAAATGGTAATGTCTACGAAGTATTCACTATTTATCAATTTGGACAATATAACTTTGAAGTTATTCCTGCCGTTAGTGGTTCACGCTTTAGCTCCTCGATTATTGTTGAGTAGATCTGAATTTCCCCCGCCCAGTGGAGCAAGACATAAAAACACCCGCCGGGTGTTTTTATGTGTGCAACTGTTTTGAGTCTTTGGTATACAGGCTACAATAAGGCTAAGGAGCACAGTATGCAATTTAGCAAAAAAGACGTGGTTTTATACGGGGTATTAATGACGCTGGTTTTAGGTGTCTGCACGATGGCAGTTCACGCCAGAATACAGCCTCCGGTCGCGACCCCGCTAGCTCTCTCAAACGCCAGATTGTCTAGTGATCCACTCGCGCAAACGCAACAAATTAAAGCGGAAATTACCAAAGTATTTGCGCCCCTTGAGCCGGCCATACCAGGAGTAGTTGAAGCGATGATTCGGATTGCTGATTGTGAATCATATGGTGGGCCAGATGGCATGTTGATGCACGTTGGACCCGATGGTGAGCTCGTTGAAAACCCACGCTCATCAGCGACGGGAGTATTCCAGGTGTTGCTGTACACCCATCGGGATGATTACGAAGCTCTGGGACTCGACCCGCGCAGTGTGCTTGATAACATCAAATTTGCCCGCAAGCTGGTTGAGCGACGGCATATACAAGGTGTAGATCCATACGCAGATTGGGAATGCTCACCTGACTAAAATCACATAAAAACCTCCATCCGAACGGATGGAGGTTTTTATGTGGTGTCTACTTCTTGGTCACTTTCTTTACTACTTTCTTGGCGACTGGCTTTTTGACGGGTTTTTTCGCCACCACCTTTTTTGTTACTACTTTGCTAACGGTCTTTTTCACTGCAGCTTTTTTGGGTTTGGTAACCGATGCTTCCTTTTCTATGACCGGCACCTTTACAGACGGCACTGGTGGGTTGAGTAGATCGAGGATCTTGTTCAGCTTTACCTCTAGAGCACTTACTTGTTGTTTTAGCTCTAGGATGTTTTGGGCTGTCGGCCCTGCTGGTGAACTGGAGTACGCTGGTCCAGCATTGACTGGGCCATTTCCAAATGGCTTTCGCTCCCGCTTTGAACCGTTACCTTCTGAGTTACGTAGTTCATTCCCGCTTTTCTTCATTCCAAAACAAGCGCTGCAGTACACTGGCTTATCTTGTGATGGTTTAAACGGAACATCACACTTTTTGCCACATTCACTACAAGTGGCCGAAAACATCTCTGACGAACTGCCGTCGTTTCGACTGTCTCGTCGTTGTCCGCCACTAAACTTATTGTCACCACCAAACTTCTTTTTCCCGCCAAACTTTTGTCCTCCTTTATATCCACCTTTAAAATTATTCATTAGGCCGAGTATGCGCTTGTTTAAGTCGTTTGGCAATGTATATGTATGACTAAAATTATAAATTGTAACTAGCCAGGTTCGAGCACTATCGCCAAGTAGTTTGCTATACTCTCATTATATGGAATCTAAACGAACAATTTGGTTGTGTGCGGCAGTAGGTGGTTGGTTGGGAGGCTATGTCCCAATGTTCTTTGGTGCTGGTTATTTTTCTATGTGGTCGATTGTCTGTAGTTCTATGGGTGCAATTGTAGGCATCTGGATAGCTTTTAAACTGACACACTAGACAAAATAATTGACTTGTTGTGCAATTGGTGTATACTGCTGGTTCAAATCGATTGTATTAAGCAGAATATGTTTAGGGCAGTCTCAAAAAAAGGTTTGAGATTATTATTTTGTTTAAGAACAACACTATGGAAACAGGAATTATCGCACGTCTAAACAACGGCTACGGGTTTATCACACGAGAAGGATCAGACAAAGATCTATTCTTCCACGTTAACGAACTTTCAGGAGTTGCGTTTGACGATCTACGAGAAGGGGACAAAGTTCAATTCGAAGTAGGAGAAGGTCCAAAAGGACCAAACGCTGTCAAGGTAACACTTGTAGCGGAAGGAGCTGCAGAAGAAGCTGCGTAATCGCATCTTGTAGATACAAAAAATACCCTCTTGCGGGTGTTTTTTGTTGTTCGTGAAAGAAACAAAGAAGTCGTGCGTCATAGAGGGCGGGAGGAATTGATGTTTGGAGGAACGTCTTGTCCTGAAATGTACAAAACAAAAATGGAAGAGAAGAATGAAATATCGTCTAAAGGTAGTGCTATTCGTAGCTGCTGTTAATTTTGTAGCATCATGTGGAGCTTCAAATGTGACAGCAGACGACGAGTTACTTCCTGTGGTTGCAGAGGAATTGGTTGCAATACCTTCTATGACAGCAGCACCAGTAAGCGCTACAAGCGTACCTGAGATGTTGTCTCACCCGCTTATGGTTTCAAATGAAAATCTCTCATCTGATCCAGGTGAGCAGGCTGTGCAAATTGCAACAATGCTCAGGGTTGTGTTTGAGCCACTGGAACCAAGCTTTCCAGGGGTTGTTGACAGAATTATTGATGTTGGAGATTGTGAGTCTGGTTTGAACCAGCTTGAGCCAGATGGCAGGCTCAGGGTTAATCCCGATCCCAAATCCTCGGCTGGTGGAGCATTGCAAGTGCTGCTAAACACACACAAACCTGACTATTTGCGGGTTGGATTAAATCCACGGGAAGCTCCAGACAATCTAATTTTCGGACGCTTCCTCGTTGAGCGCAAGCTACGCCAAGGTCGGCGTAACCCATTAGAAGACTGGGTATGTGCATAACCATGACAAAGAAAAAAGGCGACCTGCAGGCCGCCTTTTTTGCTACCCAATTTGTAATAGTGTTTCAAACTGCAGTTTCTGTAGAGCAGCGTATTCAGAACTTTCAACTATAAACCCAAAGGCTTCTGCGTGGGAACTGATCTGAGCGACTTTGCTACTGTAGATGATTGTTGCCATTTCTGGTATTGGTTTTGATTTCAATATTTGTTGTTTGTCATCTGGTAGTTGTGAAAATAATGACGTACAGGTGGTGACTAATGCGTTGATCACTAGGTGTCTTTTTGCCCGTCGCTCGTCAAACCAGTTGAGGAAGGCTTGGTCAAACACCTGATTCATACTATCTGTCGACCAAATGATAGATAGGGTTTGGCTGTCGTGCCACATGATGTCTTTGAGTAGTTGTTTGACGCCTTCGCTACCCTCAAAAAACCTGATTTTGGGATCAGTGGTTTGAAGCGAATCACCGAGAGAGGGAAGGGAGGTTTTGAGGAAATCACGGCTTTGTTCGAGACGATCGATCTGGTCGTTAAGCAGCGCCTCGAGGTGTTTGATCGCAGCGGCTGCAAAATGTGCTTTGCCGTCGATGTCTAGCTCATGAACAATCCCTAGTTGTCGCAGGGATTTTAGCTGGTCATACACCGATGGGCGAGTGATGCCGGTACGAGCTGCAAGCGTGCGAGCAGTTGCCTGACCCTCGGTTAAGAGCGATAGGTATACCGTCTGTTCATTTTCGCTGAGCTGCAGACGCCGTAGAGCCGATCTGATTTTTTCTGTAGCGTTCATACGTTTATTGTAGCTTTTTGTCGAAATTCGTCAACAGATATACAAAAAATGACATATTGCGTAATCTATCAGCAGAAGTTCATTGTCACCGTCATGAGAGGAAAATGACATGCAAATCGCACAAACAGTTCAAGCTATCGATACCGGCACCAATCCATTGTTCAAGCTGATCATGGATCGCAGTCTGCAGATCAATAAAATACTCGCACGGCGGACGATCAGCCAAACCCAGTTCACCTGGCACGGTCGCCGACCAAAACCTTCGGCCACAGCCAATGGTTTGATACGCAAAACAAACCTGGATCTACTGTCATGGTTGGTCGAGCTGTATAAACGCTCGGCACAAATCACACTTAACGACTATCAAAACCAGTTGCCATGGAAAGCCATAGCTGGTGAGCAGCGTATCGGCAACCAAAAACCACACGGACAGATTGTTGATTTGATTTCAAACCAAAAACATCTTTCGTTTTCAGTTCGGATCAAAGACATGTCGATCCTCAAGTCTGGTGCTGGAGAACCGACCCTTGGAGCCGAACGTACTTATATGATCGCTGATCATGCCGGCAACTGGAGCCCGGGTTGGCATGGTTTTGATTGGGATAAAACTGAAGACGAATTATCATATCTCAATCGTCGGTCGCTGCTGGTTGATGGCAAGGTTCAGTTTGATGACTATCTGCATCAGAACCGTCGTCAAAGTATCTATGGTGCGCCATACCTGCTACTGAAACTGTTGTGGCAGCGCATCGAGGACGAAATTGCGTTCTATGAGGCTGAGCTCAATCGGCTGCAGCAGCTAGGTGTAGTTCCGTACGCGGAGCCCGCAAAACCAACGCATGCATGTTTGGCTGTCGGTGATTCACGCAGTGCCTTGGTTCCAGTATTTACCATGCAGGTTACTGGTTCAAAGTTTGTCGGTGAGTATGCCGCTGTGTCAGCTGATGCTGTTGGATATCAGGTAGCAAAGCTGTCACTTCGTTTTCTCAAACACACACTGCGCCCGATGGTTCAGTTTGTGGTTCGGGCCGACGAGGTGGCGTTCTACCGCTTTGGTTTGGAACAAGGGTTTGTTTCCTCTTGGATCAAGGGTGCACACTGGGTGTATGATACATCGATCCGAGCTCACGTCATGCAGTTGGGTGACAATCTGTCGATCTCGTATCAAAAAGGAGTCACAGAAATGCGTCTCGCCGCATAACATAACAAGCGTACAGCTGGCCGATCACTCGGCCAGCTTTTTATAGTAACGTTCTAAAATCTTTGATGATATGAAAAGTTAGGTAGTTTGCGTTATGGAATGAGTTTGCGCCACCAGAGCGATCGTCAGTGGCCGTTCTACTAACAAACAAGATATCTTTGTCTTTGATGACCCAGCTCACGTATTGGAAACCGTTTTTAGTGTGGTCGGGGTGGTATAGAATTTCTTGCTCGATTTTCCAGGTAAGTAGGTCGGTGGAAGAAACCAATGATAGCTGATTGCGTAAATTATCTGGCTCGACGTCTTTTGTATCGTTTGTTTCCTTGATGGTGTTTGTGAGCGCGATGTATTTTTTACTGACTGTATCAAGCCGAATCATAAATTTCTTGCTGCCACCGGGGAATTGCACGAAAGCATGAGATTTGTTTGGAGTCAGCAGGTTTGACTGAGTGTTAATGTCACAGAATGCGAGGTGTTCTGTGTGGGTGTAGTCATTTTCGACCCGCAGCAAGTTTGCCAGTGTGTTTTGAGGGGTATGAACAACATTACCTTCCAACCAACCTCCAAACTTTCCCTCAAGCAAATCTGGGTTGTATAGCAACGTGTTTGAGATTCGCCAGTTAGCAGCGTCCAGTAAATTGTCATCAGTAGAAATTGAAAGAATCAGTGGGCTGTAGTATTTGGGCCATTCTGTTTCGTTGGCGATTTTCTGCTCGAATGCTTTCCACAAAAACCCTTCGTGCTGAACAAACGGGGTTGGGGCGCAGTGAAATTCGCCATCTGCCAATAAGCCGTTTTTACGATCGGTTGGTTCGGTCCAAGTTTTGCCAAAATCAGTTGATTTACGAATCACCAGATTTCCATGGTGTCGATCGGTACCTAGTAGCCATAAACAGTCGTCATGCCAAAAGAGTTTTGACCAAAACGCTCCCTTGATTTTACTTACTAGTTTCCATGAGGTGCCGTTATCTTTACTGGCATAGATATAGGTCTGTGGTGCATGGTGTTCGTCAGAGTTCGGCCCAAAAAAATCATGGCTGGTTAGCAGTAGACCTGCTTCAGTTATGGTGATGGATGGTGAACCGATATATAGCCCTGATGTAGCTGGTGAATGCGCGATCACTGTTCCAGGGGCATGCGGATGCTTTAGTTTTTGTGTTAATGAACGTACGAATTGCATGTAGCTCTAGTGTAACGCAGTGTGGGTGCTTTTTTTGAAATATCTTGTACTGAAATTTGTAGTATACTGTAGAGGAATTACAATAATCTTTCAAACGTTATGCTTAGCTTATACTACACAGAATCTTGCCCATTTTGCCAACGAGTATTGCAGATGGCAGAAAACCTTGGGGTTGAGTTCGACCTCAAGGATATTGAAGATGACGCTGCTTTAGCTGCTGAGTTGATCGAAAAAGGTGGTAAACGACAGGTTCCATACCTCGTAGATACAGACAAAGATGTCGCGATGTACGAATCAAACGACATCATTGACTATATTCGAGAGAATTATGCCGGGGTAGCCACCGCAGTTGCAAAACCACGGATTCACATGAGTGACTCTACCTGCGTGTCTTGTGAGGGGTAGGGTACAGAGTAGAAAAGCAGACGCTTATTTGGTAATCAAACAAACTGATGAACATTAATTTCAACTACAACAACCACGCCGAAGCCCAAGTACTCACCACCATTACAGAGCACAAACTAGGATCACTCAAGAAATTTATTGCAGACGACCAGTCAGTAATTTGTGACGCTGAATTCGACAAGGTTGCCGCGAACAATAATGGAGAAATCTTTCACTTTGCAGTCAATTTGCAGCTAGAGGGTGAACTATATCGAGCAGAAGCAACCGAAGAAAGTTTTGAAGCGGCAGTAGATGAGGTGCGCGACGAGCTCGATAAAAAGCTTCGCCGAAATAAAAGTAAAAAAGATACATTAGGGAAACGAGCAGGACGAGCGATGAAGCGACTTATTTCTCGCCAAGGCTAGCTAGCCAAACATCAAACGGCATCGCTTGTTTTCCTTCAGGAATAACTGTGATGAGGCGGAGTTTTCCCATGGAAAACTCCGCCTCTTTGATTTTGATGCGTTTGCCCTCATGCATAAACCACGTGTCACCAATACCCATGAAAGCATTGATTTTGAGCCAGGCCAGCCGAGCTTGGTTACTAGTTGGTAGTTTTTTAGGGTTGATGATTAGCTCGCTGTCGGCTTTTGTTAAGCGTCCGCAGTAGGTCGCCATGGTGTCGTCTTGTTCTTGGGGTTCAATGTGCCCGGCGATGTATTCTCGCAGCACATCAGCTAGCAAAGCTCCACCTGTTTGAGCTAGTGCGAGGTCGAGTTCTGGTCCAGGTACGGGCCAGTACTCATCACTGATTGGCACAGGAATCTGGTCAAGGATTGGTCCGGTGTCCATGGTAGCGTCCATTTTCATAATGGTGACCCCGATGGCTTCACGCAGGTCATCTTTGATGGCGGTTCTGATTGGGCTGGCACCACGCAACAGTGGAAGCATTGAGGGGTGAACATTGATCACTCCATGTTTAGGAATGTCCAATAGCCACTTTGGCAGGATGTAGTTGTATGCCACCACAACAAATACATCCCATTCCTGCGATTCAAAATATTCACGCACGCTATTGTCTTTGTATGATTCAGGTTGGTATACAGGTATATCTTTTTCTTGTGCCCACACTTTAACTGGCGGGTGGGTCATTACTTGCTTGCGTCCAACTGGTTTGTCAGGGCTAGAGACTATCAGGTTAGGTGTAATACCTGTCAGATATAGTTCTTCTAACACCGGTACACCCAAAGGTTCACCGCCAAAATACGCAATGTTTGTTTTTGTTTTAGACATTAGTCTTCTTCAGATTTAAATTCTTCGGGTTCGTTGCCTTTAGTCCAAGTTCTGATCGCTCGGTCAGGGAACAAGATTCCATCCAGGTGGTCGTATTCGTGTTGCATGATTTGTGCAAGCAGGCCGCCTGCACCACGGGTAAAGGTGTTACCGTTTTCATCTTGCGCCTCGATGGTGACATTTTTGTGCCGAGCAACAATGCCGTAGGTATCGGGAAGTGACAGACAACCTTCACCCATTTCCTGCATTTTTTTAGATACTTTGATAAAGCGTGGGTTGACCGCAATGATGGTTGGAAGTCGGTCTCGTTCGCGATCGTCGCCCTCTGACTGGTCCTCGATCAAGAACACCCGTTTACTCACACCAATTTGCGGTGCAGCAATAGCAACCGCAGCGTAACCATCTACGTCATAGGTTTTGATTGCCTGACGTAAGTCTTTGATGATTTTGGTTACTGTACCGTCAGCAAAATCCTCCGCAGTGCATTCCTCGGCAATTGCGTGTAGGGCAGGGTGGTTTTCAGGGACTAGTTTAGCCATAGATATAGAAAATATACGGTAAATAGAGTGTGTAGTCCAGTAAGAAAAAGAAAAGGACCACCCACAAGTGCGTGGATGGTCCAATGGTGCTACTTGTTCAAGATGGCAGCAGTACCATCAATTTCAGCCTGGCTCAGACATTCGCTATGTGCTGAGCTTAGGATGTTGATAACATTCCCGCAAATCGGCTCTTCATCAGCCGACACCGCTTCCTGAGGAAACAATGCAAACCCGGCAGCTTTCTCAGCGGGCGTGAGCCTCCGAGGGCGGTTTGACTTTACTGTCACGTCGCCAAGTGCACACTGAACACGCAATCGGTCTGGCCAGAATGTGCCGCCAACCATGCGTTTACACACAAGGTTCTCGCCACTCGACCCTGCGCCAGTTTCCTGGATGTGGAAGTCGATATCCTCATCCAGCATCGCCATGTATTCAGTCGCCTTCTTAGCGAATTCGTACAACTCGCGGAGCGTTTTGTCTGGGTCGGGGATGAAAGCGGTTTGAATAACAATCCGCCGTTCGTCGCCAATGGCAGTCTGCACGATTGGGTCGATGTCGCCACTGTTAACGTCGAGCACTTTGGTGACAAACGTCAGGACCATGTCTTTTGCTGTCTTGTCCACCAGCGCGAGCGGAACTTTGTTGGCGATAATCTTGGTGCGTTGAGGGAGGGTAGATGTTGTCATGAGGCTACTCCTTGATTGCCTATTTCTTCTTCTTCCGACAAGAATTTAACACACTTTTGTATAAAAGTCAACCTATACAATCCGTTCTGGGTTCACTTCGATTTTTACATAAGGAGGGAGTGACCGGAGTCTGTCTAGCGTAGTGACGTACGACTGCTTGTCTTCTGGGTTGAGACGAATAAGACCGTGCCGCATGACTTTATTGTTGGTGGAATGCGGATGGTTATAGCACTGGATTTGTTCATCTTTGAGAGTATTGACTATGAGCTCTTCGGTGTCACTGGCTGCCTTGCTGCTACCAGCCCAGGTGAGTAGGATAAACGTACAGATCGGTGGGTACTGCACCATCCGTCGTAGTTCTAGCTCGTCATCGTAAAATCGTTCGATTGCTCCGCGGGTAGCGTAGGTAAGTAGGTTGTCAGTCTCGGTCCGGGTTTGGACGAGGACTTCTTGACTGCTGGATTCTCGCAGCGTGAGTAGCAATCTAAAGAGCGACTCGTCAGCTCGCCAAGTCGGAATACTGCGGGCGGCGTCGAGGGATACAATCGCGCTGACAGCGAGACCTTGTTGCAGGTAGGGTAGTACCACCTGGGTTCCAATTAAAACTCCAGACTGTTTTTTAAAGAAGTCATTAGTTTGTTTGTGAACTTCTTTGGGGGTTTTGGCGACGGTTTGGTCAATGACAGTTACGTCAGTATCGAGGAATTCTTTGATCCATTCGTCGGCTACTTGTTGTAGTCCGATACCTCGCTCACGCAGCCGCCATGATCCACATTTTGGGCAAGTGTCAGCCGCTGGCACTTTGCGCCCAGAGGTGCCGGATACGAACCATCGTTGTTCTTCTTGGTTGGAATCATAGGTACGTAATAAAGAGTACGGAGTTCCAGAGTCAGGACAACGAAAGATGTGGCTACAGTCAATACAGGCAACTACTGGCGCTAAACCTCGGCGGGCAGCAAACAGGAAAACTCTACCTCGCCCTTCGAGCGCTCGCTTGACTGAGTTTTTAAGTTCATCAGAAAACAAAACAAATGGTACGTCTGGCTTTGCTTTGTCCTTTTGATAGACGATTGAAAGCGGCGCTGGGAAGGCCATCCGTTTTGTCGGTTCGTCATAGGTGTGATAAATGTCTTCTCGACGTTTGTATTCGTCTTCGGTGCTAGGGACTGTGTCGCCGAGGATAATTTGGCGTCCGCAGGCTTTGGCAAAAGCTTTGAGACCCTCACGGTGGTCGAGGTATGGTCTGGTCCTGGCGACGTAGTGCGAGCTGCCAGAATGTTCAACAATAATTGTGCTGCAGTCTGATCGCTCGATATACGCATAGGCTGGGGTGGTGATGATTAGTTTGGCGGTCGAGGTGTCCTCGATGTCTGTATATGCCTTGTCCCGGGCTGATTTGGTCATCATTGGTGAGAGGGTGACAACCCGATCCTTGATGCCGTTTGACATATTGGCGGCACAATTAGCCACGTACGCTGCTGTTGGGACCACTAGTATGACAGACTGCTTTTTAGCGAACTGGGTGCGAACCAGGCTTTGGTAGGTGATGTATCGCTCGTCGGTGCGGGCGGTGAGTAGTTGTGGCGTGGTGTCTTCGCTTAGTTCACTGTCTTCGCTTAATGGGTATGGACGAGAGCCATTGCGGACGTCAGGTGGCAGAAGTTGGTAGATGATAGATCCGGTTGTGGCAGGGTACTGGTTGGCGAGCGCTTCGGCAGCTGCCCGCAGTCCAGCTGGAAGCGCTCTTGCGCCTGGTTGTTGCGGTAGCTTACGCAATGAAAAGCTGGCTGCTTTGAGGGCGGTTTTACTGGCATGAGCCGGCCGGACTGCAGTTACGATTGCTGATTGAGTTTTTCCGCGAATCGGTACCTGCACAAAACTACCAATGTCGTATGGCACGCTAGAGAAGTAGGAGAGGGATTCGAGCTGAGTGCCTCGGATGAGCGGAGTGACAACAATGACGTGCATAGGGGTAGTATAGCAAAATAAGAAAAATCGGCCCGTAGGCCGATTCGTTTCTTAAGTCGCTAGATTCAGAAAGGAATTTCGTCATCCTCATGGCGAGGTAAACCTTGAGCCTTGCGCTCATCTTGTTTTTGTTTTTCAGCTTCAGAATCTTCAATACGCTGTTTTAGTTTTCCCAAATAAGAGGAAAAATCAAAGTCATCGACGTTCTTCCATCGCTTGGCCATCTTTTTGGTGTAAAGGTTTGGTCCATAATAGCGATTACCCTCACCTACAGCAAGTTGACTCCAGTCGAACCGAGGTCCAATATAAATGCCACCATAAATTACTCCACCCACGCTTATTTCAATCTCTGCCTTGAGTCCTCTTTCATAGAAAAGTCTAGATTCAAGTTGAAGTTCAAGGCCGAATTGCTTTTCATACGAACGTAGTTCCGTTTCTGCAGCTTCAGCTGTGGTTGTGACCATCGACTGAATGTGGTGAATTTTTAGTTGCTTGAATAGTCTTCCTGACTGTTCAGTGAATGTGCTGGCGTTAATCTCTCCAGCTGCGTGGCGCCGATACAATTTTCGAATTTCACGCATAGTCGCTTCGAATGAAGCTTTTTCGATTGGTGTCATTTAGAATTCTCCCAATGACTTGTTTGATGTGCTTTGTAGTGATCTAACTAGAATTCCTCTAAATAGTCAACTTTGGCACCTAGTTCGGTGAGTCGCTCGACCAGCTTTTCATAGCCGCGGTTGATGCTGTAGATGTTGCGTAAGATGGACGTTCCACTAGCTCCTAGCATAGCGATTAGTAAGATCGTCGACGGACGTAGGGCAGGAGGACAAACCAGTTCGGTCGCTCGTAGTTTGCTTGGTCCGGTGATGTAGATGCGGTGTGGGTCTGCGAGGACGGTTTCACCGCCCAATTTATCGAGCTCAGTAAAGTAAATCGCGCGTTTTTCATACATCCAGTCATGGATGAGGGTTTGACCAATGGCTTGGGTGGCAATGACGGCAAAGAAAGGTAGGTTATCAGCGTTAATTCCCGGGTATGGTCGCGAGTGGATTTTCTCGAGTGACGCTGTCAGTTTCGACGGCATGATGGTGAGGTCTACCAGTTTGGTACGACCGTTGTCCGAAATATACACTTTTGTTTTTTTATATTTCAATCCCATTTTTTCAAGGACGAGTAGTTCTAGTTCTAGGAATTCAATCGGGCAACGCTCGATGGTGATTTTGGAATGAGTAGTGATTGCAGTTGCGATAAAAAACATACTGTCAGTTGGGTCCTCAGAAAGTGTGTATTCGATGTGCTGATCTATCTCTTTGATGCCGTGCACAGTGAGGGTAGTGGTTCCGATACCATCAATTTGTACCCCGACTGCCTCAAGGAACGTACATAGTTCCTGCACCATGTAGTTGGCACTACAGTATTTGATCGTGGTGACACCGGGCGAGAGAGCGGCACCAAGGAGTGCATTTTCAGTCACTGTATCACCCGACTCATAGAGGATAATTTCTTTGGGTTTTTTAGGTGTATATGACACTTTGTAGGCATCCTCGGTAACATCGATAGCAACCCCAAAGTGCTCCAGGGCAAAAAAGTGTGGTCGGACGGTACGAGAACCAAGTTTGCAACCGCCAGACTGAGGTAGAGCAAATTTCTTGAGGTGATGAATCAATGGTCCGATAAACATCACGATACTACGGGTCCGCTTCGCCGATGCGATGTCGATACCCTTGAGGTCGTATTGTTTGGGTGGGGTAAGGGTCAGTGTGCTGCCGCTCCACTCGATTTTGACACCGATACTCTCGAGTACCTCGGTTAGGCGGTATACCTCCTCGATCCGTGGCATTTTATGAATAGTAGTCTTTCCTTTATTAAGGAGCGCTGCACATAAAAGTACCACCGCACCGTTTTTGCTGGTGTTAGTAGTAACAGTTCCAGATAACTTGTGCCCACCTTCAATTTGTAGGTTCATCGTGCCAGGGGAGAGGGTTACTAGGTTTTTACCTAGCGCCTTGCTAATTTTTGCCAGCATTTCAGCTGAGACATTTTGCCGGCCAGACTCCATCCGCGCGACTGCTGATTGAGTGCTGTTAATTTTTTTAGCTAAGTCTGACTGGGTGAGGCCACTTGATTCACGTAGGTCTGCAATCCGACTACCGATGTTTGTTTCCGATTTCATCCCAGTAGTATAGCAGATCTGCTATGTGGTTAGTACTTTATAAACATTGACTTTATACATATTACATGTATAATTTACGATTAAATGGCAATATAGGAGATAAGCCATGTCGTTGTTCACTAAAATCAAAGCGTTCGCCAGCAAGGTGTTTAACTGGTTTTGCGTGTCGCTGCTGCTGCTCTGGGTTTTGTTGCAGTGGGCTGAAGGTCCACTGCCGTTGATCGTCAACACTGTGGGTGTTTTGGCTCTCGTGGTGGTGATGCTGGGAGTTGCATTAAACCGCAGAGCAAATTGGCAGCAGCGCCAGTTTAAAGAGGAAGAAATGCTTGACCTGGAATCTGGCCATTCGGCCGGAACACAAGCTTGGCGAGCTTACATCAAGCTAAGCTAAGACAAAGGCCGTTCCGGAACAACACCGGAGCGGCCTTTCTGCTTCCTTTTTTACCAGCGCTTGGTACACTGACTGACACTTATTACATATGTCATTTTTTTCTAACTTTACGCCTAAAATTGGTATTGACCTTGGGACTACCAACATCCTCGTATTTGTACCAGGACAGGGGATTGTTTTAAACGAACCGTCAGTGGTGGCGGTGAGTGATGATAACAAAGTTCTAGCTGTAGGAACCGAGGCAAAACTGATGATTGGTCGAACACCGGAAAGTATCCGAGCGTATCGCCCGATGCGAGACGGGGTGATTGCAGACTACCGGGTGACCGAGGCGATGCTCCGGTACTTTTTACGTAAATCTATGAGTAGTTTTAGTTTATTTCGACCAGACGTGATGGTGTCAGTGCCGGCTGGTGTGACCAGTACCGAGCGTCGAGCAGTAGTAGAAGCAGCAATGAAAGCAGGGGCTAAAAATGCTTTTGTGGTCAAAGAGCCAATTTTGGCCGCCATTGGTGCCGGGGTCCCAATCTATGAGCCACAAGGACACATGATTGTTGATATCGGAGGTGGGACGATCGACGTTGCGGTCATTTCGCTCGGGGGTATTGTGTCTTCCAACTCGGTCAAATGTGCTGGGAACAAGATTGACGCTGCGATTATTGACTACGTCAAAAAAACTAGAAATCTAGCAATAGGAGAAAAAACTGCCGAGGAAATCAAGATTGGGGTCGGAAGCGCTCTGCCTTTAGAAGATGAGCTAGCAATGGAGGTCAACGGTCGTGATATGGTCAGCGGGCTACCGCGGACAGTTGAAATAAAATCAAATGAAATCGTAAAGGCAATCAGCAAGGAGCTAAAAGAAATGATCGCTGCAATTAAAACTGTGTTCCAGGAAACACCGCCCGAGCTGTCATCAGACATTATCGATAGTGGGATTATCATGACCGGCGGTACATCACAGCTGCGCAATTTCCCAGAACTCATCCGTCGCCGGACTGGTGTAAAAGCGGTAGTCGCTGACCAAGCACTATTTTGCGTAGCGAAGGGGACAGGAATTGCGCTGGAGCATTTGGATGTGTATAAGCGAGCAGTGCTTGCAAAAAAGTAAAATCACGAGCGTAGCGACTATATTTTACTTTGTTCCGGATTCGACCTACCAAGGGATTACCACAGGAGTATTTCCATTTCTATATTCCCACTAGTCATTAGAAATTGGTCAATCCCTGGAACTGGAGCTCTAAAATTTCGCTTTAATCCTCCTTGCGATACGCGGGTAAGCCCAGGCTTTCTTTGTCCGCCGCACAACCACGACAGTCGTTGTTTCCTGGCTATCAGGGTAATATATTATATTATGTATAAACTGACTAAACAAAATACCTTGACATCAAAATTGAAGTTTGAAATCGACTTGACTGTTTACCCTGACGTTGACGGAATGGGCATTGTCAGAGGTAAAACTGAAACTGGACACAATCAAGAATTTTATGATAAAGAATCAACTTTTACGTATGTAATTTTGTCTGGTTCAGCAAGGTTTTTTATAAATGATGAACCGGTTGATGTATCAGCTGGAGATTGTATAACTATTAAACCAAAAAATCGCTTTTATTTTAAAGGTTCCATGGAATGGTTACTTTTGACAACACCTGCTTGGAAACCTGAAAATGAAGTTGAAGTTCGGTCGTGTGTCTGGTGATTGTTATCCATGGCAATGGGCTTAATTCCTCTATCAGGCAGGGTATGATAATAAGTAATGGAAGGTGGACCTAAACAATTTTCTAGTCCGGCCGAAGAGGTGGCGTACCTGCGCGAGCAGCTGGCTCATAAAGAGCGAGAGGTACTTAGTCGCGTGACAGAACTGGACTCAGTTGAGCGTGAGTCGATCGGTAAGCAGGAGTTGAACAAGTATCATCAGTTCACACCTAAAATGGTCCTGGACCCCAGTTACGAACTATCTGGTCAAGATATGGCCGAGGCCGTTGCCACCATTGAGCTGTCGATTAATCCAGTCGAGGATATTTTGCAGATTGCCAAGGAGAAAGGAATTAAAAACGCCTTGTCGGTACTTGAGAGTACCAATGATGTGTACACAATTGATGAGGTTCATCGTCGCCTGATTGAAATGATCAACGGCGGATCGTCGATTGCTGGTCTGAAGGAAGGAGTGCCACCTTGGCACGTGTTACACATGACGCTCTACGAGGTAACCCTGCCAGCTCAAAAAGCAGACGCCCCGCCAGCACCACTTACCGACCTGGTTGGAACAATGGAGCAGCTACTGGCTGGACTAAGAACCATTGGCTCAAAAAAATCTGGCAATCATTTTATATTTGAAATTGCGGTATCAAATAATAGTGAAGATATTGTATTTTACGTTGCCGTACCAAACGAATTCACCTCACTATTTGAAAAGCAGACACTGTCACTATTTCCTCACGCCGAGCTAGCAGTTCAACCGCATGACTACAACGTGTACATGGAAGGTGGTGTGACTGAGGTAGCCGAACTCTCGCTCAAAAAACATCCGCTGTATCCAATTAAAACCGCTGCCGAATTTACCACGGACCCACTCGAGGTGATACTCAACGCATTTTCTAAAATTACCCGTTCTGAGGGGGCAGCAGCCCAGTTTGCTATCCGTCATCCACAGGGCAAGTATCACGACAAGTACCTGTCGATTATTAAAAAAATCTCCAATGGAATGAAACCAGAGGAGGCCATCTCACGCAGTACAGCTGGTGGTGCGTTTGTGGCAGAAATAGGTGGATTGTTTACCGGTAACAAAAAACCTGAAACAGAATTTGAAAAACCACTCGAAGTTGATACCGATGTGGTTGACTTATTTCGTTCAAAAGTCGCCAAAGACATCGCTGAGGTTGTGGTCCGAGTGGTAGTGTCTGCGGCTGATAAGGGGCGTGTGCAGCAGATTATGACTGAAATTGAATCAGCCTGGAACCAGTTTGATACGGTTAATGCTAACCAGCTGGTGTTTACCAGACTTAAAGGGAAACAGTCTCGCTTGGCAGCCAAAGCATTTTCATTTCGACAGTTTGACCAAAGGAAAATAATGCCGCTAGCACTCGACGAGCTAGCAACGTTGGCCCATTTCCCGGGGTCTGGAGTACAGTCTGCTCACCAGTTCAAACAATCAAACGTACAAACAGCACCGGCGCCATCAAATATGCCAGATAGCGGCACGTTGCTGGGGATTAATCGCCATCGCAACGTAGAAAAGGAAATCTATATTAGCGACGAAGATCGTTTGCGTCATTTCTACATCATTGGTCAGACTGGTACTGGTAAAACCACGCTGATGAAAAATATGATCGTGCAGGACATTCTGCGTGGGGATGGTGTGTGTATGATCGATCCGCACGGTACTGACATCGAAGATGTGCTTGGAGCAGTGCCGCCCGAGCGAGCAGACGATGTGATCTACTTTGACCCGTCAAACCTCGACAATGTGGTGGGTCTCAACATGCTCGAGTACGACTACAGCAAACCAGAGCAAAAGACGTTTGTCGTCAATGAACTATTTTCCATCTTTCAAAAACTATACGGAGCCAACCCAGAATCAATGGGGCCGATGTTTGAACAGTATTTCAGAAATGCCACTATGTTGGTGATGGAAGATCCTGAAAGTGGCAACACCTTGATGGACATCGGTCGGGTGCTATCTGATGCATCATACCGTCGGCAAAAACTGGCCAAGGCAACCAACCCGGTGGTGATCCAGTTCTGGAAAGAAATTGCCGGCAAAGCGGGTGGGGAAGCGTCACTCGAGAACATAGTGCCGTACATTGTATCTAAATTCGACGTCTTTACCGCCAACGACTACATGCGACCGATCATCGGACAGCAAAAGAGTGCCTTTGATTTCCGTGAAGTGATGGATAATAAAAAGATTCTCTTGGTAAACCTCTCAAAGGGACGGTTGGGTGAAATTAATGCTAACTTGATCGGGATGATTTTTGTCGGGAAGATCCTCATGGCAGCTCTGTCTCGGGTAGATGATCCGACTCGTGGATTCCCACCGTTTTACCTACACATGGATGAGTTCCAAAACGTTTCAACCAACTCGATTTCGGCGATCCTGTCTGAGGCTCGTAAATATAAACTTGGCCTCACCATCGCTCACCAGTATATTGCTCAACTAGACCCAGACATCAAAGATGCAGTATTTGGAAACGTCGGTTCAATGGCAGCCTTTCGGGTTGGTCCCGATGATGCTCAGTTCCTAGAGCAACAATACGCTCCCACATTCACGGCAAACGACCTAATGAACGTGCCAAACCGCAATGCCTTTATGCGAGTACTGGCAGACGGTACACCAACATTGCCGTTTAGTCTGGGTACTATGGCTCCAGCAGAACCTGATCTAGGTCGGGTGCAAGAAATGATCGCCATGAGCGCCGCTAAACACGGCCGTCCAAGAGCGCAGATTGAGGCCGATATTGCCGCTCGTTATCATAAGCCGCAACGTCCAACTATTACACTGTAGTGGTATACTTTTTGCAATATGGCATTTGATGTAGCTCCAGAGAATAAATATAATAGTGCCCGGAGAAACGCCGATGCTTTTGGTCCTGTGTATGCCAAAATCACCCAGCCCGAGAAGTTTGAAAACACTGAAGATACCGAGGAAGTTGAAGAATCACTAGATTCTGAAACAGGTATCGATAACATCATGATAGCAGCCGAAAATTTGGTATTAGATCGGTTGGTTTCTTCATCAGAAGAAGCAGCTGAGTTTGGGTACACTGATGCTTTTGATAAATTGAACGACCTAGAGGATAAGCTAAGTTCTATTAGAGCAAAACTAGAGGCTGGTGAAGAGATCACCAATGAAGATGGGGAAGCGGTTCAAGCTGCATATAATGCTGTAGAAACATCTATTCAAGCTGAAACTGAGTACGATTCAGAAGTAGAGCAACAGTTTGATCCAGGAACGTATGCACAAGAGCAATTTGATGAACACGGCTTTATAACAGCAACTAACCGTTCACGAGTGTATTCGTTAGTTCGTGAGTATCAGAGGGCTCTAAAAGAAACTGATGAAGGAAAGGATGTTGCTGCAGTAGCGCATGTAGAACAGATTGCTCAAGAAATAAAAAGTGTGGTAGATGAACTGGTTGGTAACGATGTGCTTCCGCAAGAGGGAGTCGGATATGACCTAAGCCCGTCTTCTAAAAAAGAAACTGGCCTCAGGATTAAAAACCTTGATCTGGATGAAGGTGAATCTATTTCTATCGGCCTAGAACCAGTGGTTCTTAAAGAGCCTGAGACTATCATTGAAAAGCTACAATCAACCGCAACACCGGGAATTGATTTTAGTGTCAGTAGTCGCTATAGCGAAGAAATTGCCAAAGACATACAAGAGACCCAGCAAGATACCGAAAACCTGAGAGTAATTGCTCAAGAACAAGAACAGGAGGACATGGATGATGAACCCGACGTTGCATCGGTTTCTGAGAACGTTTATTCTCCGGAGCAAAAAGAGTCTGACGATAACACTTATGGTGAACCAATTGATATGGAAGCCTTTGCCGGGTCTGATGCTCGTGACGAGTTGTTTGAAGATGAGGATGATTATGAGGAAGAATTGGTAGTACCAGATGCAGTTCCGACAACAACTTCATTTACTCCAGAATCTGTAGCTGCAAAAGCTACTGAAATACAGTCACAGCCCAAAGAAGCGTCAGAAAAAATAAATCAGGAGGCTGTTATTCAAGCAGGAGTCAAAAAGATTGAAAATACAAAAAGCTGGTGGGACAGCATAATTAGCAATGATGTCAGTCCCTATGAAGTATTTCAAGATTTGTCGTTCAAAGAAGTTATGGATTGGCAGGATAGTCCACAGCAACTGGAGTGGAAACTGATGTCATATAGAATTGATCGTGATGACTATAATAAATGGGCTGCATTAGAAGAGGACATCATGACTACTGTCGAGGTTGATCCCAAACAAACATTCAAAGAAGTTGTCGATCAGTACATTATTACTACTTATACTAAGTAGTAATACACAGTTGATTACAACTGGCTATCTAAGTTAAATGGTACTATAGTCGTATATGTCTAGTTCTGGTTCTTCTCTGGGAGCGTTTTCTTTTGATACTCCGCAAGCAGTGATGCATGTTTTGGCGTCTGTTCGAAAAAGCGACATTTCACCGGCTGATAAAAACAGCCTGCGCGACTTGGTTTTGTCGTATACCAATGGTGGAAAAGACCCGTCACTTAAAATTCAGATTGAACAAAAGCTGGCTAGTTTAGCAGTGCAGCCTTTACCCCAAGCGGCCGCGCCTAGTTCAGCTCCAACACCTGAATTTGGGTCTTCTCGAAATGTACCAGTGATGTTCACTGCCTCGGTGCCAGTAGTGGAGACAGCTGCAGTACCGGTTGCACCTGCTCCTCAACCTGTCCCTGTCGTGCCCCCAGTGCCACCAATAGTTCAATCAGCTCCAGCTGAAGTACCCCCAGTACAGGCAGCACGGCCACTTGCTCCTGTTGTACCTCAACCAGCCCCACAGCCTGCTCCTGCAGCCCCTGCGCCAGCCCCAAGTGCAGACAATTCTGCTGCACTCGCACGGGTCCGGGAAATCAAATCTATAGTGAATGAAAAGATTGGTAACCCAGTCAATTTGGTAGATATCGACAATGCAGTTGGGCGTGAGTACATGTCAGCTTTGTTGGATGCAATGAAGAAACTAAGCTCCGGAGTAAACAGTGTCAGCACGATGGAGCGATTAGAAGCAGCTTTTGTTGAGGTTGAACGAGTGCTTGAGCAGCCGCGCCCGATTGAAACTCCTGAACCTGAGCCTACTCCAGTCCCTATAGCTCCAGCACCACCAGTGCCAACTCCTGAACCGGTAGCGCTCCAACTAGCTCCTGAGCCGGTGCTACCTCCAGAGCCAGAACCTGCCCTAGTTTCACCTATGGTAGAGCCTCCTCGTGTTGAACCACAACCAGTTGTGCAACAAGAAGAAGTGAAACCAAAACCAACCCCAAAACCAGAAATCCCGCCTGCTCCGCAGCCGCCAAAAGAGCCAGTCTCAACCCCGATAGAAGATAGCCGTTGGCACGCAGCAGCAGCAGCGATCAAGCCAGCGCCAGTTAAATCTCTTTCGGAATCTGCTGAGCCGCTCAAATCAGTCGCTGATGTCCCAACGCAAGATTCAATTTCAAACAGAGCAGAGGATCCTCTACGATCTCAGGAGGTGAACGAAGGGTTAAACCAACTCCTGTCTGACTGGATGTTGTTCAAGAAAAGTGGCCTGTTTGGTACAGGTCCAAACGGAGTAGAGCACCCGCTATATCAAAAAATCAAAGACCTACAAATCCCACTTCTTTTGGCTGGTCGATTTGAGGGCGCAACCCAAGAGATCAAGCAAAGTATTACTGACTACATGAATGGTTGGCGATACGAACAAGGGATCATCTATGAACAAGGTGAGACATTTGATCACTACCTACGTCGCGTGATTCGTCATATTCTCGATTTGCAAAAATAACCAGCTGGCTTCACAATGCATCTATGCAACATCCAATTACGCTCATTCGTAGTGCGCAGCCTCTGTCTTACATTCCTGACACTACGCAGCCAATAACCACTTTTGTGCATGAAAAAGTCGGGGTTGATGAGGTGAAAGCTATAACCAAGCAAGCCCACCTCCGCCCATCAACCGGAAATGACTATGTATTTGTGATTGGCACCTTGTTTGTGACACACGAAGCCCAGAACGCTTTGCTGAAGTTGTTTGAAGAGCCACCGCAAGGATTATCATTTCAACTGGTGTTACCAGAATCAGTCGGATTACTACCGACGCTTATGTCTCGGGTTGGCAGTGTGGTTCACCACGCTACTCATAATGACGATACGGCCTGGAATGTTTTTCTCGCGGCTACACCAACTGAGCGTCTCCAGCAAATTGATACCTGGCAGAAAACCAAAGATCCACAATGGTTGCAAACCATCCTTAGGGGTGTACACAACTACAAAAGTACTGATCTTCCGCCTACTGCACTACCAGCCGTGCGTCTGGCTGGGGAAAAGCTAGCCACTCGGGGCGCTGGTAATAAAATGCTGCTGGAACATATAGCATTGGCAATTCCACTACGAAAGTAACGAGCAAAATGATACACTAACAAGCACTATGGATATACAAGCAATCAAAACTAAGTTAGCGGAGTCAGTAGACTGGCTAAAAAAAGAATTCTCAGCTATCAGAAGCGGACAAGCAAGTCCAGCCCTGCTTGATGGCGTAACAGTTGAAAGTTATGGGATGTATATGCCGATGAATCAGGTTTCTACTGTAGGAGTAGAAGACGCTCGTACGCTTCGTATTTCACCGTTTGATTCGTCACAAATTTCTGCTATTGAACAAGCTATCCAGGAGGCAAACCTAGGTGTGTCACTAGCTACTGATTCTTCCGGTGTACGGGTTATCTTTCCAGAACTGACGGCAGACCGCCGAGTGCAATTGCAAAAGTTAGCAAAAGCCAAGCTAGAGGATTCTAGAATTGCGGTTCGAGCAATTCGAGATGATGCTATGAAGCTGATCGAGAAAAACGAAAAAGCTGGTGATATCAGCGAGGATGAAAAGTATAATCAGAAAGAACAAGTTCAAAAAGCAGTCGAAGAGACCAATGCAACTCTCGAGGGACTTTATACAACAAAGGAAGTAGAATTAGCATCGTAATAGTATGTCGGTATTTCTCTTTCTCGTTGTTCTGTTTGTATTAATCCTTGTCCACGAATGGGGACACTTTATTGTGGCCAAAAAAACCGGGATGCGGGTTGATGAGTTTGGGATTGGATTCCCACCAAAATTATTTGGAATCAAGAAAGGGGAGACTGAGTACACATTTAATGCGCTTCCGATCGGTGGTTTTGTAAAAATATTTGGAGAAAACGGCGAGGAGCCGTTTTCTCCGGTCGAGAGCGGAGCGAACGATCGCCGATCTGAAGCGAATGCTGAAGCAGGCGAAGGTGGGACGAAAGCTGTTTTGAAAAGCACGAGCAACTCAAGGTCAGCTGATTCACGGAACAACCCTGACTCACGATCGTTCTCCTCTCGTCCTAAATGGGCTCAGGCACTGGTGTTGATTGCAGGGGTAGTGATGAACATCCTTTTCGCGTGGGTGCTGTTCTCAGTGACCTACATGGTCGGTGTCCCAACTGCAGTAGAGGAAGCCTCAGCTGGTCCCGAGGCACAACTTCTGATTGCTGGAACACTACCTGACAGTCCTGCTGCAGTTATTCCAGCGGGATCGCAAATTATCATGGTAACAACCGGCGACCAAGCGCTTGAAATGCCTACTCCATCAACGTTCTCTGACTTTGTTTCTGACAACGCACCAGCTGATCTAGAGGTGTCATATCAGCTAGGTGGCGAAGTCAGTACTGTGACAGTGAGCCCAGTTCAAGGCATTATTGCCGATGAGCCAGAACGCTATGCTGTTGGTGCTTCTTTAGCGCTGATTGAAATCCAAAAACAGCCATTTTTTATAGCTATTGCCAATGGATTTACCGCCACCATAAATGGATTGCAGGCAATCACAGTGGGCTTGTTTACACTTATTTCACAGTCATTTGCAGGTACTGCTGATTTCACTCAAGTGGCTGGCCCAGTTGGGATTGTGGGGATGGTGGGTGATGCCGCCGCCTTTGGTTTAACTGCGCTACTGACGTTCACAGCAGTCATCTCACTCAATCTAGCGGTAATCAACCTGCTACCATTTCCAGCCCTTGATGGTGGACGTCTGGTATTTGTCGCGATCGAAGCTGTCACTGGGAAGGACATTCCTCCCCAGTGGGCGGGCCGAATGAACCTGGTTGGGTTTGCGTTGCTGATGATACTCATGGTTGCTGTCACCTACAACGACATTTTGAACCTTTTATAGATGCGTCTACTTTGTTGCGCTACATAAAAAGCCGCTCGCTGGGCACTTGCCCCACTTGCGGCTTTTTGCTTGCTCGCCTCGTATCCGCAATCTCTAAAACGTTCAAACAAGTAATTGCTCCTTGTTGATCTAGCTGCTATTCTATTGCTTATATGCGACAAACACAATTGTTTACCAAAACCCAAAAAGAAGCCCCAGCTGATGAGCAGGCAAAGAATGCTCAATTACTGATTCGAGCTGGTTATATTCATAAAGAAATGGCAGGAGTCTATCAGTTGTTGCCGCTGGGTCTGATGGTTGTGCAAAAGATTAAACAAATTGTTCGGGAGGAAATGTCAGCAATTGGAACCAACGAAATGATTGCAACCAACCTACAGCCAAAAGATGTGTGGGAAAAAACTGGTCGCTGGGACGACGAGGTGGTTGATTGTTGGTTTAAAACTGAACTCAAGGCCGGTGGCGAAGTGGGATTGGCTTGGAGTCACGAAGAACCATTGGCGAACATGATGAAAAATCATGTTTCTAGTTACAAAGATCTTCCGTTGACGATCTACCAATTCCAAAACAAGCTACGCAATGAAGTGCGAGCCAAAAGCGGCATGATGCGTGGTCGTGAATTTATCATGAAGGATGCCTACAGTTTCGCAGCCACTGAAGAGCAACACGAAGCATTCTACGAGGCGTCCAAAGTTGCCTA
Source organism: uncultured Candidatus Saccharibacteria bacterium (assembly GCA_964353135.1). Lineage (GTDB taxonomy): Bacteria > Patescibacteriota > Minisyncoccia > Phycocordibacterales > UBA918 > OLB19. The sequence continues at coordinate 167,873 of CAYGTV010000001.1, forward strand.
CACTAAATGTTTTGAACGAATGGGTGTAGGGGACGATACATTTATCACGTTTGCCGCCGGTGGAGCATTTACTGAGTTCAGTCACGAATTCCAAACCATTTGTGAGGCAGGGGAAGACATCACCTACATTAATAAAGAAAAGGGGATCGCTATTAACGAAGAGGTGTTAGAAAAAGCTAATCTAGAAGAGCTAGGTGTTACTCGAGAAGAGCTGGTAGCGACTAAAACTGCTGAAGTTGGAAACATTTTTAACTTTGGTCGTCAAAAAGGTGAAGAAGTCGGACTATTCTTCAAAGATGAAACTGGAGAGCGAATCCCAGTGTGGATGGGTTCATACGGAATTGGGATCACGCGTATGATGGGTGTATTGGTGGAAAAATTTGCTGACGACAAAGGTATCGTCTGGCCAGCTAGCGTAGCGCCATATCAGGTGCATTTGGTTGGTTTAAATACAGACGACAAAGAAATTACCGACTGGGCTGATGGTATCTACACTACACTCAAAGCAAACGGGGTGTCAGTGCTGTATGACGACCGAGACGCTCGCCCGGGCGAAAAATTCGCTGATAGTGACTTGCTCGGGATGCCATACCGAGTAGTTGTCAGTAAGAAAGGAAAAGAGTCAGGCTTGTTTGAAGTTGTGACCCGTGCAACTGGGGAAGTACGAAACCTAACTGAAGAAGAGCTATTTGCAGACTTTACTGCAAACTAACAGAACAAGCAGCTTAATTCTGAGAGATGAGCTGCTTTTTTGTTCCAAAAACCAATCCGTAGTACAATGAGCACCTATGAAAAAAATGTCCCGCTATGTCAGTCGTCTGCTTGCTACTGTGTCTACGGATGTGGCGATCGATTTAGGGACAGCCAATACCCTTGTCTACGTAAAAGGAAAGGGGATTGTACTCAATGAACCAACCATAGTTGCCATTAATAAAAAAACCGGCCAACTCGCTGCGGTAGGAAACGAAGCGAAAATGATGCAGGGACGCACCCCGCAGCACATCGAAGTGATCAGGCCACTGGTTGATGGGGTTATTTCTGACTTTGAAGTGGCAGAAGAAATGTTAGCGTATTTGATTAATAAAATCCGGAGTGACATGCGGACGCTTATTGCTCCACGAATGCTGATTGGGGTGCCTTCAGGTATCACCAACGTAGAAATGCGCGCGGCTCAGGATGCGGCTAAAAATGCCGGCGCACGTGAGGTTTTTCTGATTGAAGAACCAGTAGCTGCTGCCATCGGAGCAAAACTTCCGATCCAAAAAGCGGTTGGTAGCATGATTATCGATATTGGTGGGGGAACAACTGACATCGCTGTATTGTCCCTTAACGGGCTTGTGGTATCCAGGAACCTGAGGGTCGCAGGTGACCACCTAAACACTGCAATCATGGTGTATATGCGTGACCAGTTTAAAATCCAGGTGGGAGAAAAAACCGCAGAGGATGCCAAAGTGGCTTTGGCCTCGATTGCTCATACCGAAGCAGGTAAAGAAATGGTGGCACGTGGTCGAGACGTTGTGACCGGTTTGCCACGGGAAGTTGTGATTACTGATGCTGATGTGCGTGATGCGGTGGCTTCAAAGCTAGAGACTATTGTCGATAGTGTCCGCAGTGTACTTGAAGAAACACCACCTGAGGTGATGGCCGATATCATGCAGCGAGGAATCCATCTTGCCGGGGGTGGAGCGCTTATCCCGGGACTTGCTTCACTCCTTGAGCATGCGCTCGAGGTCCCAGTAATTGTGGTGCCAGATCCACTGAGGGCTGTGATCCGTGGCGCTGGAATTGTGGTAGAGGATCTCGAATTATATGAAGATTTACTAATTGATCATGCTGATACGTTCGCGCCGCACCTCGGATAACCAGAAAATTAAACGACTGCTCTTTGTGGTAGTTGGGTTGTTTGCGTTAGCGTTAATTATCCCTTCGGTGGTTAGGTTTGCTGCAGGGGTCGTGTTGTATCCAGTCATTCAGGTTGAAAATTGGTTTGCTGAATCAAATCAGGTACTTCCAACACTATGGCGTGACAAGATCGTTATGCAAAACCAAATTGACCAGCTGGAACAGGAGCTAGCTCTGTCAGGTAAATTGGATTTAACTCAACGTCGCTTGTTTGATGAAAACAATCGTCTGCGTTCACTTTTAGGAGCCACCTCTTCACCCAGAACGCTCGCGGCTGTTGTTGGTAGGCCAGGCGAACTTCCATACGATCTGATTCAAATTGATCAGGGTTCGGCAGCTGGGATTGAGGCTGGGTCACCGGTGTATATCGGCGAAGATACAGTTATAGGTGTAGTTTCAGCGGTACAGCGCAACAGTGCATTTGTTACATTGTTTACTACGCCTGATTTTTTTGCAACGGTATATCTCTCTGGCCCAAATATAACAGCTTTGCTTGAAGGGCTAGGCGGAGGTGTAGCTCGTGTACGTGTACCACAGGGTGTGCCAATACGGGTTGATGACCTGGTTCATGTCCCCAGTGTACACCCAGGTGTATACGGGAGAATTGCTTGGGTTGAAAGCGAGCCAACCCAACCAGAGCAATATGGCTACATCACGCCCGAAATCCCGATCAACAGCCTGTTCCAGGTTGCTGTCGCACAACCCGACATCATTACCACTGATGGAGAAGAAGCCAAGCAGTACATGTTAGAGATCCAAAATCGCTTACTGGTAATTCCTGAAATTACCCCAGCCACTACCAGTGCAACATCGACAGTTGCTACCACAACTGAACAATTATGATTCCGTTTGTATTACTCTTTTTATTTATAGTTTCAATTCTCAACAGCTGGGCGGCTATGATTGTTGGTATTGCAACTGTGTTTGCGTACCGCTACAACACAGTCTGGTTGTTTGTGGTAGGAGTGTTATGTGATTCTTATTTTGGGGCTTTTAGTGATGTTCCGGTCTACAGCCTTAGTCTCGGGGCATTTGCACTCTTGGTTGAAGTTCTGAAATTACGCTTAGTTGGTGTAAAATCATAATATGAGAACGCTACGTGACCGTTACACAACCGATGTGTCAGTGGAAGAAGTCTTGCTTGACGCTTCCAATATATCCTCTTTTAACCGAGAAAGAATGGAAGGGAAGCGAGAGTTGCGGATTGATAACCGAAGCCTATTACTTGTATGGTGGATGTTTTTGGCGATCGCTGGTGCGTTTATCTATCAGGTATTCAACTTGCAGGTGGTAGAAGGGGCGACGTATTTAGGGATAGCAGAAAACAATCAGCGAGATCAGTCAGTGATTATCGCAGAGCGAGGGGTGGTGACTGATCGTCGGGGTGAGCCAATGGTGTGGAATGAGCTTGATGATAGTGGTGAGTATGACTTTCCGATTCGGGCGTATACAGACCGAGCAGGACTGGGTCAGGTATTGGGTTATGTGAGTTATCCAAAGCGTGATAGCTCGGGTGTATTTTTCCGTACCGACTACCTAGGGCGAAGTGGGGTGGAATCGGCCTTTGACGAGAATCTCAAGGGGCAAAACGGAAGCGCGATTGTTGAGGTTGATGCCTTTTTGGAGGTGGTGAGTGAATTTGCGATTGATGAACCTGTGTCCGGTGGAGAATTGCAGCTCTCCATTGATGCCGAGCTGTCGGAGGCGATGTACAACATCATCTCGACCTCAACTACTCAGGCAGGATTTCGAAGTGGTGCTGGTGCGATTATGAATATTCATACCGGAGAGCTGATTGCCTTAACTAGTTTTCCTTCGTACGATCCAGAAGTTATGGCCGATGGTGACGATACAGAACTAATAGAACAGTACAACACTGACGACCGGCTCCCGTTTTTAAACAAAGCCATTAGTGGTGCTTACACCCCAGGTTCCATCGTAAAGCCGTTTGTGGCCTACGCAGCTCTCAAAGAAGGGGTGGTATCAGAAAATACTCGGATGTTTAGTAACGGAACGCTACGGATTCCAAACGTATATAACCCTAGCAATCCATCACTTTTCAATGACTGGCGTGCTCATGGTGATATGACTGTACGTGAAGCGATTGCGTATTCCTCAAACGTATATTTTTATATTGTCGGAGGAGGGTTGCCAGAGTTTGCCGCTCCGCAGGCCGGACTAAATCATGGCATCGAAGGATTGGGTATTACCAAAATGGCGGAGTATTATCATAAATTTGGTATGGGGGAACTAACCGGGGTCAATATTGCCCAAGAGCAAGCTGGCGTGGTCCCTGATCCCGCCTGGAAACAGGAAGTATTTAATGATGACTGGCGTTTGGGTGATACCTATTTCACTTCAATTGGGCAGTTTGGCTTTTTGACTACACCGATCCAAATGTTGCGCGCCTATGCAGCTCTGGCTAATGGTGGATATCTAGTCACTCCGCACGTTATCGCCGGTCAGCAGAGTGAAAAAATCGATATCGAGTTAGATCCATATATTCTGCAAATTATTCACGAGGGTATGCGCAAGACTGTGAACTTTCCTGGTGGGACTGCTCGGGCATTTGAACGTAACGATGTAGCCATCGCAGCCAAATCAGGCACAGCTGAGATCGGCGCCGGGAATGCGTACGTCAACTCCTGGGCAGCCGGTTTTTGGCCGTACGAAGATCCTCAGTATGCGTTTATCTTGATGATGGACCGTGCTCCGCGCAGTAATGCACTTGGAGCAACGCGAATCATGGGTGATGTAGTTGAGTGGATGAGTATCAATCGACCTGACTACCTGGGTATAGAAATTGCGACAGAAACAGTCTCAGAGTAAGGGCAAATTTATCCCCAATTGCATATTGCATGATGATACGTATAATAGCTGTAATTCATTAATCAAACGTAGACTATGACAGATGCACAATCGTTCTTAACCCCAGAAAAATTCGAGGAACTGAAAAAAGAACTCGAACACCTTAAAACTGTCCGCCGGAAAGAAATTGCTGAAGCGTTAGAATACGCACGAAGCCTGGGAGATCTTTCTGAAAATGCTGAATATCAAGAAGCTCGTGATATGCAGGCCGCTATCGAAGAACGAATCACGTACTTGGAAAAAACAATCAAAGAAGCCAAGATTGTTGATGATAAAAAGAAAGGTGATGTGGTTGGGCTTGGATCAGTGGTTCAGATCCAGAAAGAAAAAGAGAAAGATAAAAAAGAATACACCATTGTCGGTTCAGATGAAGCTAACATCCACGACCGAAAGCTGTCATACCTTTCACCTTTAGGTGAAGCGCTCATGGGAAAGACTAAGGGCGATGAGTTTGAGTTTGAGACTCCTGTCGGTATCCAAAAGTACAAAGTTTTAAAGGTTGCTTAAGCACTCCATCTACTTCGTTAGACTGCGCAAAAAGCCGCTCGCTGGGCACTCGCCCCACTCGCGGCTTTTTGCTTGTCCGCCTCGTATCTGAAATACTTACACAACTTTAAATATCAGGGTGGGAACGTTCAGAGTTGTTGTAGTCAGTATCTGCTGGGCTTTTCTTTTACCTACTGGTGCGCTACGATAGCTCTACTATGTTTTGGGCAGATAAAATCGCAGATGAAGTTGAGCGACGTTACCAGTCTCACATTGAGGCAGGTAAACCGATTGTTGTGCGTGATGAAAAAACCGCCTCAGGGCAGGTGCATGTTGGTTCGCTTCGCAGTGCCGCTTTACATGCGATTGTGGCCGACATCCTACGTGATCGTGGGCACAACGTCGAGTTTTACTTCGAGATCAATGACTTTGACCCGATGGACGGTATTCCGGGTTACTTGGACAAAGAGGTGTATGCAAAATACATGGGACACCCACTGTTCAAGATTCCGTCTCCGGTGGAGGGGTATGAGAACTTTGCTGAACTTTATGGTCAGGAATACGTTGAGGTGGTCAACAAAATTGGTTTTGGTGCGACTGTGTATCGAGCGACTGAATTATACAAGGAAGGGAAGATGAACGACCAAATCCGAGCTACGTTAGATAAGAAGGATATCATTCATAAGATTTACAAAGAAGTCTCAGGTAGCGACCGGGCGGCTGATTGGTATCCGCTCAACGTCATCTGTGAAAATTGTGGCAACCTAAGCGCTACTCGCATTACTAACTGGGACGGCGAGATGGTTTCATATACCTGTTCATCTGACACTATCGAGTGGGCAGAGGGTTGTGGTCATACGGGCCGAATCTCGCCCTTTGACGGCAATGCATCACTGCCATGGAAACCAGAGTGGGCAGCAAAATTTGTAGCTAAAAACGTCAATTTTGAAGGTGGTGGAAAAGATCACTACACCAAAGGTGGTTCACGTCAGGTAGCAGAAGCAATCTGTCGGGAAGTATATGAACATGAGCCACCGTACGGAGTGTTTAACGAATTCTTCCTCGTGGGCGGAAAGAAAATGTCATCAAGTAAAGGGAACGCAGCCACCGCCAAAGAAATGACTGAATTGCTCCCGCCACACATGTTGCGTCTGCTGCTGCTCAAAACACCAATCAACCGGCAAATCGACTTTGACCCAGAAGGGGACGCTATCCCAGTTCTGTTTGACGTGTACGACCGACTAGCAGAGAAAACCTGGAGCGGGGTAGCGGATGATGATTCACAAGTATTTAGATACTCACACCTACCTGAAGATCGGGCTGTTGTGTCAGGGAAAACTGTCCTCACAGAAGAACGGTTTTTACCTAGGTTTTCACAAATCGCATTTTTTGTCCAAATGCCACATATGGATGTGTACCAAGAGGTCGCAACACTTAAGGGAGAAAAACTTACACAAGCTGATAAGAGAGAAATTGAACTTAGAGTCGAGTACGCAAAACGCTGGTTAGCGAACTACGCTGATGAGCGATTCATCTTTGCTCTTCAAGAAAATGTTCCAGAACTGGTGTCAGAACTATCGGCCGAACAAAAGAGTGCGTTGGTACAGTTAGCTGACAAGATTGAGAGTGGTGAGGAAATGACTGGAGAAACCTTACACGCTTTGATTCATGATGTGAAAGAGGCTTCAGGGTTAACTCCACAGCAATTCTTCACCGCCATTTACATCGCATTCCTAGGAAAAGAAAGTGGTCCAAAAGTAGGTTGGTTCTTGAGTACGTTAGAGAAAGAGTTTGTAGTGGCACGATTGCGACTGGAAGAATAGTGACATTCATTTAAATAAATACTTGCATTTTACTATAAATATGTTATGGTGCTGTTCGCCAATGATGGCAAGAAAAGGAACAAAAATTGAAAAATTCAAAGATCACTGCTCAGGCCAAACAACTCTTGGTCAAAATGACACCAAAACAGCTTGATGCGCTCAAGGTTGCCATCAAAGCTGAAGAAGCCAAGAGGGTAGAGGCCAGCAGAAAGGCAGCTGCCACAGCAGCCGCAAAAGCCGCCGCCGCACACGGCTTCACCTTGGTTGAATTGGGTCTTTCGCTGCCGGCAAAGTCGGCTGTGAATGCCAACTATAAAGAAACAAAGAAACAGATGACGTCCGAACCAAAGTTTGCCGATCCGGCAAACCCGGCTCGTACCTGGACTGGCAAAGGTCGCCGGCCTGATTGGTTCAAGTCCGCAGTGGCCTCAGGCACACGGCCTGATGCAATGCTGATCGCAAAAGCTCCACCACAGCTGAGCGCTGTTGCCTAAATCCCAAAAGGGGACCGCACATTCAAAGAAAAGCCTCGTCATTCGACGGGGCTTTTTGGTTGTGCGTTGTGTACATCAAGTGAGGTGTCGCTCATTGTGAGCGTCCGCGGGGACTGCGTGCCTGCTGTAGTTGGTGTGCGTCGGAGCGTGCGAGCAATTAGTGACACCGAACGACCGACTTGTCCCCAGATAAGTACCATGAAGTGGTTGCGGGTGGGGCGAAGTGTTATAGAATGTATGAGTGGTGGGAGATAGTGGTATACTAGAAATGTTAAGCAATTAGCAGATCTAGCGTACTGAGTGAGTTTCCGCAGTCCATAGGACTGTTCTCCACCAGTTGTATGGACTGCGGAGGCTCACTCAAATCAAGTTATGTTAATCGGTGAATACAAACACACGTTGGACACTAAGCGACGGCTGTCACTTCCTTCTAAATGGAGGGATGAACTTGGTGGAAAGCTTGTAGTCACTCGAGGACTTGATTCATGTCTCTTTGTATATCCTCTGAAGGAGTGGAAGACGATAACCGATAAGGTTGGACAGCTTCCACTCGGTCAGGCGGATACACGGAGTTTTAACCGCTTTTTTCTGTCAGGGGCAGTAGAAGTGGAGGTTGATTCAGTTGGACGTATTCTCGTGCCAGACTTCTTGAAAGATTTTGGGGGCTTAGACACCAAGGTGGTGCTAGCTGGAATCCATAATCGCATCGAGATTTGGGATGAGACACGCTGGGAAGCGTATAAGAAGGGTGTTGAAGCACAGGCAGATGCCTTGGCTGAGAAACTCGGAGATATAGGCGTCCTCTAGATCACTAACATCCGTATATGTATGAAACACGAAACAGTACTGCTTAGGGAAGCGGTAGAAGCACTAGCAATCAGGCCGGACAGCACTATCGTCGACGCGACGTTTGGAGCAGGTGGCCACGCGACACAGATTTTGTCGCAGCTAGGTGCAGCAGGTTCATATATAGGAATTGATACAGATGAAACAGCGCTACGTCACAAATTGAATGAATCTAAAAACGTCACCTTGGTTCACGGAAATTTCCGTGACCTAGAAACGCACCTTTCAAAACTAAACATAGATCACGTAGATGGCATCCTGGCTGACCTTGGTTGGCGGATGGAGCAGTTCTCAGGCAACGGACGAGGTTTTTCGTTTAGGCATGATGAACCGCTTCTGATGACCTTGGGCGACCCGGTAGACTACCCGTTTACCGCCCGTGACATCGTCAATGAGTGGGATGAACACGTATTGGCTGACATTATCTTTGGCTACGGTGAAGAACGTTTCGCTAGACGAATCGCCAAGCGTATTGTTGAAACCAGAATTGAAACACCAATTGAAACCAGTAAACAGTTGTCAGACCTCATCGTCAGTGCGTATCCAGCTGCTGCCAGACACGGTCGGACTCACGTCGCGACTAAAACCTTTCAAGCGCTGCGTATAGCGGTAAACGAAGAGCTGGCAGTAATTGAGGAGCTCATTGAGCAAGGTATCAACCTGCTGGGTACACAAGGGCGGTTTGCCATCATCACCTTCCACAGTATCGAAGACCGAGTGGTTAAGCATGCATTCAAAGCTGCGGCTGCAGCAGAGCGTGGTCAGGTAGTTACCAAAAAACCGATTGTAGCCACTCCAGAAGAACTAGAAGAGAACCCCAGATCAAGAAGCGCCAAGCTTCGCATATTTGAAAAAATATAAACCAACCTATAAATACCCTCTAAATTTTCTCCACAATTATGAGCAAAAGTCGCGAAACAATTTCATACTCTCCGTACACCCTCGGGCTGATAGCGCTGATTGGCGTTGGCCTGGTAGGCTACCTGTACTTTTTAAACCTCTCGGTAGTCCATGTGGTTATTCGTAAGGAACTAATGCTAGATGTTCAAAATACTAAAAACCAAATAGCACTACTCGAGACCGAATATATCTCGGCACAACACACAATTGCTGCTAATATGGCAGCAGTGTCAAAATTCCAAGAAGATCAGGCAAAAATTTTTGTAATGCGTGATGCTTCTGACAGCTTTGTGCTAGGTCAGTAATGTATGCGTCGCCAACAACGCACAACTCGCATTAGAATTGTGGCCGGCGCAATTTGTACCGTCGCTTTTTTGCTTGTAGTGCGAAGTTATGTTGTACAAATTGCACATGGCGAGCAATACACATCGCAGGCAGAAGCCCAGTATACTCGCACGACTACAGATCTGTATAACCGAGGGTCAATATTCTTTTCTACTCGTGACGGGGCTACGCTTTCGGCAGCGGCGGTAAAATCTGGTTATGTGCTAGCGCTTGATCCATCACGGATAACTGATGCAGGAAAAGTCTGTTCAACACTCGAGTCGTTTATAGATATCACAAACGAACTGTGTTTGACGCGGGCGACCCTGGCAAATCGAACCTATGTTGAGATCGACAATCGCATCGATGAAAGTGAGGCTGACGTGATCATAGAAGCAAACCTTGATGGTGTGTTTTTACATCAAAACCAATGGCGCTATTATCCAGGTGGTTCAGTAGCCGCTCGCTCGGTCGGGTTTGTTGGTTTTACAGATGATGGTACCGATTTACGTGGGAAATACGGCCTTGAGCGTCAGTATGATGATGTGTTATATCGTCCAAACGAAGTACGATCAGTAAACTTTTTTGCCGAGCTCTTTAGTGACCTGGGTGGCTATATTGTTAACAACAAACAGCACAAGTCCGGTGATGTCGTGACAACTCTAGAACCATCGGTTTCGCGTATGCTCGATACCGTCCTACAAGAAACCAACGATCAGTACAATAGCAAGCTGACAGGAGCGATCATCATGGATCCTAAAACTGGTGAAATCATTGCTATGAACGCAGTGCCGGTATTTGACCTCAATGATCGTAGTGATGCGTCAATTGAGCAATTTAGAAACCCCCTGGTTGAAAACGTATATGAGTTTGGTTCTACGATCAAAGCGCTCACTGTGGCAGCGGGGCTTGATAGTGGTGCGATTGTACCCAGTACAACGTATTATGACAGTGGTGAGCTAACCCTTGATACGTTTACCATCAGAAACTTTGACGGGCGAGGGCGAGGGACTGTGCCAATGCAAGAAATCCTGAACCAGTCACTCAACACCGGGGTGTCCTGGATTGTGACACAAATGGGTAAAGATCTATTTCGAGATTATTTCCTGAACCTGAAACTGGGTAGCGAAAGTGGGATTGATCTCCCAAACGAAGCTTTTGGACTGGTTGATAACCTAAATTCACCCCGTGACGTTGAGTATGCTACAGCGTCCTTTGGACAGGGGATTGCGGTGTCGCCGATAGCAGCCACAAGAGCACTAGCGACACTTGGTAATGGTGGTCACCTAGTTACTCCGCATATCGTTAAACAGATCAATTTTACCGATGGTACAACCCATGAAATCAAATACCCAGACGGAGCTCAGGTATTTACTCCCGAAACTAGTGAAGAGATATCAAGGATGCTGACAGTAGTGGTGGATGATGCACTCCGCAACGGAACAGTAGCCCTACCAAACCACACTATTGCCGCAAAAACTGGAACTGCGCAGATCGCAGACCCAGTCAACGGTGGGTATTATGATGATCGATACCTTCATTCATTTTTTGGTTACTTTCCAGCTTATGACCCAGAATTCATCATTTTCTTGTATACTGTAGAGCCAAAAGGGGTTCGGTATGCATCAGAGACGCTCACTACTCCATTTATGGATATGACCAAATTCTTGATTAATTATTACTCAATTCCACCTGACCGATAACCCTACTTGTCCTGTTAGAAATTTCAGAACGTTCTGCACCTGGGTTAAAATAGATTGTATGCCGACAAACCTACTTACTGACTTAAATAATTTCTACTAGGATGAAACAGACATTGCGAACCATTGTTGTAAAAATTCTGACTGCCGAGGCAAAACTACTGCTCAAGCGAAAAAACCCAACAATTATCGCCATTGCTGGTAGTGTTGGAAAAACATCTACCAAAGACGCTATTTACGCTGCTATCAAGGATCATGTCCCAGCACGCAAAAGCCAACGTAGCTACAATTCAGAAATTGGCGTGCCACTCACTATTCTAGGCCTTCCAACTGGGTGGGACAGTCCGGTGCGGTGGTTTTGGAATATCATTGATGGTGGTTTTACCGCCTTGTTTGCGGGCAAATACCCGTCTGTGTTGGTACTTGAAACCGGAGTTGATGTCCCAGGCGACATGGATGCGCTAGTAAAGTGGCTCAAGCCAGACATTTCAGTCATTACCCGTCTGCCTGACATTCCCGTGCACGTGGAAAATTTCTCTTCACCACAAGCCTTGATCGACGAAGAGATGAAATTAGTGCATGCCACCAGATCCTCTGGAGTGATTGTCTATAACATCGATGACGTTGTGATAGAGCGAGAGCTACAGACTGTTCGCCAAAAAGCGATCAGTTATGGGCGGTTCCTGCCAGCAGACGTTTCAGTGAAAAAGGATCAGGTGTACTATAAAAATGATCGACCTCAGGGTGTGTCATTCACAATTACTCACGGCGCTAGCACCGGAACACTTAAAATCCCTGGTATCGTCGGACTGCAACCTACCTACGCCGCTGCAGCTGGTGTGGCAGTTGCTAGTCATCTAGGGATCACCCTTGACTCTGCTTTGGCTGGTTTAGCAGACTATACTACACCTCCGGGTCGGATGCGCGTGTTGCCTGGTATCAAAGGTTCAGTGTTGATCGACGATACGTACAACTCTTCACCAGTGGCTGTCGAACACGCAATTGAAACTGCAGCTACTATAAAACATGCCAAACGACGGATTGCCGTTATGGGAGATATGTTAGAACTGGGCAAGTATTCCTCAGAAGAACACAAAAAGATTGGTGAGAAATTGGCACACAATTTTGACATCCTGTTTACGGTCGGGGTTCGGGCACGATTGTTTGCAGAAGGAGCCCTCAACCATGGCATGGACGAGAGTAACATTTTTCAATACGAACAAGTTGATCGAGCGGGGCGAGAGCTACAGGCCCTACTGCGGCCAGGGGACGTCGTTTTGATTAAAGCGTCGCAGGGGATCAGAGCTGAACGGATCGTAGAAGAGGTGATGCTAGAGCCCGAGAAGGCCGCTGATGTACTCGTACGACAGGATGAGATTTGGAAAACCAAGGGTTAATATAGTATAAATAGAATATGGATACACAACCGATGTACGTAGAACAATCATCAGTCGCGCAGTTCGACCAACAAACGTTCCTACGTCAAACCTACGGACACCTGCTAGGGGCAGTGATTGCCTTTATCGCCCTTGAATACGTGCTATTTACCAGTGGAATCGCCTTGGCGATCGCCCCAATTATGACCAGCAACTGGTTGATTGTCATTGGCGGATTTATGCTCCTTGGATTTATCACTAGCTATTTTGCCGGCCGGGCCAGCACTCCAGGAATGCAGTATGTAGAGATGGGAGTGACCATCTTACTGCAATCAATTATCTTCGTCCCGCTTTTAGTGGTGGCAATCTACTACACAGACATTTCAGTGTTACAAAACGCGGCCATGATCACCCTGGCAGTATTTGCTGGGATGTCAGCAATAGTGGCGTATTCTGGCAAGAACTTTTCGTTTCTCGGACCATTTTTAGCCGTCATCGGTATTGCTGCACTGATCGCGATTGTTGGCGCACTTCTATTTGGTTTCTCGCTTGGATTCTACTTTGCCCTAGCGATGGCAGTATTTGCGGCTGTAGTGGTGTTGTACGAGACATCCAATGTATTACACAAGTATGGCCCTGGTCAGCATATCGCTGCCGCTACGGGGCTATTTGCGGCTGTAGCACTACTGTTCTACTACGTCCTGATGGCGTTGATCAGCCGCCGCTAGCCAAAAGGGCTCCAAACCATTGACAAAATACAAAAAAGTTGTATTTTGTCACTATGCAAGCAATCCCCGTCATTGCCGGAATTCTTCTCCTTGGTCTGGTTACCGTATCAGGCTTTAGTTTGGTGCCCGAGTCAGCCCTTAGTGGCGGCACCAACAGTCTTAATGGTGGTGGGGTACGGATAGATACCGACGTAACGGTTCGTACATCCTCTGGTCAGCTGTTTTCTGGTTCCGTCAGCCAACCCGATCCGGTAATTACCGCTGTCACCGCCAAAAGTCCACAAAACATCGAGCGCAATACAGCCACGTTGCGTGGGCGAATTATCGTTGGGCCAGAGAAACTTGGTGTAGCGTTTTTTGTGTACGGAACTAGTCGAGCAGACGTCACTCGTTTGACTGATCGTGCTGATTCATACGCCGATGTGCTAGAGGATGCGCAGACCAACACGCTGACCAAACGCGTATCTAGCTCACCGCGTCAAACCGGTGATGTGTCGGTCCGGGTTGGTGGTTTAGCGGTAGATGCAAATTACTACGTACAGCTGTGTGTCGAGATGGAGGAAACATTGCGCTGTTCAGCGGCGCTTGATTTTAAATCTTTAGACGGTCCAGCCCGTGCGGCTGACGCACGGATTCCTACCCTTCGGGCTAGCAGTGAATTAGTTTCAGGTGAAGAAATTAAACTGTCGATCAACATAGACATGCGTGATACTAAAGACGGACGAGTGTACGTATTATATGGAGAGTCTCAATCAGACGTAACGGCGGCTAGTAAAGAGGAGTATGGTGATATTGATGAAAACGGCGACCGTTTGCAAAAGAGCCGGGTGGCAGCCGGGGTTATTGGGTCTCGTAAATTTGTTGCACTGATTGACGACCTAGACGACAATACTGACTATTTCTATGCAGTATGTGTGTCATACGATGGCCGGCGAGATGGATTTGTGTGCACGCGGGTATACTCTTTCACCACCCCAGACGATTCGTATGGACAAGCACCACGGGTAACCACTGGGGCAGTCAGCGTGAGCGGTAATACAATTACGCTTGAAGGAGCGGTAAACATGAGGTCATTTAGGAATACCCAAGCGTTCTTTGTGTACGGCACAGACGAAAGCGTAGTCAAACAGGTGGAAGGGCAGCGTGCCATGATTAACATTCGCCAAAACGGTGATCGCCTGCAGCGAGTGTTGGTGGATGGTGATCTGGATCGCTCTGATTCATTTAGAACTATTGTCCGTGACCTGCGATTTGCGACGCCATACGTTGCGCGTCTGTGTGTCGAGTTTGAAAACGAGGATGAACGCGGCCGCGATCACATGTATGTGGAGTGTGGGGAAGTGAGTGAGTTTACGACTAACTAAATTTCTTCCCCTGTCTCTAAAATAATATCCAACAGCTCCTGCTTGCCAGTGCCAGTTTTAGATGAGTAGGGGACCAGGACAAATCCGTTTAATTCTCGCTGCAATTCCTTGATGCGATTTGGTCGTTTTGATGGTTTTATTTTGTCGATCTTGTTCAGCACAATGACAATTCGCTTTTTTTCGTCCATCAAGTCTTGTAGCATCGCCCAATCGTCCTTGGTCGGGCCAACCACCGAGTCAATCAGCACAACCACTAGTGGATCAGCTTTTGATTTAAATAAATACCAAGAAATAAGTTCGCTAAGCTGTTGGAGAGTTTCTCCACTGGCTTTGGCATAGCCGTAGCCAGGCAAGTCCATGAAATAGTGCGAGTTGTTGATCAAAAATACGTTAATTTCCTTTGTTCGGCCCGGAGTCTTACTGGCAATAGCCAATTTCTTTTGATTGGTCAGCGAATTGAGCAGGGTAGATTTACCGGCGTTAGAACGCCCAATAAACGCCACCTGAGGGGTTCCGTTGTGTAGGATGTCAGCCGGACCGACTAGTCCCTGGAGGAATTTTGCTGAGGTGATTTGCATGTAGGGAATGGTAGCAGAATTGGAGAGGGAATGCGACGTAAAAGACTGTAGGATGAAATTTGAGTGAGTTGTAAGTACTTATTTAAAATTCGTTTTTCTTGCTGGTGAAAAAAGTGACGTTGAGTTAGCGACACTTTCGATGTATGTAAAAACATGGTAGGTTGTTTTTGGAGAGGTACATTCTCCGGAAAGGAGGCTACTATGGAAGGTGGCTAACCCTGGTCCGCTGAACTGAAATGCGCAGACTTGCGCACCATTGCGCCCCTAGGGTGATACGGCCTTGGCCGTCTTTATTCAGTCATCAGCGACCACAGGCCGCGCTCATTGTGAGTGCGGCCTTTTTGTTTGAATACTCAATTGACTACTGGATTGTGGTCCCAGTAGGTATCAAAAAGTCGTTTCATCGCTTTAGCAATATCGGCTTGGTCGATAGTGACCCCGACTATGTCACTTTTCATTGCTGCAAACGAAACTGTGTTTCCATAAATGTATATGTCACAACCAAATAAGCCAGAGGCGTCTTTGATTCGTTTTAAATGTTGATAATGAAACGGATTAAAATCTGGTCCAGATTCCAAGCTATAAATAATGTATGACTGGATAGTTTGTTGTTTACGCTTATCACTGTAGGAACGCAGCTCATCTTTTGTAAAGACTCTAGTTAAGTCATCATAATCCATTACTATGCGGATTTTTTTGTCTTCAGAATTGAATACTTCATTGCGCATTGCCATCAGTCCATCTTTACCTTGAAAGTGTCGAATCACTGGAGTGACACCGTGGCTCACATATGCTTTAGCTAAATCAGGTAGCAGCTCTTTAATTTGTTTTTTCTGGCGCTCGAGGGTGGTGATTTGTTTATGCAGTAGTACCTCTAAGTTTTCTGGTGATTGGGCAGTAAAAAAAGTTTTCTTTTCATTTTTAAAACTAGCCACCAAGCCCAGATTTAACAATGACCGTAACTGCACGTAGGTAGTAGAGCGATTTAGCTTGGTTTGTGTTGCGAGTTGGCTGGCTGTGGTTTTTCCGGTACGTAAAAGTGTCTCGTATACGACAGCTTCTTTCTCACTTAACCCAAACCTTTGCAATTGCTTTGTGTGTGTAGATTCCATATTTGTTAAAAAACAATAACACTTTTTGTCAAAAATTACACATTTTTGGTTTATTATGGCAGAATTTTGCTATTTTTTATGTAAACAGATAATTATTTTTGACATTTATCGCGAGTCTGAGATTATAAATAGTGTTGAAATTATAAGTTCCTCAAGATGAAGACATTATCTTGATGTAATAATAAATCACTATGAGTATTATTGGATGGATCATTTTAGGTGGAATTGCTGGCTGGATTGCGTCACTGGTTATGAAAGCTGACGCTTCTATGGGTATTTTTGCCAACATTTTAGTCGGTATTGTGGGAGCCTTTATCGGGGGCTTTGCATTCAGTCTCATTGGGGCTACCGAAGTTACTGGTTTTAATCTCTACAGTCTCTTGGTCGCGACGGTGGGGGCAGTTATTTTGCTTTGGATTGTGCAGTTGGCACGGTCATAGAGAAATCTGTCGAACGTTATTAGCTGAATAAAATATAAAGTATGCAAAATCAATCAACAAACACTGGCTGGATATGGTTCGTTGGAATCATCAGTATCGTCGCCCTAGTGCTGGCGTGGATGGCTTACAATCGCGCAGGCGAAAACCTATCAACCCAAGTTGAGCAAGTCGGAGATGAGCTTGCGATGGAAGCAGAGCAAGCGACCAATCAGCTTGGCAGCGCTGTAGAACAAAATACAGACCAGGTCGTAAGCAGTACCGAAGCCGCGTTGGCTCGAGCCGAAGCTAGAGCTGAACTGCTCGCCCTAGAAGCTGAACTGGAGGTGGAGGCTAACTATCAAGCAGCGGTAGCCCAAGTGGAACAAGTTCGTTTAGACTTGCGTAATACCTACCAAAACGCTGAGGGAGAGGTGAGGGCACAGTGGCAAGAGGTAGATCAAGAACTGAGCGATTTAGAATCCTCGCTTCGAACCGAGTCGGCTGATGCATTAGAAGTATTGGGTGGACTCATTCTTATGCTTGAGGCAGACGTTCGAACTGATGAACAATAAGTAAAAGTAATTACATAATTTAAGAACATTAGGAGCACTAACAGTAAAATATATGTCGCATACGTTTAAAAAAACCATCGATAACACTACAATAGTGCAACTAGAGCGAGCCAACGAAATTAGAGAGTTGTTAACTGAGCAAAAAACCACCAAACTTTCTCCTGAAATAGAACGAGTCGTGCAGCAAGCTGCCTTAGTAGAAATAATCTCATAATTACTATGAATAATACTAATCACACTGTCAGTGTAGTCGAAGACCGTATCAAAGAATACCAGGCGCAGCTTAAAGAATGGGAAGCAGAAGTAGAGCAGCTTGATGCCGAAGCAAGAATTGCATACGAGCAAGAACGCGATGGTTTCACTCGCGAACTAGCAGAAGCGTGGCAGGATCTCACTGAGGCAAAACTTGAAGAGTATATGGCACGCGTTGAAGGGTCATATCAAAATCTCAAGGCTCGTTGGGATACATATTTGGCCAAGCGTGGCAGTAGTGGCACGTAATAAAGAGGGGTCACGACCTGCATCGAACGTGACTCAATCTTGTTAAATCAATCAGATCATATGAACACACAAAACTGCCACCAAAAAAGCCGATCGGGTACCTGGCGTAAAAAATAATATGCCAGCGCACAAAAACTACCATCGTTTGGAGAACGTCGTGCAGAAAGTCACTGACATGAGTCAGGATAAGGATAGGGTGACCGTCTCAGACGTGCTTGACGTCATTGGACGTCGTACATTTGGCCCACTTTTAGTCTTTATCGGACTTATTCTAGCGATTCCTGGAGTTGGGGATATTCCCGGAGTGCCAGTGCTGTTTGGGGCAATTATCATCCTTACAGTTGGACAGCAAGTAGTCGGTCGGTCGCATATTTGGCTACCTGATTGGTTGTTACGTCGATCAGTGAAACGCAAATATCTAAAAAAATCACTAGCCTACGCGAAGCGGCCAGCCAGAAAGGTAGACCAGTGGACGACTGAACGACTAGATGTGCTCGTTACCAATAAAATCAGCATATATGCTAGTTCGTTAGCCTGCCTCTCGATTTCTATTCTGACTCCAGCCATGGAGGTCGTATTTTTCAGCGCTAATATTGCTGGAGTCTGCTTGTTCTTGTTTGGGTTGGCCTACTTGGCTCATGACGGGTTGGTGATGCTCCTGAGCTTTGCCGTATATCTCGGATTACTAACATTACTCATACTTGGTCTTACTTAAATTAAATTATGTCCACGTCACTCATTGCTGCACTATTCATCATCGGAGCGATCCTTGTAGCTGGAGTACTCTGGTACTTTCTGCGTGATTCTACTGTCTGGCTTGTGGCACGGGTATCACCACACGAACAGACAGCAGTCGGTCGACCACAGGTGCTTATCCTAGGCGATAGTACAGGGTATGGCACTGGAGCATCTGACGGCGAGTATAGTATCGCTGGTCGCATTGGCAACACATACGATGTATCAATTAACAATCAGAGTGTAAATGGTCGTACGATTGGAGAGTTAGAGCAAGACAAAGAATCAATTTTAGGTAGGTATGAAGTTATTCTGCTACAAATCGGTGCTAACGATATATTACAAAGACGATCAGTTGCTGAAGTTGAAGTAGAACTACGCCGCCTTGTTTCTTACTTGACGCGTAAAACTGACCATTTGCTCATGATGTCGTCTGGTAACGTCGGCGGAGCGATTGCGTTTTCAGATACCGAAGCCACTGAGTACGAGACACTCTCCCGTCAGTATCGAGCAATGTTCATGCGAGTTGCTACCGAGAAGGAGTTAACCTATGTAGATTTGTTTGAAGAACCAGAAAATGATGTCTTTGTCGCCCAGCCAGACCTATACTTTGCCGCCGACGGTTTGCATCCGAGTGATGCGGGCTACGCAGTGTGGTTTTCGAAGCTGCAAACGATCCTGCACCCAATTCTAAAAAACTATGAAGTGGCCTTTTCAAACATTCGAAATTAACTGGGTGGCAAGTGGATTGTTTGCCACACTAGTCTTACAAGGTCTGTATTTTGTGCGGGCTGAAGCTTGGTCAGAAGTGTTTGTGGTGCTGGTGGCTATTGTGTTTGCATTACTCCCGTACGTGGTATCTCAGTACGTAGCAGTGAAGCCTAGTCAAACTATTCTGACGGGTATAGTTGTATTTGTATTATGCACGCTCGTCCTTGGTGAAATTTACAAGTTTTATTCCGTGTTTCAGTGGTGGGATATCTTCTTGCACGTTATTGCTGGCGTCGGATTAGGAATTCTTGGATACCTCTGGCTGTACAATCTCAGACAGGAACAAACCGTTAAAAACCGACCGGTGCTGTATAGCGTAATGATTTTTTGTGCGAGTGTAACCGTTCTTACGCTTTGGGAAGTGTATGAATTTGGTATTGATCAATTAGACTGGTCAACAAACAGAATGCAACCAAATCTCTTCGATACTATGACTGATATTACCGTTGGTTTGGCTGGTGTATTGTTCGTATGTATTGGTGGTTACATACTGTTGCGTCAAGAAAAAACTGTGCGACATCTTATAACCTGATGCTTATCATAAATTTATGAACATGCTACCTGTAGATCCCCAGAGAGTATCGGTCAGGAGTCGATTGTTTTCATGAATAAAATTGTATCCCTCGGGACCTTTGAAACATGACTCAATGTCACGTTTCAACCACTGTTTTTCTCCTTAGGAATGAATGAAAAACATGTCTCTGCCCATCACATTGGCAGGTATGCAAAACTGTTTGCATACTATTTAAAAAAACGCACCCTGCAGATGCTGGGTGTGTTTTTTAAATGCCGCTGTGACCCTAGAGGGGCTAGAGTGGAACACCTTTGAAAACCTTGTCTTGAGATGGAACAGAGCGTTTTTAAGTTTCCAGAGTGATGAAGGGTTTGTAAGAATAAGTCCTGTTTTCAGTAAGTAGAAGTCATTTGCAACCTTACTCACACCCAATCATTAAATAAACACCACGCAATAAAAAACACCCCACTCACAGAAAGCGGGATGCTTTAGTGTTAAGGGGCGTCAATCAACGAGGAACAAACTCATCCCAACGCTTCACCTCTCCATACAGAGCGATGTACACACCAGCAGGTAAGCAGTGCACAGCACCGACTGCCATACCAACATTGAAGTCTGCATCTGACTCCCGAAACCGTTCGGGAGTCATTGCGCCAGTCAACACTATGGTTTTTCCTTCAATGTCAGACAGGTATTTCGCAGTGACATGGATGGCATCTGTACCGTGCATGATGACGATCTTTTTCTCATGGGTATGCATTGCAGCTCCCTTGATCTCTTCACGATCGTGATCGTTCATCTCGAGACTGTCTTTGCAGCATGCGCTAGTGAAGCTGACTGCGTAAGGGATACCTGCACGCCGCTGAATGGCGTGCCAAGCAGCTTCACCGATGACAAAGTTGTAGCCATGATTTTCATCAGTGGCCAGATAATCCTTATCGATCGTGCCACCTGCTTGGATGAAGCGGATGATACTCATGACAAGAACGACCGCTCTTTGATCGAATCATCGCTGATTTCAAACAGTTCACGACCGACTGCTTTCAGCATGTCAGCGGTCATTCCAGAGATCATCTGGTCAAACCACGGCTGTACGCCCGAGAACGCAACGACCAGACCGTGCCGCTTCACACCGCCCCAGTATGGAGTATCATTTGGAAACAGCAGGTGTGCATTGGAGTCGGTTTGTCCGTCATCATTACGACCCTGCCAGAGCTGGAGCGCTTTGCAGCGAGCAATCTCGTCGAACGGATATGCCCAGTCTGACTTCTCGCCCACGCTTTGTTCATGCAAAAGATATGGACTGACTGGGTAGTTCGGCCAGTTGGGATAGTCGGCCTCACGCACGTCTTCCATCGACGGTACGAGGATGACCAGGTGTCCTTCTTGACGTTTGATCATGTAACCAAAACTGTGACGATCGTCATTCAGCAGCGTTGCATTCAGAACTTGAGTGCTGACCTGTGCTGCAATGTCACGAGTGAGAAATTTGGGAATGAACATGGTAACTCTCCTTATTGGTGGATGTGATGCCAAAATGGCGGGAACTTATAGGACGGCAGGCCGACCAGAAGCTGGTTGCACAATACAATAAATATCTAAAACAGTAAATAGCATACGGAGGTCCTTCCTCGGTAGCCATTTGACAAATTAGTTTTTTAACGTATTATATTAGGAGGAGATCAAAACAACGGATTGGTTCAAAAGGAGACTATCTCATGAACACGCAACCAACTACTGACCAACCAGAGGTAATTCACCTGATTACATCAGCGCAACTTGCAGCTTTACCCAAAGGAACTAAATTGATGGGTATTGATGCAGTAGAAGCTGTTGTGGGTGACAAAGCTCTGGAAAAAGAAGAGACCCGCGGCGGTTATCTGCCTTTTGGCTTCATCGATGGAACCGAGCCTTCTGACTTGGTATTGCGTCGGTGGAAAATCGACTACGCCAACGTCGACATGCAAAAGAAACTGGGTATTGGTAACTACAAGTGATCCACCCAAAAGGCCGTTCAATTGAGCGGCTTTTTTGATGTGATTACTGCTAGTGAGTATTTTAAAAAGACTTTGCCTAAGTAATTTCAAACCACTTTTGTCCGCAATTTGGCGGGCAAATTGCGGGTAAAGCAACATAAAAGCAATTATCCTCATCAGTTTTCTAGATACTGTCGAGCAGTTTCAAGAATAGCTATGTCTCTTGGAACCATATACGCCTTGGCCAGTTTATGTTCGGCTTTGCTTGATTGTAAAGATTGCAACGCTTCTTCGTAGGGAAGCCAGGTTACTTCAAATCCCTCAGCGATCTCGCTTTCTGTAAAATCAGGAATTCCTTTGGCACCAACTAATTTTGCCAGATAGCAATAAGATATTTGGTGAGTTTGGTACATTTTCCGCCATTCATTAACTAACCCAATTTCCGTTAGCACTTCTATATCACAACCGATCTCTTCAATGCATTCACGTTTCAAAGCGACTATTTTATCGATATCATCATCTAAACCTCCACCGGGTAGTTTGTAGTAATCAGTTGTGGTGGCGTGTAAGAGAGCGACATTATTATCATTATCCAATACAACTGCCCGAGCAGCTTCTCTCAGTCTGTATGATTGTAATTCAACTTCAGTCACGTTCTCTGGATTAAGGAGTGCTATTTCTTGCATATGATGATTATAGCAAAAGCTGATATTTTTAACTAATCAACCCTGGTATATTGCAATACCCCACCTCTACCGAGATATACAAGCTCTAGGGTATTTTCATCCAGGGTAGTAATTGAGTAATGGTACTGCTCGCCGCTATCGTCGATTAGTACATAAGTCGTGTCCTCATCTAATGGTTGCTGGTAGCTGTCTACTGGGTCATCTGTCCTAAATAATCTCCAGGTACCAGCAGTCTCAATGAGCTGCTCTGCAGTGTAGCGCTCTATTACAGTTCCGTCTGCCAAAAACACCTTGTATGAATTTGGATCTTGGGCGCTTTGCCATTCACCGACCAAGAGAGTCTTTGATTGTTTATAATCTACAACACCTTCTGATTCTGGTTCTAAAGTGACAGGTTGAACTAGTGGGGTAGAAGCGGGGTCAGGCGTTGTGTCAGTGTTGGTAATACTATATACACCTACTAACGCTACCAAAATAAGCAGCAGTACTATAATCGTTTTTTGCTTCATAGGGAAAATGTTTATTTGGCTTAGTATACAGGAGGGGTGGGTGTGGCTAAGGAGGGCTTCAGGAAGTTAGCGTAGACGGAATGGCTTAAAACAAACGTTGAGTAAACTGGTTCACTACACTTTCGCTCCGAATATAGTCACGTATTTGCTCACGCGTGGTCACACTTGATTCGGATATAATTTGATCAAGACATTGTGCCGTTTTTTCAATGTGTTTAACGAATAACTCGTTGTCTTGTAGGGTTGCCATGATTGCATTTCTGACATCTTTTTGTTTAGCTAACTTAGCATCTAAAATAGTTGGTGTTTGCCAGTGCTCTCTAATTAGCGCATATAATGCGTAAAACCTGAAAATCACCCGTGATCTATCAATTTTTCCAGATCGAATTAGATAATCAAATTTGTAGAGAGCAAGGGCAGCAACATGGTATAGCTCTACGTTATGGTCTTCTAAAAAGATTCGTGTCGAAAATTCTTTGCGGATACCTCTGTGGTCCCGGGCTGCTCTGTGGGGTTGGTAAAAAAACATAGCAGCAGCAACCTTCATTAGGTCAGACGGTCGCAAAATTCTTGTTCTCTCAATAGAAATGTCTCTGTACTGATTGTCTCTTCGTTCAATGAAAATACGTGCATCACCACTTTGTGCAAAGCAGTATTCTTCAATATCTTTCATGAATGGTGATAGTGCCCAAAATTGATCGTCTCGTACTTCATTTTGTCTGTTAGTCCCTACAATAATACTGGAAACAAAACCTGCGTCACTGGAACCAACTAGTCTAAGTGGTACAGAAACGTTAGCAATTTTGTCACGTGCATGAGCTAAAATATTCGTAGTCTGGCAACCGTTGACAATTTGATAATCTTCTAGTGTAAATTTATCACCCTTACGAATTATATTTTTGGACACGATGGTGATGCCGTTATTTTTAAAGACGAAAGAATCACCCTTTGCTGATTCTAGCTCTGAAATAATTGATTTATTAATTTCTGAATTCGGATTAAAATCTCTCACATTATCATAAAATAGTGATCTGTTTATGTGTGCAACACCGTCTTGGTCAGGTTCTCCTAGAGCTACTGCTAATATTTCTTCGGCAGGTACATAGCCAATATAAGCCTCGTCTACCTTTTCATGCGCTGGCATTGTCACTGATTGTTGAAAGTTTAATGTCGCTGATGAAGAGTTTGTCGCTGATCTAAAACCATTAAGAATATCTTTAGCTCCGACGCACTTAATCTCAACAGTACCAAATATGTTTAGATCACTTAGCTGAGCCTTTTTTGTATCAATTAGCTGCTGAATTAGCTCTGACACAAGTCCAGGTCCCGTTGTACAGTAATAGCATACCAAAGACGGACTAACTTTGGCTGCCGACGCATAAATCTGGTCTTTTACTTCTATTAGACTTTCTATTTGTACACCTTTTACTAATTTGCACTCAGTAAAAAAATCATACACAGCGTCCAAAAACTTTGAAATTTCACCATAATCCAGCTTGGCACTGGTCTTTGACTGATAAAAGTGCAGATCAGAAGTGTGGTTCTTCCCAGTTGAAAGTGCGTCTATTGCTTCGTCGACATCTGTACACAGAGTACCTTGAATCGAGATTGCAATACCATCAACACCGAACTCAGAACCTTTAAGGTGTGCGCCAAACGGGTCAATGTTTTCCCCTAATATGCCGTTTTCTATAGCAAAAATTGACATTACTTCAAAAAGCTCAGACTCAGACAGTGTTTCGCTCGGATTTTTTTCTTTAAATGTTTTGAGTTGCGCTTTTACAATTGGATTCATAAACGAAGTATTAGCTAATTTGGAAATACGTACCTTGTTCAGAAGCATATCATAATTATCACTTTATAAGCTATTTACGTAAAATTCAGAATTTTGTCAGACTTTGGTGGCTTGGGTTGCTAAATGAAGCTGTGAATCGGTCACCATCGCACAGTATTCCTGCGTTCTGTGAACTTGAAACTACTGTGCGAAGCGACCCTTAAACAGTTTGGGGAACTGTCTAAAATCTATAAGGCTTCGCCAGAAGCTATTTTCGATTCCACGTGGTGAGGCGGTGTTTTGGTCACGAATCGCAAAGCATAATGCTGCATTTCATGCAGATTCTATTATGCGTTCTTGAGCATCCCACGGGGAGTATCGATCCCTACAGGATCAGTACACCTTTTGGTTAGATTGATAGAGGTGTGGGAATCGGTCACCTCTGCATCTGTATTTTCTACGTTCTTTGAACTTGAAACTACAGTGCGACGCGACCCCGCCGCTTCTGTGCGGACAAAAGGCTTTTTGTCCGGCTTCGCCAGAAGCTTTTTTCGATTCCCCGTGGGACCTACAAACAGCAACAGCCAGAATGCTTGCGCATATCTGGCTGGCTGATTTGTGATCCCACGGGGAATCGAACCCCGATTACAAGAATGAGAATCTTGTGTCCTAGCCGTTAGACGATGGGACCGTTGCCCATAGTTATAGCAGAAAATGTTCAGTTGGAAAACTAAAAACGTGGATTAGACTGGTTTGTGTATGGTATGCTGACAACATAAAACGATTATACAGATAATAAACGACCTATGGGATTTTTAAGTAATTTATTTGGAGGAGCAAAAGAGGCAGCTAATGATGCTGCGGACATGGCTGGAAACGCAGCCGAAGGGGCAGCAGATATGGCGAGTGACACTGGTGCATATGTAGCTGACACAGTTTCAGACGGTGTAGATATGGCGGCTGACGCTGGTGCGTCTGCAATGGACACAGCTGAAGATATGGCGGAAACAGTCTCGGACGAAGTGTCTGACATGACGGATGAAGATTCTACCCTAAACTAGGTAGGTCGTAGGGGCTGTAGGTTCCACACATAAACAAACAGCGCGGACATGTGTCCGCGCTGTTTGTTAGTTTGTTTTCCGCATCGTGGCTTTGATGTCAAAGCGAGGGTTTACCTTTTTCCCTGGGTTAAATACATCGTGTGGATCAAAGATATGTTCAGTTTGTTCAAACAGTCCAAGCATTTTGGCCGAAAACATTTTACTCAGGTGTGGGGTACGGATGATGCCGTCGTTATGTTCGCCACAGATGTTCCCGTCGTATTTGACTGCTGTTTTAAAGAACTTCTCTGCCATCTTTTCTACCAGTTCTGGGGTTTTCTTGTTGGTGAAATCAAGCAGGGGATAGAAGTGGAAGTGGCCGTTGCCACCGTGACCGTGAACTGCTGCTGTTACTCCAAATTCTTTGAGGAGGTTCTTGATTTCTTTAAAGAATTTTGACAGGTTTTCTGGTGGAACTGTCATGTCTTCGAGGAAGGCCGCTGGACGTTTACCAGGATCCTGGAATTTAGACAGGGTGTAGCTAGCGCGGCGGATTTGCCAGTACATTTCCCGTTCGACTGGGTTTTTGACCAGTCGTGGCTTGACGGTGTCACTCGCAATACTGGCTACCAACTCTCGTTCACCAACATCAGCCACGGTGTCTTCGTCTAAGGTGACAAGCACAATGAATTCTGGGACTTTGCGACGGAATCGAACGTGGTACGTGGTGTACATTGACAGCATGGTGCGGTAGTACGCGGCACCATCGAGCCGGTCTTTAAAGAATGAAGGGTTTTTAAGGGCTAGGTCAAACGATAGGGCATCAAATACTTCGACGTTGATTGGGTCGTGCTTGAGCGCTTTAACAATCGCGTCTGCCGCGTCGTCGAGGTTGAAAATAGGTAGGGCAATCAGTGAGGTGTGTTTAGGGATCGGGATCGCTTTCATCGTCAGTTTGGTGATGATGCCAATGGTGCCTTGGCTACCAGCGATCAAGCGGGTGAGATCAAATACACCGGTACCTTTTTTGAATTTTGCCACTCCTTCGGGCATCACGCTCCACAGTGGGTAACCGGCCGAGTTTTTAGCGGTGTGCGGCTTGCCGTTTTTGATTTCTTTTTCATTTTTTGCGATCAGATCGAAAATTTCTTTGGCAATGCGGGCGTGTTCGTGGTCTTGTTTCAAGAGTAGTTTGAACTCTCGGGCTGTGAGAGCTTTGATGGTGTAGGTGTGGCCATCGTGTAGTACAACGTCCATTGATTCAACCCACTCTGCTGTGTGGCCGTATCGGAGTGAATCTGGACCAGCTGCGTTGTTGCCAACCGCCCCGCCGATACTACAGATATCCTTGGAAGCAGGGAACGAAGGAATGTACGCTCCGTTACGTTTTAGTTTCTTTTCGAGGTCTCGCCACATCGCACCTGGTTCGGTTTGGATGTAGACAATGTCTTTCTTTTTGGTGACCTCACCAATTTTCTGCATATGCGCACACATGTCGATCACGATCGAGTCAGTCAGGGCACCTCCACCCAAACCAGTCCCAGCTGCGCGTGGCGTCAGTGATAATGACGGGAATTGCTCAACGTTTTCTGCTACAACTTTGGCCGCAATCTGGACGTCTTGGCGGTTTTTTGGTTGCAGTACGACCTGGGGTCGGATCGAGAAGATACTCTCGTCAGTGCTATACGCATCTAACAATGAGTTTTTAGAAGAGATGCCGCCGCGGAAACCAGCTTCGCGGAATAATTTGGCAATTAAAAGGTGGCCAAGCGGATGGTTGCCGTTTGAGCCTTTTGCCGCTGATGCTGCTTTTGGAGTAGTTTTTTTAGCAGCTTTCTTTGGTGCCTGTTTGACTACTAGTTTAGCTGGCGCCCGTTTTGCGACGGGTTTCTTTGTGACTTTACTAGTAATAGCCACCTGTTTGGCTTTGGTAGCTGTTTTGCGAGTAGTGGTGCGTGTGGCTTTCACAGCCGTTGAAGAACGAGTAGGCATTACCCTGATTATAACGCGGATTAATTATGAAAAGCGGGAAGTAGTCCCCAGGGAAAAGGTTTTCGCCCCGCACATGGTGCGGGGCGAGAGGTTCAACCGTTTCTCTTTCCGGTTGTTGAGTAATAACCAAACTCAACAAACCTGATTGTGGGTTCCTTGTCGGCAAAGTACATGACCATACGAGCGGTATCGTTGTCGACAATACCGTTTTCAATACGAATGCATAGAAATGCTAGCTGCGCGCTCTGGTCAATAGAGCTGTGGTCTGAGTGCCTTGAGCAACTGTACCCAGGCATCGCACTTTGGCGGAGATGTTCCGCGGCGTCGTACCCGCTGGGTGGGTTATCCGCAATGTTTGCAGTTGGGAAGAACAGAAGGGTTGCTACACCCAGGACGAGTAGTCTGTTTGTGCGCATAGTATCCTCCTTGATCTGGCGCTATAAAAATATAATAGCGTAAAAACAAGATCAGGCAAAGAAAAACGCCCCAGCTGCTGCCGGGGCGTTTTGATGCTCGTCTTCTTATAAATCAGTACATCTGAGCACCTAGGGCTGCGCGGAGTTCCGAGACGTCGATGCCAGGCCCTATGATCAGCAGGATCGGTTCGTCGTCTACTTCTGCCAGCTGCCAATCACCGTATATAGTGAGAACCTTTTTCCCTTCAATCTGTTTGAAGGTTTCGCGGATGTGTTTGTGGAAAGCCTGTGTGACAGCCTTTCCCTCATTTTCGTTGCGCTGTTTTTCTGCAAGCAGCGCTTGGTTTTGCTGGTCGCCGCGAAGTTTTTCACAGATACTGTCAAATTCGCACCGAAGTTCATGCAAAAGCAGCAGAAGATGACAACCTCCCGGAGGGGTCTGGCCGACAGATTCAGTAGCTCCCTGGGCTGCTACTTGTGACAAAAAGTCGGGGACGTCTGGACGTTTTGTCTGTGCAAGAGCAGCAGCGATGCGGGTTTCAATGTCTGTTGGTGCGTTCATGTGTTTTTCCTCCTGTCATGAATGCGAAAAAGAACTGCCGCCTAAAATACAATAAAAAATTTTTAAAGTCAATATTTCTATATCGTGTTAGAATGCTTCCACTTATGACTCAAGACCGGGCGTTGGATATTCTCAAGACAGGCGCAAATGTATTTCTGACCGGGGAACCGGGGGCGGGAAAAACCTACGTGATCAACCAGTACATCAACTACCTGGAAGCGGCTGGACTGTCGGTCGCGGTGACTGCGTCAACCGGAATTGCTGCCACCCACATCGGAGGGATGACGATTCACTCTTGGAGTGGGGTAGGGATCAAGGATTATTTGTCACCGGCGGACCTCGATGCAATTGCTGGTAGGGAAAAGGTGGTCAAGCGGGTGAAAGCCGCGCAGGTGTTAGTGATCGACGAGATTTCGATGCTTGATGGGAAAATCCTCAACTCTGTCAACAAGATCCTTAAGACAATCCGCAACAGCGAAGAGCCATTTGGTGGCATCCAGGTGGTCTGCATTGGGGACTTTTTCCAGCTGCCACCAGTGACCAGGCAGGGCGACATCATGACCTACGCCTTTATGAGTGAAGCGTGGTTGGCGCTCAAGCCACTGATTTGCTATTTGTCCGAGCAGCATCGACAAGAAGACGAGATTTTTCTCGGGCTACTCAACTCGATCCGCCGCAACGAGATCGAAGAAGATCACTACACTCTGCTGGAAGAACAAAAAGAAATCGCGTACGAAGATATCGAACCAACTAGGCTCTATACTCACAACGCCGACGTTGATGCGGTGAACAACGCAAAACTAGCGGAGCTGCCCGGGCCGATTCGTAAATTCCAGATGGAAGGCAAGGGGAGTAAACCGTTGGTAGAAGGGTTGGTGAAAAACTGTCTCTCGCCGCAGATGTTGGAATTAAAAGAAGACGCGATGGTGATGTGTACCAAAAACAACTTTGAAGTTGGATACGTAAACGGTACGTTGGCGCGGGTAGTGCGGTTTGATGACGGCCAGCCAGTAATCGAAACCACCGATGGTAAAGAAATCACCATGCAAACCACTACCTGGGAAATTGCTGAAGATAATAAAGTCCTAGCCAGTATCGAACAGTTGCCGCTACGGCTCGCCTGGGCGATTACCGTCCACAAAAGTCAGGGAATGTCGCTCGATGCGGCCGAGATTGATTTGAGTAAAGCATTTGTGTATGGGCAAGGGTATGTTGCGTTGTCGCGGGTGCGGTCGCTGGCTGGTCTCAAGGTGTTGGGGATGCACCCAAACGCGTTGCAGGTTGACCCGCTCGTGGTCGCAGCAGACGTGCGGTTTCGAGCCTTAACCGAAGAAGCTGACGATGCGTTTGAGCAAATGGAAGACGAGGAAGTAAATGAAATGCACGAGCGTTTCATTGTGGCTCATGGCGGAAAGGTGCCAACCGAAGATGATTTAAAAAAGTCGCATAAGACTAAGGTGGCTAAAGCAAAAACCGATACCTATACGCTCACCAAAGAATTATTGCTCGAAGAACGAGACATTGCTGATATAGCCAACCTGCGCGATATGACCGAAGCTACCGTCTGGAGTCATGTCGAAAAACTCGTGAGTGATGGGGTAGTAACGGCTGATCAGATTGTGCATCTAGAACCAACCGGCTGGAGCGAAGCACGTCCAGTTTTATATAAAGCCATCGAGGCGTGTGGGACTGAAAAACTGAAACCAATTTTCGAGGCGTGCGATGAGGAGTATGACTACAACCTAGTCCGTCTGGCTCGGATGCAGTGGTTGTTGGAAAATGGAGGAGGTGGGGAAGATCAACCGTTTTAAAAAAGACTGAGGCATCGCTTTCTTCAGACGCGAGTCAAGCTCTATACTCAAAATGAATAAAGATTCATTTCTCCGTAATGTCTTCAGAAAGCAATGCAGCAGTCCTTTTGGGCAAAATTTCGGGCGGCCCACTGGGCCGCCCGTTTGTCATTGATTACCACTTCTGGGATTGAGCTGAGTTACTTCGTTGTGGATCCAGACCTCGCCGATTTGTTCCGTGCCTGCTGACGGGTCAGGATATAGACCCTCTAGAGCAAAAATACTGATTTCGTTTACGAGTGTCATGCAAATGTGGGAAAAGTCTTCAACATTTACAACACTTTCGGTTCCTCGCCATTCTCCTCGTGCGCTTCGTACGGCAACTAGTGAGAAGATGTACTGGTAATAGGACTGGCTCCAATTGATTTTACCGATGAATGTAAACTTCAGGCATTTGATTTCGTACTCTTGACCTTCGAAAGCAGCTTCACCCTCATGAGGTGGTCGGTTATGAAGCCATGCGTCCAGCACGTCTTCTGGTATTTGTTCTTGATGCATGACATCCTCCTCTGCGCAGACAATATATAAAAACTGATTTCTAGTCAACAAATGCTACAATCGACAGATGTTTTTACGGCGGCGAGTACGAATAGTTAAACGACGGCGGACTGGGCGCACCGTCACACTGGCTGAAAAGAATCATTACGCTGCGCACAAAGAAGCAGCTCGGACTCTGTGTCAGGCGCGACTTGAACATTTCAATCAGCATTACAATCTGCAGTACAACCGACTCTCAATCAAAAATACCCGTAGTCGGTGGGGGAGTTGCTCATCAAAAAAGAATCTCAATTTTAACTATCGGATAGTGTTCCTGCCGGCCGAACTGCAGGATTATTTGATTGTGCACGAACTGTGTCACCTACAAGAAATGAATCATGCTAAGCAATTTTGGGACCTGGTAGCAGAGCAAGTACCTGACTATGTAGAACGTATTAAGCAACTACGCTCAGTGGAATCAGAGGTGATGCAGTTGAAATAAACTGTGTTTGCATGTGTACTAGTAGGTAATTAGTGTAATTAACTGCGTATGGAATTTTTGAGTGGATTATTGATGGTAATTAGTGGCTGGTTTGGGCTTGGTGCTGCTCAAGTAGACGAGATACCGATTGAACCAGCTGGTATGGTGGAAGAGGTTGCACAAGCTGTTGAACCAGAAATAGTCGAGCAATCTGCTGATACCACAGCCGCTCCAGCTGCGGCAGAGGGCGAGTCAGTAGTAGAACAATCCTCACCAGTGGAACAAATTAACGAGAGTGAGTCAGCACCAGCTGACGCGATGGTCGCTTCTAGTCAGCCAGCTGTGCTGCCGGCTGACATTCGAACGATGATCGTTGCTGGGGGATGTTTCTGGTGTGTCGAGGCTGACCTAGAGAAAACCCCTGGTGTGATCGAAGTTGTCTCGGGCTACGGTGGAGGCACCACTGACAACCCAACGTACCGTAACTATGGGAGTGGCGGGCATCGTGAGGTAGTGGAGGTTACCTACGACGCGAACCAGATTTCGTTTGAAGACATTTTGATTGTGACGCTCAAAACCACTGACCCGACTGATGATGATGGAACGTTTAATGACCGTGGAGACAAATACTCATCCGCCTTTTACTACGAAACCGCAGCCCAAAAGACCATCATTGAAAACCTGATTGCAGAAGTTGATGCTAATGGTCCATATGACGCTCCACTCGCGATTGATGTGGAAGAGCGTCCACAGTTCTGGGTAGCCGAAGACAATCATCAGGATTACTACAAAGGGGCATTGACCCAATTAAAATACCAATTTTACCGTAACGGCTCTGGACGCACTGCGTTTATTCAAAAGCACTGGGGGTCGGACACCAGTCCAAACCTACCGTGGCGAAATGAAACTAAAAACACAACTATGAATGACAACACCTATCCTTGGAGTAATTACTCAAAACCAGACAAAGAAACTTTGCGAACCACTATGGACCCACTAGCATTTAAAGTGACACAAGAAGATGGAACGGAACGAGCGGGCACTAGTCCTTTGGATAAAATCTATGAGCCAGGGATTTACGTAGATGTGCTTTCTGGTGAACCTTTGTTTTCATCAAAGGATAAATTTGATTCGGGGACTGGTTGGCCATCGTTTGTAGCACCGATTACACCAGATGCCGTCACAGCCCACGAGGACCGAAAACTGTTTAGTGTGAGGACTGAAACTCGTTCAGCCATCGCTGACAACCACCTCGGGCACGTGTTCAACGACGGTCCAGCTGATCGCGGGGGACTACGATACTGTATGAACGGTGTGGCGCTGCGGTTTGTTCCCGAAGCTGATATGGAAGTGGAGGGGTATGGAGACTTTATTCAGTATTTGTAGAAAAGACAGAAGATGGCCGGCGCTTTTGGGCGCCGGCCGTTTTTTTATTCCAGTACCGCTCGGTAGTTTTGTCTAGCTAGCCAAGCAAACAGCGGAATGCAGACAGTCACAGTAATACCTGTTACAACTGTCAAATTGCTTACGTTGGTTATGGTGTGAAGTGTAAGGATTACACAGCTTACGAACCACAACAAGAACAAAAAGAGTTGGATATTTCGGACAAATGCTGACAATTTCGATACCTCCCCATAAATATAATCATACTATAACCCAGTTGTACTGTAGGAAAAAAGTTGGTGAACAGGTTATACTGTGCGTTATATGGAATTAACTCTTTTGGTGCAATCATTGGTAATTTTAGCTGGATCACTATTTGTGTTGGTCCGTGGAGCAGATTTATTTGTTGATGGAGCAAAACAAGTAGGGGCAGCGTTTGGAATGAGTAGCTTTGCAATCGGAGTGTTGATCGTGGGTCTAGGGACATCTGTACCCGAGTTGGCTTCATCACTCGCTGCCGTAATGAACGGCACCACAGAGATCGTGATTGCCAACGTAGTTGGTTCAAACATTACCAACATTCTTTTGATTGTGGGAGTTCTGGCACTAATGGGAGGTCCAATTATGGTTGGTAGAAACCTACTGACCACAGAACTACCGATTTTCTTCATCGCTACAGTTCATTTTGTAGCTAGTATGTATGACGGGGTAATTGACCAAGTTGAAGCCTTGCTGCTGGTTGGTACCCTGGTTGCTTATGTCTGGTATCTGCTATCATCCTCAGAACGCACTGAGCTTAGCGAAGATGTTGAAGAACGAATGGGGGTGCAGATTAAATCAGTGGTATTTATTTTACTTGGTCTGACGGCTGTGCTGCTTGGTGCAAACTACACAGTTGAATCAGCAATTACGATTGCGACTGGTCTGGCAGTACCAATCGGTTTGGTTTCGATTGCGGCTATTGCGATTGGTACGTCGTTACCAGAACTATTTGTTTCAATCCAGGCGGTTCGTAACAATGAAACTGATCTGGCGATTGGAAACATCTTTGGGTCCAACGCATTTAATATTTTAATGGTAGTTGGTATTCCTGGTCTGATTACGCCACTAGTGGCTGATGTTGTGGTGATGGAGCTTGGTCTACTAATCCTTGTAGCATCCTCACTGATTCTGTTTGTAACTGGCCTAGCGCGCCAGATCCAAAAATGGGAAGGAGTCATGATGCTACTCTTTTTCGCTTTCTTCTTGGTTAAATTGGTTGAATTTATTTAGAAATGATCGACTGGGAACAAGAATTGTTACTAATCGATAAGCCAAAAGGAATCACCTCGTTTGATGTGATTCGCCGGCTGCGTCGGATGTATAGTGATACACACGGTGGAGAGAAAGCACCCAAACTTGGTCATGCCGGGACGCTCGATCCACTCGCGACAGGTTTGATGTTGCTCGGCGTCGGCCAGGGGACCAAGAAACTAGGCGAGCTGATCAAGTTGGACAAAGAGTATATAGCTGAAGTTCGGTTTGGTGAGACCAGGACAACTGGGGATTTGGAGGGTGAGATAATCGATGAGTGTGAGGTCATGGATACAGCTGATACTCTAGCAGCAAAGATTGCAAAGGTGTTGCCGTCAATGACTGGTACACATACCCTCCCGGTGTCTGCCTATAGTGCGATCAAGGTGGACGGTATTCCCATGTATAAAAGAGCCCGCAAAGCAGAGGTAACTGGTGATACAGTGATCAACATTCCGGTTCGTGAAATGACCGTGCATGAGGTAGAGCTGGTGGACGTTAGTGTGGGTGAACATCGTGGAGTGGCGACGATCCGGTTCCGTGTCGCATCAGGAACTTATATCCGATCATTGGCTGAAGAGTTGGGTAGAAAGCTGGGTTACCCAGCTACGCTCCAAAACCTACGCCGGACACAAGTAGGAGAGTTTCGAATCGAGGATGCGCATAAATTACAAGCCAAAAAATAATCGTTGAGACAAGTGAAAAGGCCGCCGGTGTAAAACCTGGCGGCCTCTTTGTCAGCGCTCTTGGCGCTGTAGTTTGTACTGAAGGAACTCCGGTTTGACGACAAGTCTACCGATTTCTTCATGAGCTGATACCAAGCTTGCCAACACACCGCGCGTCTCTGGGATGTCTCCCCAAAGGTACAGATGCGTGTCAACCTTTGCACGTGTTATGCCATCATACTCATCAACCCGTTGTTCAGCCAAAAACTCGTTTATTTCTGGGGTGTCAAATGCAACCCAGACTGTAAGCCTTTGCGGTGCGTGGTTGTCGTTAGCTGGACAAACGAAGGACTTTCTAGTTGCGTAAGTCGTCATCCAAGCATCAGAATGCCGGCAGCGTCGATCGCTCTTTGCAGCTTTAGTTCAGCCGGCTTGTCGATGATGACTCCGTCTTTTGATCCAATTTTCACCAGACAGACTTCACTACCTTCACGGTCGCAGTCGAGCCAGGTGAAGCCAGACTCTTCAACTTCTTGTCGCATTGTAGCCATTGTTTGCATGTTGACAATGTCGTTTACTCGAACTTCGAGCACTGTGGTAGGGTGCTCACCTTGTGTGAGCAGTGTTGCCATTGGTTGCATTTTTCAAATCCTTGTTGCTCTGTGCGCCTCTCGCACATTTATATAAAAACACATATTTTATGCTATGTAAAGAAAAAGGCTCACGAGTGAGCCAGTATTTCTTCGTAGCAATATGTTTGATTAGTCCTGAGAAAGATGAGAAAGCAAAGCCGCTGCACACTGTTGAAGCAAATCGTCTTCGATTTGCTTCATTGTTGCGTCTTGGGGGTCAAGTTCTGACACTTTTGGTTCCGAAAAGGGATCGACTATTGTATTGTCGTCACGTTGGTGCAGAAGAATTAACTTCAGTCCAGCACTAGTGAAGACGTAGCGATCTGTAACGTTATCCTCTCGTTCTTTTGTGCAACTGAAACCAGGTGGTAGTCCTGTTAGCTCGACAGGACCAAATACACTGCGTTCTGCGGTTGCTTCAAGCGCTGCAATTACTTCTTCGAAGCGCTCAACTTCTTCTCTTGGACTAGCAAACTTTGACAGTTCTTCATGTTTCATAGCATTACCTCATGATTACATTAGGAAAAAGTTGCCTCCACAGCCATTTTAACAACAGATCCATCCGCTTGTCCAGCTAGTTCTTTCATAACTGCACCAACGAGTATACCCATCTTGCTTTTGTCCTGGATTCCTAGTTCAGCTTTTTTAGCCTCCACGATTGGTGTGATTTCCGCAAGTGACATGAGAGTAGGGAGGTAGGTTTCGAGTACAGCCAGTTCTTCTTTTTCTGGGGCAGCGAGTTCATCACGCCCGGCTGCTTCGTACTGGGTGATGGATTCCTTGCGTTGCTTGGCCGCACGCTTAATAACCGCCAAGGTTTCCTCGTCAGTCAGGATGTCCTGCGGTGTTCGTCCGGTTGCTACCATCTCATTCATGAACATAGTAAGTAGGCCGCGTACTACGCGTAGTCGCACTGCTTCCTTGGCTTTCATAGCTTCTTTTAATTCTCCTTTAATACTTTCGTGTAGAGACATATATAAATATTTATAAGTATAGTATAGCAAATCCCGGCCAGTTTGGCCGGGACGCCCTTTATAGTTTACTGATGATTTCTCGCATCATCTGTCGAATGTCGCGGCAACCGCATTCACATACCGACGTGGACTTAATTGAGATTCTCAAAATGTCATTCTTTCGCCAGACTCTACCAGTAACCAGATCTTTGCAGTCATGAGTCTGGATGGCTTGTTCCACGGCAGTTTTCTCAGTATCGCTTAACTGTCGATTGAAGTAAGTGACCACGATGTTTCCACGTGTCCCTTCGACTGTCGACCGTTCAATTGCAAGTGCTGTAGAAAGCGGATTAATCCGTGGAGCCGTTATCGGCTTTACGGATCTGGGTTTTTTGACTGTTTCAACTATTACGTGGCTTGTTTTTCCTGTTCGAATATTTCCGCCATTGTGTATGGCAACCATTGTCGGTTTTTTCACGCTGCTCTCCCTCGTTGGTGTTGCATTTTGGAACTGTATCGTTTTTGCTTTTCAGCTCCGCTAATAAATGTACGCCGCCGATCACGACTGTCAAATGACTAACCTGTGCATAGCGTGATAAAATGGCTGGCATATGGAATATCTACTGATTGCTCTGATTGCGCTACTGTTACTCGTAAACGTCTTTGTTGTCTATAAATTACTGCAGAAAAAGGAAGAGCCAGTCAAGGTGGATGACGGTAAGGAGCTACTACTCATGCAACGGATCGAGGAGTTGTCGCGTACGGTTGATAGTCGTTTGTCCGAAACCAACAAAAACATGCAAGAGGGCAGTCGGGCCCAATTCCGTGAGTCACGGGAAATGATGGAAAACATCAACAAAGAAATGAACGAGCAACTGCGCAATGTGGTCGCAAAAACCACTGAGGTAGGGGAGAGTAGTAAACAAGTATTTCAGGTGGCGGACCAACTGCGTGAATTGCAGGATATACTCAAAAACCCAAAACAACGTGGAGTGCTGGGTGAATACTACCTGGAGACAGTTCTGCAAAACGTCCTCCCACCAGAGAGTTTCAAAATGCAGTATGCGTTTAGCGATGGTGAGATCGTCGACGCGGCCGTGTTTGTAAAAAACAAAGTGATCCCGGTGGATAGTAAGTTCTCACTCGAGAACTACAACCGCTTTGCAACAGCGGCGGATGGCGAGGATAAGGTGAAATATGAAAAAGCGTTTGTAAATGACTTG
Organism: uncultured Candidatus Saccharibacteria bacterium; assembly: GCA_964353135.1. Lineage (GTDB taxonomy): Bacteria > Patescibacteriota > Minisyncoccia > Phycocordibacterales > UBA918 > OLB19. Next base: position 205,798 of record CAYGTV010000001.1, read on the forward strand.
AAACTACGAATTACTGAAACGGCCAAATACATCCGCCCGAGCGAAAAGACGACCGATTTTGCCTTTATGTTTATCCCGCACGAGGGGATCTACTATGACTTGCTGTCGAATAAAGTGGGGGCTGGTGAAGACAATCTGATCCAACGGGCGGCTGGAAAGTACAAAGTGATCATTGTGTCACCCACCTCGTTCCTGGCGTACCTCCAGACGGTCCTGCAGGGCCTGAAGGCCATGGAGATCGAAGAAAAGGCTCAGGATATCATCAAGAACGTAGAAAAGCTCTCAGGGCATATCGCCAAGTACGAGGACTACTATCAGAAACTAGGTAACACGCTGGCCACGACAGTGAACCATTACAACGCCGGCTACAAGGAACTAAACAAGATCGACAAGGATGTGACCAAGATCACAGGTGTTGTGGGTGGGGTAGATGTGCTGACGATAGAGAAGCCACATAAAGAAGACGAGTAGCATAAAGGCCGCCTCCAGATGGGGCGGCCTTTGTTGGGGGGGGTCGGTCGGCTATTTCGAGCTTTTCTTCTCTTTGCGCAATTCGCGCTTGCGCTTCTTCGCTTCTGCGCGCTTATTGCGACGACGGCCAACTCCGGTTTTTTTCTTGCTCGGCATCAGGAACTCCCTTTTCTTGAGGTAGAGAGAAAAATAACACGATAGACTTACTTTGCAAAGAATCTATTGCAAAATACAAGCATTTCTGTATAATTCGCGCACTATGAACACAACTACTGAAACAAACACAGCTCCGTTTGCAGTTATCGCTACTGGCGGGAAGCAATACCTCGTACGAGAAGGTGACACCATCCTCGTAGAGCTTTTGGGTGAGCATCTAGAAGGCGATAAAATTGAATTTGACGCGCTTATGACTGACGATGGAAAATCAAGTAAAATTGGTACACCAATCGCAGGAAAAGTAGCTGCAACCTACCTAGGAGAAAAGAAAGGTAAAAAGCTAACTATCATCCGATACAAGGCGAAAAGTAACCGAGACCGGCGTCTAGGTCACCGACAACACTACGCCCAAGTAAAGATCGACAAGATCTAACTAAAAGAATTCCGGCGCCATCGATAGATGGCGCCGGTTTTTGGTTTATCATTTTACATGAACCATGTAGTAGCAAATCAGAACCTCCAGCAAAGTGTCATACAGCGGGTGTGCCGGAAGGATCTGTTCCTTCATGTTGATCTTTGCGGTGACAGCATCCATTTGAAACTCTGGTTCCTTGAAATAGAAATCTACAGCATTACTTCTGTTGATCCCGAGCAAGCGCTGTAAACATAAGTGGCATGATTTGACATGTGATACCCACTCGCCTGCATCTGCAAAAGCTTGTTTCGTGGTTTTCTCAGGAAGTATAAAAATGTGCGCGGGTTGCCCCATTGTACTCTCCAATCTTTTATTTTAGATTATATAAAAAGTACAACTTCTAGTGTAAAAGTCAATACTAAGCTCGGTTTTGCAAGGCGTTTTTGATTGTCTCGCTATCGGCGTATTCTAGTTCACTTCCGGTTGATAGTCCGCGACCGAGGTATGAGATTTTAAGTCCTGCCTCGATCGCGTCTTTCAGGAATGATTCTACAAACCGTCCGGTATTTTCGCCGTCAGGGTTAACTGAAAAACCAAGAATTACCTCGCTTAGGCCCTCAGCTTGTCTCGCTATTACAGTAGCTTTGAGTGATCCACTGCGTAGTTTACTGTTTTCTGGAGCAGAGAGTAGGGGGACAGTACCACCCAATACGAAATATAGGCCGTCATACATACCAGCACGCTCAATGGCCTGAACATCACTGTCTCGCTCAACGACCAGTAGTTTATTTCGATCACGGTTTTCAGCTGTACAAATACTGCACAGTTCCTCGGTTTGTCGTTTGGCAAAGTAGCGATGGCAACTCGTGCACTCGATCACGGTAGTGTGGGCGTTTTCGATCAGGTTAGCTAGCTTGCGTGAGTCCTCGACCTCCAGACGCAAAACATGAAAGGCAAATCGTTTAGCCTGGCGCCCACCGACACCAGGAAATTTTTCAAATGCTGTAATTAATTGATCAAGTGGGTTCATGATGGAACGAATTATACAGGAAAATAAACAGGCCGCCCAAGTAATTAGTTTGAGCGGCCTGATAGTTACTTGATGGTATGTGCAAATCCTTTTTCAACTGCTTCAGTTGCAGTCAAAAAAGTGTGTGCCTGTACCATCTGGTCCACAACTTCAATCGTTAGGCCGCTTTGCAGGCTGATGATTTCGTTGTAGATCCTGTCTTGATGGCTATCCATTACGCGCGCTTCTTCCATCTCCCGGTCTGTCATCTTTTCTTGCAGATAAAGTGCTCCTGGATGGATCAGAATCAGGCTGTTTCGCATGGCAGTTCGGTGCTCGCCGGCGAGAAAAATCGGCACAGCGGCCGAGTAGACCTTGCCAGCTGCGACAGTATTCCATCCTTTGTTTGTGATCCAATCGTGCATCGCAGCACCGACATCTGGATCACCCCCACTAGATGTGACTATCAGTGTGACTGGTTGTCCAGTCTCACATCCTGCAAGCCATTCTTGTTCCAATGCTTTGAACGAATTCTCGTCGACCGAAGCGGAAAAGAGTAGTTCGCAAGTGTCTGTGCCACCTGGCTCAGCATCTTCGGCAAAAGTCATCGTGGTGAGGATGCACAACACCGCCAGTGCTCCGGTTGAGCGTTTCAGGATCATGTTCATATAGGTACTCCTTTAAAATAACCTGGCGATATAATACATCATTTTTATAAAAAGTCAATCATCATAGTTTAATACAAATAGTCGCGCATCTGCTGATGCGCGACCGATTTATCTTTATTGTAGTAATTCTGTTTTGAGCTCTTGGCTTCTCGTTCGAAGTAATTTCACCACTTGCCTGGCGTAGCGACGTAGTTGCTTGTGGCCTGGAATGTACGCGTCACTGCCACCACCCAACCACTTAGGGCAGGCATGTCCGTGAGAGAATCCGTACTTAACCAAAAGTTTACGGTGAATTTCCGGTTGAGTTGTTTTAAGTGCAGTAAAGAGAATTTGAATCTCTATTTCACTTAAGCTATTTGGGTCGAACTGCTTAAACCTTTTAATGAAGGGTTTACATGATGCGATTGTAACCTCGATTTGAATCGCCTTGGCTGATAGTTTCATTTTTACCCCTTGTTTTGATGAGCATTTAACTAAAAATAATGGGTAATCAGACAGATGTCAAATCAGAAGTCATCACCAGTTCCCGGTGCTGCGGCGTGGTGGGTATCGAGGTTGAGGAATCGCACGTGTTCGCCATCGAAGTATAGCTCGGCATGACCAACTGCACCGTTACGGTGTTTTTCGACCATGATTTCGGCGATGTTTGGTCGCTCGGCTTCTTTGTCGCGATTCATTTTATCCTCCCGGTGGATAAACATCACCACGTCGGCATCCTGCTCGATTGAACCTGAGTCACGCAGGTCGGACAGTCGTGGCTTGCCACCACGCTGCTCAACGGCTCGTGATAGCTGTGATAGGGCAATCACCGGAATATCTAGCTCTTTGGCGAGGATTTTGAGTGACCGCGAGATTTCCGTGATTTGTTGCACCATATTGTCGGAACCTTTGCTGAGGGTAGGGGACATGAGCTGTAGGTAGTCCACAATCAGCATATCGAGTCCGTACTCGTTTTTCAGTCGGCGGGCGGCTGACTTCATTTTTACGATATTCATATCAGCCTCGTCGATGATGTGAATTGGAGCTTTGCTTAGTTTTTCCATCGCTGCTTGCAGGCGCTCGTATTCTTCGTCGTTACTAAGTCGGCCGGTACGTAGTTTCCAACTATCAACGCCAGACTCAGCCGCAAGCATACGATCGACCAACTGTTGGTCACTCATTTCGAGTGAGAAAAACCCAACTGATGCACCGCCGATCATAGCGGCGTTGCGAGCGAGGTCGAGGGCAAAGGTGGTTTTTCCCATCGATGGTCGGGCGGCCAGGATAATGAGGTCGGATTTTTGAAACCCAGCCAAGACATTATCAAGTGCATGAAAGCCAGAGGGAACACCGCGTTTGTCCTGGGGATTTTCGGTTAAGTGTTCGAATCGCTCCCAAGCTTCCGACAGGGCGGTCCCAATCGGGCGGAATTTCTGTGAAGAGGGAGCCTGGGTGGCTTGAAAAATTTTCTTTTCCGCTTGGTCGAGAGCCTCGTCGACCGACTCAGGGTCACTGTAGCCAATCTCGGCGATATCGTCAGCTGCGTGAATTAACCCCCGCAGTGATGATTTGGCCTGGATTTGGTCAGCGTAATACGCGGCGTTACCAGCAGCTGGGACGCTTTCAATTAGTTCCGACACGTACGAAGCTCCTCCGACGCGCTCCAGTTCGCCCATGTCTTTGAGTTTGGTGGTGACAGAAACGATATCGATCGGGTCACCTTTGGAAAAGATCTGCGAAATGGCTGAGAAGATTGCTCGGTGTTTGTCGGCGTAGAACGACTCAGGATAAATAATTACCGAAATATCGTGCATCACGTCAGGTTTGAGGATGATCGCACCGATCAACGCTCGTTCCGCATCAACGTTTTGGGGCGGAGTGCGCAGGGATTTATGAGTGTTGGTCGCCATGTAGGTAGCATTTTAGCACTTCCAGAGTTTTCCTGCAGGTTTGTGAAAAGTGGAGAGCCTGTGTATAGTGAAAACTGGATTTTTCTAGCCAAGGAGTGTCAGATGCGTAAGAAATACCGTCCGGCCCAAAGCTGGAAAGACAAGGAGCAGTTTCACCTTCGGTGGCGATTGTATTGTTACTTAGGTGCAGAGAGTGGGCCAATCTGGCCGAAACGTCTTTTGGTTGCGGTAGCTTGTTTCAGAATATCACTTGTCATAATTGCGGCGATGTATCTGAATCTTTATGGCCTTCCAAAAATAGATAGCTGGAACGACACCGCAATCTTTTTTTCTCCTATTTTGATCAGTTCGTACGCTACTGTTTGGCTGCTGCATCGATGGGCGAGTCAACCGTTCGTTAAGGTTAGGAAAAAGCGCAGGATCTAATCCTGCGCTTTTTTGCTGCCTAGTTCTTTGTTACTCGCGGGCCGTGTTCAGAGTCTTCGATGCTGTAGCCTTTGGTTGTCAGCTGCTCTCTGATTCTGTCTGCCTCAGCGTAGTCTCGACCGATGCGGGCGATTTCGCGAGCATTGATGAGGTCTTGTATTTCTTCTGGTATATCGTCAATTGCGACTACACCTAGTGATTTGGCGCCCTGTGTCGGGTCGTCTGATAGTCCAATGTCGAGCACCTCGTCCATCGCTAGTAGGGTGCCGGCCTTGGTGGTGTTTTTGAGGTTTTTATCTTTGACCATATCCCACATGATGGCGATTGCGCCAGGAGTATCGAGGTCGTCAGCCAAACGTTCATCAAATTTCTCGAGGTACGCTTTGTCGGGTAGTGATGGTTTTTGTTTATATTCCTCAAACATGTGTCGCTTGAGCCGGAAGAGGGCTTGTTTTGATCCAGCGAGTGCATCCCATGTGAAATTAGCAGGAGATCGATAATGGGCAGTTAATAACCAATAGCGATAATCATCACCAGAAAAGCCTCTGTCAGTTAGATGTCTTACTGTAATAGCGTTACCAACTGATTTTCCAATTCGACTATTTTCAATTGTGATGAATTCATTATGCAGCCAGTATTTTGAAAATTGTTTTCCTGTCACAGCTTCACACTGCGCGATTTCAGCATTGTGATGAACAGCGATATGGTCGATACCACCTGTATGAATATCGATTTGCTTGCCGAGAGTAGCCATGGCCATCGCTGAACATTCCATGTGCCAACCAGGGAAGCCAGTTCCAAAGCGACTTGGCCATCCCAGTTCACCTTTTTTCCAAACTGCAAAGTCAGCCGGGTGTTTTTTTTCACTGTTTACTTCAACTCGTGCGCCGCTTTTAAGTTCCTCTAGATTGATGTTCCCAAGCCGGCCGTAGGTAGGGAATTTGCTGATATCAAAATATACACCGTCGCTAGTCTCGTACGTGTATCCCTTGTCATCGAGGGATTTGATCAAGTTGATTTGTTGTTTGACGTACTCACTAGCGCGCGCGTAGGTGGTTGGTGGCATGACACGCAGTTCGTGTAGGTCAGCCTCAAATGCATCGATATATGTATCAGTTAGCTTTCTCATTGATTTGAGATTGATGTCGAGACCATCTCGTTTGAGTCCTTTCATGATTTTGTCTTCACCCTCATCACCATCGTCTGTCAGGTGTCCAAAGTCAGTAAGGTTGATAGTGTGTTTGACCAGGTAACCATTACGGATCAGGGCGCGCTTGAGAATATCGGCAAAAATATACGAACGCATATTTCCAATCGTTGCGTAGTCGTACACAGTTGGGCCACAGGTATACATTTTTACATTGGTCGCGTCATACGGCTCAAATACCTCGAGTTGTTTCGATTCGGTGTTGTACAGGTTAATCTCACGGGTAATGACCGGTTGTTTATGGAATAGGTTGCCAAACATAAGTGCGGTAAGTGTAACAAATTTTTAGTTATTTGGCGCAGCGCGACTGGCATGCCATAATATGCCAATGCAACGATACACAGGGGTACTAATGGCCGTACTACTAGCGACGGCCGCGTTTGGATCAGGGATACAGTTTGGTCAGGGCGCAAATGGATCAGGACAAATGGCTTCATTGTTTAGCTTGTTTGCCTCTGAACCATCCCCATCACCAGCTCATGACGACCTGGGTGAGTTTTGGGAAGTGTGGAAGTTACTCGATGAGAAATTTGCTGTAGGTACTTCATCACAACAACTAACCCGAGAACAAAAAATTCAAGGTGCAATTGACGGTTTGGTTGATGCCTACGGTGATCCTTATACAGTGTATCTACCTCCGGCTGATGCACAGTCATTTGCGGCGGACATTTCTGGTGAATTTAGTGGTGTAGGAATGGAAGTAGGAATGCGGGAAGGTGTCATTACCATTATCGCTCCGCTACCGGGAACGCCGGCAGAACAAGCTGGTTTGCAGGCCGGCGATATGATCACCCGGATTGATGATAATTCAACTGAAGCGATGCGCATTGATCAAGCGGTAGATCTCATCCGGGGACCAAAGGGAACAGTTGTTACTCTGACGGTGTTTCGGGAGGGTGAGATGGAATTTTTGGAAATCCCAGTCACGCGAGACACTATAGAAATTCCAACCGTTACAACTGAGCAAGTCGGGGACGTTTTTGTGGTCGCACTGTACAGCTTTAACGCAGTTGCCCAATCAAAAATGATCGAGGGGCTCAATGAATATCTACAAAGCGATGCGACAAAACTAGTGATTGATGTTCGAGGTAATCCGGGAGGGTTCCTTGAGAGTGCCGTATCAATTGGTAGTTTTTTTGTCCCGTCAGGCAAAGTTATTGTGCAAGAATCATTTGTGGATGAAACCAAGAACGATACGTTCCGTAGTCGCGGGCGTCAGGTAGGTGTATTTACACCGGAAAATCTGGTCGTGCTCGTCGACGGTGGTTCAGCTTCTGCCTCAGAAATTCTAGCTGGGGCACTCAAAGACCATGGACTGGCTACTGTTATCGGAACTCAGACATTTGGAAAGGGTTCTGTACAGGAATTAGTTGAACTGAGTGATGGTTCTTCACTCAAGGTCACAATTGCACGGTGGTTAACACCAAACGGAACATCAATCTCTGATGGTGGACTAACTCCAGATATAGTAATCAATCGAACTGGACAGCAGCGACTCGATGAGATCGATCCGCAAAAAGACGCAGCCATAGCATTTCTCAATGGCGAGACGGTTGTTAGTGAATCACTGGAAGAAGGTTTACTTGAGGTCGACCAGGCTGGTGAATAGGACACCAGTTTGCTATACTGCACAACGTATTTTACAGATAAAGCTGAAACTAATTAAAACGATATGAAAGTAATCCTCTTGCAAGATGTGGCTAAAATTGGCCTTCGAAACGAAATTGTCGATGTTCCAAACGGCTACGCTTCAAACAAACTAATTCCAAAAAAACTGGCTGAACCAGCGACGCCTGCCAATTTGAAGAAAGTAGGAAAAGTACAAGCTGCAAAAGCTGGAGCAGCTGCCAGTGTAGAGGCTGTATTTAACGCCGCCAAAGAAGCTTTGTCAGCAGAGCCGCTGACCATCGCTGCCGAGATGAACGAACAAGAACATTTGTTCAAGGCCGTTGATGCAGCAGATGTTGTCAAAGCCGCAGAAGCAAAAGGGATCGCTGTAACTTCACAAATGATCGGCTTTCCAGAGGTGGTTAAATCAGCCGGTGAACACACCGTGGCCCTACAGGCTGGTGCCCACAACGCCTCATTTACTATTAATGTAGTTAAAGCGTAGTTTATGGATAGTCAGATGAAACAATCACTCATCTCAATCGTTGGGCTGCTTGTTATCTGCGGTTTACTGGTAGCTGGTATTTCATACTGGCTAGGTGGACCTGAAAACGTAGCAGAAGTAAATATTACCAACGAAACACAGATCGATACACCGCTAGCACTTGATGCTATTGATCCTTATGAACCAGAAATAACTAATCGTATGAATCCAATCGCAGTACTTGAAACAAACAAAGGTAACATCGAAATCGAGCTATACGATGATGCTATGCCAATCACAGCCGGTAACTTTATGAAGTTGATCAACGAAGGGTACTACGATGGAATCAAATTTCATCGAGTAATCGACGGATTTATGATCCAAGGAGGTGACCCAATCACTAAAACTGATGAAGTAGCACGGTACGGAACTGGTGGGCCAGGGTACAGTATCCCAGACGAACACATCGCTGGGGATAAACTGACAAATGTGCGCGGAACTATCTCAATGGCCAACAGTGGACCAAACAGTGGAGGAAGTCAGTTTTTCATCAATCTAGCTGACAACACTAACCTCGACTTTGACAAACAACCATTGCAGTCAAAACACCCAGTATTTGGACAGGTGATAGCTGGAATGGATGTGGTTGATGCGATCGCAACTGTCGAAACCGGACCAACTGACCTGCCGCTAGAAGATATAGTAATTGAGCGAGCAACAATTAAAGAGTCTTAGAAGATAATCAAAAAGAAAAGCCTGATCAGTTGATCAGGCTTTTCTTTTGTCCAAGTAGCTTACGCAGTTACTGGGAGAATGTTCACAACTTTTTTAGTTGTCTTTTGTCCTGTGAAGGTAATCTTTCGCTTGTTTGTGAAAGACACAACTCCCTCTGTGACTGAGTATAGAGTGTGGTCTTTTGCGACTTTAACCCCGGTACCAGCTTCAATTTTTGTTCCGCGTTGGCGGACGATGATTTCTCCGGCCTTCACCATTTGACCGTCTGCACGCTTGACTCCCAAATACTTTGGTTGCGAGTCGCGCAGGTTCTTGGAAGTTCCACCGGCTTTCTTCTTTGCCATAACCTGTATTTATTTGATTAATTAATCTGGTGTTAAGAGTGATACTATTAACGGGCAGAGTATACGGTATATGCACACGAAACTCAAGTCTTTCCTCGGTTCTGAGCGCACCTTTCTAGCTGTGCTGCTGTGTTTGGTGGGGGTCTTTTCCTATCAGCTCGGGCAATCATCGGTTGCAAGTGCGCCAGAGCCGGGGAATGGGTCACAAAATCAAGCAGGAATTATTTTTACCGATGCACCAGAAACGCAGGTTTCTACAAATGCAATCAGGGTAGTTGCCTCAAGTGGGGGTACTAAATACCACAAACTAGACTGTCCAGGGGCTGATTCGATTCAGGCAGATAATAAAATTTACTTTGATTCAATCGAGCTGGCACAAGCCGCCGGATATACTCCGGCTGCTAATTGTGATTTTTAAATAAATGACGGGTCGCATCTTTTGATGCGACCCGTTTTATAGTTCCCATGGCGGCTTTTTACCAAGAGTTACTGGCTCCCTTGGTTTGTAGCGGCGCGCCGCCATCGAGTCACCGTTGATATCAAGTATCCTGTACGGTTTTCCTTCCTCAGGGCGGAGTGTAGATCTGCCTTTTTGTTCTCCGTACAACAGCGTGACCACACGGAAGTTTTGGTGGTAAATTTCGATTCGACAATAACCCAGATACGCGAGTTCAGAAATTGGTTTTCTTAGTGCGTGTTTGTCTACGACCTCACTACTGGTCGGACAGCGTTCTCCTTTTGCTACATATTCTTGAATAATGTCGAACAGTTTTTGCTGTGCCTTTGTCAGCTGCTTTAGTTGTGCACTCATCAAAGAACCCTCCTTTTATATTTAACGATAGCAAAAGTTGGTAAGTTAGTAAATGTTATACTTTTTCTATGCTAATTATCGACACAGAATGCTCAGGACTGCGGCCTGATTTACACTCAATTTTATCAATCGGGGCGCTGGATTTTCGGAATCCGGATAATCGGTTTTATGGTGAATGTCGGGTGTGGGATGGGGCGGAAATCATGGATGAGGCGCTCGAGGTCAACGGTTTTACGATGGAGCAAGCGACTGATCAGTCAAAGCAATCAGAAGCAGAGCTGCTAGCGTCATTTCTAGAGTGGTCGCAGGATTTGCCAGAACGAACGCTAACCGGGCAAAATGTGCCATTTGATCACAATATGCTCGAGGCTGCCGCGAGGCGAGCGAAGCTGAATTGGAACTTCGCACACCGCACGATCGACATTCATTCATTGTGTTGGATGCATGTGATCAAATCTGGTGGGCAGCCGCCAGTAGACGAAAAACATAAGCGAACTGCGCTTAATTCTCACGCGGTGCAAAAATATTGTGGTGTACCAAAAGAACCTGACCCGCACAATGCTCTGTCTGGAGCACTTTGGCACGCTGAAGTCACATCGCGCCTGCTATACGACAAAAAACTTCTCCCCGAATTTGCCGAGTTCGACATACCGTGGCTATAGCAAAATGCTAAAATAGGTCTATTATGGCACTTGATAAAAAACGGCGAACGCCGAGCAACAAAACTATTGGTAAGCGAAAACAGACTGAACAGCATCAGCGGATTGTAAGCGAACTCCTGGATCCTGAAAGCACTCAAGGTGACGCAGTGCAGTCATGGCGAGTATTTCGTATCATGTCTGAATTTGTACAAGGGTTTGAATTGCTGCGGGACCACGGTAAGGCAGCCACGTTTTGGGGAAGTGCCAGATTAACTCCTGACAACACCTACTACAAGCAAGCTGAAGAGCTGGCCGCAAAACTAGCAAAAGACGGTTTTTCTATCATTTCAGGCGGTGGGCCGGGAATTATGGAAGCGTCTAACGTGGGTGCATTCAAAGTTGGTGGTCGATCGGTTGGACTCAATATCCAGCTGCCGTTTGAACAAAAACTTAATCCGTACACTAACGAGTCCCTCAACTTTGATTTTTTCTTCTCGCGCAAGGTGATGCTTACTTTTGCTTCAGAAGTATATGTCTATTTCCCGGGTGGATTTGGTACCCTCGATGAATTTTTCGAGATCGTGACCCTGATTCAGACTAAAAAAATCGAACCAATACCGGTTGTGCTCTACGGCAAAGAATTCTGGGAGCCATTCCTAAAAGTGTTTAAAGAAGACTTGCTAGAAAAACACGCAACGATCAGCCCTGAAGATATGGATATATTCCACTTAGTTGACAGTGTCGACGAGGCGATGAAGTACATCACTAAAGAAGTGAAAAAAATTGGTAACGTACAACAGGTCTAACCTATGCTGTTTTCTTACTTTGACGTTGGGTTTGCTACTGCCAAAGGATTTCAGTGGGGTATCGCTAAAAATGTAAAAGCACTTTCAGCCTATCGTACAAAGGTAGCCAAGGTTATTGCACAGCATGACAATAAACATCCAGAATATTCGCTGGTGCACGCCGCTGACGCTGCTGCCCATGATGTTATTGATGGTGTCCGTCAGGACTTCGCAGGAATCAAACATTTGATCCTGATTGGTATTGGCGGATCTAACCTTGGGACTGAGGCGGTCCATGCGCTACTCGGTGAGAAGAAAGTCCAGTTACACAGCCTCGACACAATTGCTCCTTATCAAGTAGATGAGCTACTTACAAAACTGAAGCGGGTAAAGAAGACTTCAGACATAGCAGTTTGTATCATCAGTAAATCTGGCGGCACCACTGAAACAATGGTTAATGCAGGGGTTGTTCTAGATGCACTCGAGGGTCAACTAGGAAAAGGTATTTATAAGCAAACGATTTGTATTAGCAATCCAGGTACTGCGTTTATGAAAGCCGCAAAACGGATGGGGGCTCGAGCGATTGCAATGCCAGAGATAGTGGGTGGCAGATACTCAGTTGGGACTGAAGTAGGACTAGTGCCACTGGCGCTGCTTGGTCATAGTGTTGATGGGTTTATAGAGGGCTTGCTTGATGCCTCGAAAGAACAATTTGAATCAGTTACAGCGGAGAATGCCGCACGGTTGTACTTATATCTATCTAAAAAATATACTCACTACAATTTCTTTGCTTTTGAGCCGCGCTTATACAAGCTTGCTGCTTGGTATCGACAGTTACAAGCGGAAAGTCTCGGCAAGACTCATACCAAGAAAAATAAAAAGAACACAAAAGGATTTGTTCCAACTCTCAGCACAGCGGTTGAGCTACACTCGACTGGTCAGTTGCATATGAGCGGTCTGCTTCCAACCTATACTGATTTTGTCACGTTTGATGATGAAGAGGTAAATTACGATATTCCTAAAAAAGGTCTAGCCAAAAACCTTAGTAAGTTCAACCTGCAAGAAATCGCAACCGGAATCTATGGTGGGGTGATCGGTGCATATCAAGCAAAGAAACTGCCATATCGTTCAACAATCTTTGACGAAGATCTCCCATACTCAGTCGGACTATTTATGGGGATGCGGATGATGGAAACGATGTATGTTGCAGAACTGCTTGGGATCAATGCCTTTGATCAGCCTAATGTGGAACTGTACAAAGATAAGACTCGTGAGATTTTAGATTTGTAATGTATGCTTTACGTAATCGGAATAACTCTGGTGGCTGCTTACGTAATTGCGCGACTTTTTGAAAAGGTAGACCCAAAAGAGTGGGAGAAGCTAGCAAAGGAACGTGTGGAATTAAAAAAGCAACAAGAGGGAAAAGGATTTACAGGTAGCAGGTTGTTCCCTATGTTTGTGCTAACAATCATTGCGTATCTGGTATTGTTATTACTGATATGACATACGTAGTATTTGACATCGGCGGGACAAAGACTCGCATCGCCACCTCAACTGACTTAATCAAATTTGATGAAGTGAAATCGTACAAAACCCCATCGACCTTTAATGATGGGATGAAAAAATTTGTCGAGACTGTCAAAGAAATGACCGATGAAGTGACGGCCATTGCCGGCGGAATTCGTGGACGGCTGGCAGAAGATAAGAGCGGGATAGAAAATGACGGTGTACTTACCAAATGGGCAGGGGAATCTGTGGTCGGATACCTTGAAAAAACATACGGAGATATTCCAGTCTTTTTAGAAAACGACACAGCGATTGCTGGGGTAGGCGAGGCAACCTTTGGTGCGGGAGAAGGGCTCGAGATCGTCGCGTACCACACAGTCAGCACCGGTGTCGGTGGTGCAAAAATTGAAGACGGTGAAATTGACCATGCGGATGTTGGTTTTGAACCAGGTCATCAGATCCTCGACATTGATCGGACGATATTAGGGGAAGAAATCACTCCGACATTAGAAAACATGGTGTCTGGTACAGCCATCAAACAACGTTTTGGTGTAGAGCCATACGAGATTCCACAGACTGATGTTCTCTGGGATGACTTGGCTGGCTATTTGGCTCAAGGACTGCGCAACACCATTTTGTACTGGTCACCTGACGCAATTGTGCTGGGTGGATCAATGATCATTGGAGACCCAGCGATCAAAATTGACGCCATACGCAAGGCAACAGTAGAGGCACTTGACGGCTTTGAAGATACGCCGCTGATTGTAGAAGCAAAACTAGGGGACGAGGCCGGTCTATGGGGTGGAATGGCTATTTTGGCTAAACGACTATAAGCCTAGTTTAAGGTAGCGCCCCGCCTCTGGATTTTGTATACTGAAAAGACATTATTCTTTAAGCTATTTCTATGGAAGGTCTCATTATTTTAATTGTAGTAATCGGAGGAATCCTCCTTTCGTTCTTACGTGAAGTGAAGCAGTACGAACGAGGGGTGGTGCTCACGATGGGGAAGTACAGTAGTTTACGTGGACCAGGATGGAGTATCATCATTCCAATTTTTCAGGCAATGGAAAAGGTTGACCTGCGAGTCAAAGCGGTCGATGTACCAGACCAAAAGGTAATCACCCGTGACAACGTATCTGCTAGTATCAACGCCGTGATTTACTACAAAGTATCTGATGCTGCCCGGGCGGTTCTTGAGGTAGAGGACTTCCGGTATGCTGTCTCACAGTTGGCACAGACAACTATGCGTAACATTGTCGGTGGTGCAGAGCTCGATGAAGTGCTGGCAAACCGCGAGGAATTATCTGACAAAATCAGAGCGATCATTGATGCTGAGACGGACAAATGGGGGATCAAGGTAGATAACGTAGAACTCAAGGATTTCTTCCTACCAGAAGACATGGAGCGAACCATTGCCAAACAAGCCGAAGCCGAGCGTGAACGACGAGCGGTAATCATTAATGCTGAAGGGGAAGTGGTGGCTGCAGAAAACATCGCTAAAGCTGCCAAAATGCTTTCGGACTCGCCAGGAGCATTGCATTTGCGTACCCTGCAAACCCTCAACGACCTATCGTCTGACCAATCAAATACCGTTATTTTTGCGGTTCCAATCGAAGTACTACGAGCAGTAGAAGGTGCAACAGCCATGATGACAAAGATAAAAGAGTAACAAAAAGGTTGACTTTTATCTAAAAAAGTGTTATAGTCTTATAAATCCGCAATCCATGGTAGGATTGTCCGGTTGTCAGGGAAGGGGCGCTCTATGAGTCCTCCGACCTATACTCATGTTGAGTTGTGACATTTATCTATAAGACAATTGGCTTATTATATCCACTGTAATCCTAGCAATCCTTTCACTCTCTACTGCATCTGCGGTTGAAGTACCAGAAAGCGCATACGGAAACATCGGACAAGAAGAAGTAGTTGTTGCGACGAGAGAGCTTACACGAGGGCGAACCGAAGAGCTAGTACGTGAGTACTTCTCAGATATTCCAGTTATGGCAGAGGTTGCTCGATGTGAGTCAACGTTTCGTCATACACTCGAAGATGGTTCAGTTCTACGAGGAGTGGTTGATAGTCGTGATACTGGGGTGATGCAAATCAATACCTATTATCACGGTGAAGCTGCTGCTGCGATGGAACTTGACCTCGAAGACTTCTATCACAACATGGCGTACGCTCGTGATCTATACGAGCGACAGGGAACACAACCCTGGAGCGCCAGCCGACCTTGTTGGGGTTCTTCCCAACTAGCAATGGCTAACTAGTAGATCGTCCAAAAATAGAGTATCTGCACCAGCTTCACGATTTTGTTCCCTCACCGTATCACAAGGTACGGCTCAGTCACAAAATCACTCCAGCTGGCACACCTACAACTATTTTGTGAAAGATCTAACAACAAACCCGCTTGAAAGAGCGGGTTTGTTGTTATTTTTGAGAAACGTTGTATTGTTTGAGTAGATTGTAACAGAAGAACCTGGAGGACAAAATGATTCCAATAACGAAAATATGGTTGATGCAACAAGCAGAAGGGTTAGCCTGGTATCAGGCTCTCAATCAGCTTGAGATACCATATCTTAAATGGCATGGACATAGTGGAAAAATACCCGCGGCGGTTCGCGATGAAGTTGAGAATCGAACACACGGGTTTGCGTGTGGATATGAGTTGCTTGAAGAGCGAAACCTTATGAATCCGTGGCGAATCGCTCACGACGGCATCAGCTACATCGTAGCTGAGCTATATGGTTACTCTCCGAAAGCGCATGAGGCAGAAGGTTTTTTAATTTTTCCTCTCGGAGTCATCGACATCGATGCGTAGATATAAATCGACTTGTCAATTTGACAGGTCGTTTTCTCTTGCTTTTGTTATACTTACAACATGAAATACTGGCTAATGAAATCTGAACCGGATTGTTACTCGATTGATGATCTGAAAAAAGACAAAGTTGAACACTGGGATGGTACCCGGAATTATCAGGTGCGCAATATGATGCGTGATGATATGACAGTGGGGGACTTAGCAATTTTTTATCATAGTAACGCTGGTAAGGAGACTGGCTGTGTGGGAGTGATGAAAGTACACAGTAAAGCCTACCCAGACCCAACTCAGTTTGACCCAAAATCAGATCACCCAGACCCAAAAAGTGATCCTGAAAACCCGCGCTGGTTATGTGTTGATATGAAGTATGTGTCGCACTTACCGCGCCTGGTGTCACTCCAGGAAATCAAGCTCGATCCTAAATTTACTGATATGCCTTTGGTGCAGCGAGGGAACCGACTGTCAGTTTTTCCCATCAAAAAAGTCCACTTTGATCGAATTGTTAAGTTGGCAAAAGAAGAGCAATAAGCAGTGCTAGTTTATGCCCGCCATTGTCAGTGTCGGCCATTGTACGTTGTTATACTGAACTTATATGGAATCTACGATCAACTCGCTGCGCGACACCAAGGGACGCTTTCAGAAAAAAGATACTGGCTTTATGCAGTTGTTTATCAGCAAACGGTTGATCCACGGAGCAGCCGCTGCACTGGCGGGGATTTTTGTCCCGATCTTTCTCTACGAAACCACTGGTGAATCATTTTTTGTAGTTGGGGGGTACTATGCATTCCTCTCATTGATGTACGCACTATTGCTGGTACCAAGCATGTCGATTACTAATCACCTAGGGTTTAGTAAGACGCTTGTTTTGTCCGGGGTCTGTAGCATCATTACCTACATATTCCTGTTCTTGCTGACGCCAGAAAACATCCTAACGCTGATGTGGCCACTGGCAGCTGCAATTATAGCTTTTAGATTATTTCACTGGGTACCTTTTCATACCGACTTTGCCTTGTTCACAACAGCCGGGAAGCGAGGCAAGCAGGTAAGTTTGTCATTTGCAGCCATCGCGTTTATGGGGGCAATCGGACCGATTGCTGCTGGTTTTATTGTCGCCAACGCGGGGTACACAGCGCTATTTGGAACTATCATTGTTCTCTTGATCGCAGCCACTATTTCTTATGCCTACGTTCCTGAAACTCCAACGCATTTTGACTGGTCTTGGAAAGAAACCTGGCGGCAATTTAAATACAAGAAAAATAGGGGATTAATGGTGGGGGAGTTTGCCAACGGAGCAGAGACAATTGTAAACATTATCGTTTGGCCAATTTTCCTGTACGAGATTCTCAACGGCGATTTGTTTAGCATCGGGGCACTGTCTACAATTATTGTTGGGGTAACGATTATCCTGCAACTAATCCTTGGTCGCTATTTGGATAAGCAGGGCAAGGATAAAACTAAAACCTTGCGGGTGGGAAGCTTCCTCTATGCAATTGGCTGGATCCTTAAAATTTTTGTTTTGTCCGCTGCGCAAGTATTTTTCGTTGGTCTGTATCACAACATCGTACGGATTTTCTCGCACACTCCGTTTAGCGCGATTATTTACGACATGTCAGCTGACCAGGGGAGTCTGGTTGATGAATATACTGTGATCAGAGAAATGGCCAATCATCTCGGCCGAGCGTCTGCTTTGCTCGTCACAGCTATCCTGACGCTATTTATCCCAATAGGGTGGACATTCTTTATTGCCGTTGGTGCATCACTGGCCCTTAATATGGTCTATACGGCACAAAGGCGGTAGGATGAATAGATGAAAATTGGATTTTTTGATTCTGGGCAGGGTGGGCTGCTGATTGCAAAAGCTGTTCAGGCGCAGATGGTTGAGTATGATTACTTTTACTATGGCGATACCGCTAATGTTCCTTATGGTGATAAATCGCAATCAGAGATATTTGAATTAACTAAGATGGGTGTTGAGTATTTGTTTTCTAAAGGATGTATTTTGGTTGTGGTGGCTTGTAACACAGCGTCGGTGCAGTCAATTCGAGAGCTACAAGAAGACTGGCTTCCAACTGAGTATCCTGATCGAAAGATACTGGGAGTGGTTATACCTACCGTGGAGGAATTGCATAAAGAAGGTGTGCAAGAAGCTTTGTTGCTTGCGACTAGTAGGACAGTGGATTCAAATAAATATGAGACCGAGCTGGCTAAAATTGGAACTAAAATAATTTTACATAAACAAGCTGCACCTCTACTTGTACCGTTACTAGAGACAGGGGACTTTATTCAAGCAGTAGATTGCGCTTACAATCATATCTCTGATTGTGTGAATCAAAATCCAAATCTTGGGGCGGTGATTCTCGGCTGCACACACTACAGTTTGATCGTAGGGGACTTGCGGAAGCGGTTTCCAGAGATTCGCTTTTTTGCACAATCAGAGATTATTCCAAAGAAGCTCGAAGAGTACCTAGGGAAGCATAAAGAGATAAAAAGTACTTTAACCACAGGTGGTACATTTCAAACAAACTTAACTGGAGAGAAATAAGCCGGGAGGGAGTAGTAGTTGTATGTATTCCTTTGTCTATTCCCTTATGTCGCACAATATATCTTTTGCGACATTCATACTATTACAATAAAGCCTGGTATAGGTATCCAGGCTTCTCCACTCAAGAGGCTTATTTTGGCCCTATAAGCTGATCTGTGTACACCGTAGTACCTCTATGTCGTTTGACCAGCTCAGCTGGTCGTTCATGGATTTCTTTTGTTTCATGTATAAGCGACTCCAGGACCATCTTTTTGGTTTCTCCGGTTACATACACAATCAACTCATCAGGCTTACTAAGTATCCAGTTAGGTGTAAACGAGGCTCTAGAATCGATTCTAAGGCCCTCTAGGTGTACTGGTACGATGTCTAGATCGTCTCGATCATAGATCGCAGTGAAGGTCTCTTTGGGTAGTGGAAAAATCCCGGCCGTGTGGCCATCTGGGCCGACTCC
Organism: uncultured Candidatus Saccharibacteria bacterium; assembly: GCA_964353135.1. GTDB lineage: Bacteria > Patescibacteriota > Minisyncoccia > Phycocordibacterales > UBA918 > OLB19. Next base: position 224,764 of record CAYGTV010000001.1, read on the forward strand.
TAGTACCTGTAGAATTTTTGGATTTTTTAATGTAGAAATTTCTACTGAAAATATTTGTGAAATCCGACTAGCAAAATTTTCTAAATTTTCTCTAGCTTCCGGAACGGTCAAAATTAAATTTTTAGCTACGTAGGAATCCGGGTACCTATTAACCAGTTGTAGAGAATTGTTGATTTTTGCATCCCTACTCCCCCGCTCGTCTCCCATCATAAATATTGTGCGACATTCAAATTTATCTAGATCAGTTATGTGCTCGATGATGTCTAGGGCTGAGCCGCCTGAGAGCAGACACACTGCGTCCCCTTGGTGTCTCTCTATAGTTTCTCGTATATGCCTCCCTGCCAGCTTGGCTGGGGTGTCTGTGGTAACTATATGCATACTACTCTTTCTTGATAGTCTTGTGCCCACCAAACTGATTACGCATCGCAGAGATAAATGTCCCAGTCCGTGACGGTTGGGTGCGTGTGGCCTTGCGCTGTTCTAAAGCAGCATTGAGGACAGGTGTCTTGCTCTGCTCCACAATATACTCCATTTCCATTTCTGTTTCCCCCTTGGGCACCTCACCAGCGATCTGTTCGAGGTAACCTTCAGTGGCAAAAGAATCAGCCAGCCAGCCCATCAGACTGCTACTGATAATGCTGCCATTCTCGTATGGCTTGAGAGCTGTCTGAACGTCAATCTGTAGGTCTGGCTGCTCACTCTCAATAAAGTTTACTCCTTCAGCAATCGCTCCCATCATCCCGTACTCGATACCGTTGTGCACCATTTTTACAAAGTGCCCAGCGCCAGATCTACCAACATGTCCATAGCCATCTGGTGCAGCTAGGGTTGTAAAGATGTGCTCGATTTCACTTACAACGACTGCGTCGCCTCCGACCATCAGTGATGCTCCGTGCCGTGCGCCGTCTACACCACCAGAGGTCCCGCAGTCTACGTAATGGATGCCTTTAGCTTTGGTTGCCTCAGCTCGAGCCAACGTTTCCTTAAAGAAAGTATTGCCACCATCAATAACAATGTCTCCTTTTGCTAACTGCGTAGTGACCTCGTTCAGGACGTCGTCTACAAATTTGGCTGGTACCATCATCCAAACGACCTTGCGTCCTTCCATACTAGAAATAACGTCAGAAATTGAGTCATGCACGTCAACCCCAAATTCAGTCGCCGCCGCTCGTGCTTCAGCCGAAACATCAAATCCGTGTACAACATAACCCTTCTCAATCAAGTGTTCTGTCATAGCTGCTCCCATCCTGCCAAGTCCAATGAAAATAAGTTCTTTTTGCATATACTATTTGTTAGGGATAATGCTGCTGGTTGGCCCTGCGGTTCCTTTCTCATACGAGTGAAGTGGTAGGTCGTGCCAAGCTTCTAAAATTGGTGTGATGAATTCCCAGGCCGCGAGCACTTCATCAGTTCGGGTAAACAGCATCTGGTCCCCTGCAATTGCATCAAACAGTACTTTCTCGTAAGAATTTTTAATCTCGGCATTTCCTTGGTTGCAAGTAAATGCCAGTTCTCGAGTTTCTAGTTGGAACCCAAGGCCAGGTGCTTTGGCGTCGAGTGTGACACTCATGGTCTGTTCTGGAGAAATGGTTAGCTTGACCTCGTTCCCCGTAGTCACACATGATTTTGTTTCAAACATGCCAGTAGCTACATCTTTGAACTTGATGGTTACTGACACTTCAGAGGTGTTTAGAGCCTTACCAGACGTAATATAAAATGGCACACCTTCCCACTCTGGCATGTCTAGCTCGGCTTCTAACTCAAAGTATGTCTCAGTCTGTGAGTCGTCAGGGATATTTTCATTGGTCCGGTAGTCAGTGTACTGGGCTCTCACTACTGATTTGCTTAGGTCGTCAGTATCAAGTGGCTTGAGTGCCTCGAGTGCACGACAGCGCTCGGTTCTGATGGCTTCTACGTCAAACGATGCTGGTTGCCGCATAGCTACCAGTGCGAGTAGTTGTAGGAGGTGGTTTTGACCAACATCGCGGAGCGCACCTATCCCTTCGTAAAACCCTGCTCGCTCGCCGACGTCGATCGCTTCTGTCATGTTGATGTGGACTGACTGGATGGCTTCCTTGTTCCAGGCAGCTTGCATAAGGACGTTTGCAAACCGAAACGAAAGAATGTTTTGCACGGCTTCTTTGGCTAGGTAATGGTCGATCCGAAAAATCTGATCTTCTCGGTATAGTTCTGACAGTTGCGCATCGAGTTCTTGGGCCGTTTCTAAATTGTGGCCAAAAGGCTTTTCTACCAAAATATGGGTCCAACTCCCCTCCCCTTCAGTCGCTATACCACTAGTTTTCAAATCAGAAAATATTTGCCCATAGTGGCTAGGTGGCACAGCAAGGTAAAATAACCGGTTGCCGTGTATTTTGTTTGCTGTATCAAATGTAGTTACAGCTTGGTTGAGTCGGTCATAGGTTGTGATGTCGCTAAATGCTCCAGATACGTACGTTACATGTTCACAGAACTGGGCAACGCTAGCCGGGTCATGATTGTGTTGCTTGTCGTGGGTAGTAATGGCTTGGCCTACAAACTCTCGATACTCATCATCACTACGTTCTGAGCGTGCCAACCCGATAACACTAAAAGTATCAGGCAGCATACCTCGTGCAAACAAGTCATGAAGAGCTGGCAAAAGCTTCCTTTGACTCAGGTCGCCAGTTCCACCAAGGATGATAATTTGAGTTGGATTTTGCTTCATTAGTTTATTATACGTACAAATCCACTGTAACTTGCATTTCTATCGTGGAGGCAGATATAACATCGGGTCGATGTAGGCGCTGGTTGCAGCGGTTGGAGTAGTGGCCGGACCACAGCCGGTCACTGCCTTGATTTCGTTGAATCGTCGCACAGATACACCTTCCTTGGCGTAGAGCGTAAAGTGGAGGTGAGGGCCAGTAGACAGACCCGTGTTGCCGATGTACCCGATGATTTCACCGGTTGCTACTTTTTGCCCTGGTGATACAGCGATCACATCCTGGTGGGCGTACATAGTTGAAAGTCCATTGGCATGGTCAACCAGGGTCCATTTACCCCATGAGTAACAACCTGGCACCGCGTCAGTATTCCCTACAGCGCGAACTGTCCCCGCTAGAGGTGCTTTGATTGGTGTACCTCGCGGTGCACCAAAGTCCACCCCGGGGTGATACGCACGTCCATAGATTCCTGGGTTACGGGCAGCAAATTCAGTCCCGCCAAATAGCTGGGTAATGATTACATTATCAACTGGCCAGTTAAACACTGGTGTTCCAGGTGCTGGGATAGTGTTTGGATCCAAGATGAATTGTAGTTTTGATTCAAATTCGCGCAGCTCCCGTCTTATTTCTTCTCGAGCGGCTTCTTGCTCGGCCAGTAGAGCCTGATATTGTGCCTCTTCATTTCTGGTGGCTGATAGTAATTCTGCTTGTTCAGTTCGGCTATTAACCAGTATTTCGTTTTGGTCAGTGTACTGATCTTTGAGGTCACCAAGCTCGTTTCGCTTTGATTCGTTTTGTGAGCGTCTCTCTTCGAGTACAGTTTGGAGTTGGTCTAATGTAGCCACTTTTGAAGCCATTTCATTTTTGATACTGTCAAAGGTATCGATTTCGGTCCAAAATTCAGAGAGGCGTTCATTTTTCAGTAGCATCTCTATCAAGGACTGTTGCTCAGCTTGGTACTGAGAGCGGATAATTTGCCCGATGGCTGATTCGGTGAATTCTATGTCGTCTTCGGTCCGAGTGATTTCTAGGATCAGTTTGTTGATCTCCAGATCAGTTGAAGAAATGAGTGACTCCGTCTTACTGATCTCGGCATTCACTTTCTTCCGCTCTGTTTCTAGTCGGTTGATGGCCGATTGTAAGGTGGTTTTTTCAGCTCCCACTACTTGCAGCTCGGCTTCGTACTTGGCAATCTCTCGTTCAATGTCACCAAGTCGATCGTTTCTTTCAGCAATCTCGCCTTGGAGTTCTGCAATCTCGCTCTGAGCAAATGCTTCGTGGGTATACGACAAAGAGACTGGAATAACCAGCCCGATCATAAAGGCTACGAGCACATGGCGTGTCATGCACTTATTTTATCACAAGCTGTATTAATCCGCGCCAGAGTTGTCTCTTTACCCAGTACATACGCACAAGTAAATGGATCTGGTGAGCGTTCGCTGCCGGAAAGTGATACTCGTAGTGGCCAGAGGAGTTCACCCTTCCCTATTTCCTCGGCATAGTCCCACATGGCTGCTTTGATGGTCTCAGGTGAGCTGAAATCTGCTTCTGCGAGTAGTTCGGCGGCTTGTTGTAGTCTGGGCACTGCAGCGGCTGCCGTATCGTCATTCTTCCATTTGAGGATCGCTGGATCATAGTCGATATCTTCAAATGCCCAATTGTACTCTCCTGCTTCAGCTGTTTGCATGATTTCGGTTTTATTGTGCACTCGCTCCAGGATCGTCGGTACTAGTTTTGCGAGTGTAGTTTTGTCGTGTTGTGGTAGCGCGTCAAATACATAGGCTTCTTTATCTTTGTCTGACAGTTTTTCAAGGTATTCCTTGTTCATCCACTGCAGCTTCTCTTCGTTAAACGCTCCACCAGATTTGTGGATTTTCTCGATTGTAAATGCTTTCATCAAACTTTCTCCAGGGAATAGTTCTTGATCCCCGCCTGGGTTCCAGCCGATCAGGGCAAGGAAGTTACGCATGGCTTCTGGCAGGTAGCCATCTTTGTCGTAATCAAGCAGGTCTTTAGCGCCATCTCGTTTACTAAGTTTCTTTTTGCCGTCTGGTCCCATGATCGGTGGCAGCGTCACAAACACTGGATATGGTATTTCCATGGCATCATAGAGGCTGAGGAACTTGGGTGTGCTAGAGATAAATTCTTCCCCCCGCATAACGTGGGTTACACTCATTTCGAGGTCGTCAACGATGTGGGCAAAGTTATAGGTCGGATACCCGTCAGCTTTCATGATCACAAAATCATCCAGTGCTTCTTCTCCGGCGGTTAGTTCACCACGCACGGCGTCGTGCCACGTGTAGCGCTTGATTTCCGGTGTTTTAAACCTGAGTGACTGTGTGCCGTCCCATTCACCAAAGGTTTCTGGTCGATGATCACGAAACAGAAATGGTCGGTTCTCTGCCTGTGCCGCTTCACGAAAAGCTGAGAGTTCTTCGGCCGTATAAGGATCAGGATATGCGAGACCCTTTTCAACTAGCTGCTGGGCGTATTTCTGGTATGTCTCTAGTCGGTCTGATTGCAGGCACGAACCAAATTCAGCTGAAGGCTTGTCTGGTCCAAACTCCCACTTAATTCCCAACCATTGTAGTGAGTCCTGGATTTGTTGAATTGATCCCTCAACCTCGCGAGCCTTGTCGGTATCCTCGATCCGAAGGATAAAAGATCCATTATTTTTCTTGGCCCACAGATAGGCAAACAGCGCTGTCCGGACTCCACCAATATGTAAAAAGCCAGTTGGCGACGGGGCAAACCGAGTGACTACCTTCTGATTATTTTCGTTCATGTTCTTTGCCGATGGAAATTAGGACCGCTGCTAGTTTGCTGGCGGCATCAGGAATAAAAGAGGCTTTGGCTGCAGCTGACATAGCTGCTAGCTTCTGCTGATCACCCATAATAGTGTTAATTTCGTTTGCGAGCAAGTGGTCGGTGAGATTGTGCTCCTCGATAACGTTTGCTCCCCCTCCCCGGGCATAAGTATAGGCGTTGGTTCGCTGATCGCGGCTGACATCCTCTGGGATAGGTATAATGATAGCTGGTGTTCCAAAGTACGCTAGCTCAAACAGCGTGGTACTCCCAGCGCGAGTGATAACTAGGCTAGCTGCCTGCATCAGAGCAGAAACCGTGTGAACTGGGACAGTTTCAGCCACGTAGTAGCTAGACGCGAGGTCAGTTCCCTCTAGTAATCCTTGAGCCGTCTGCTGCACATTAGCAACCTGTGGACCAGTTTGGTGGAAAATCCGGTAGTACGGGAGCAGCTCGTCCAGACTGTTCAGAATAACGTCGTTTAATCGTTCTGCTCCTTGCGAGCCTCCTGTCACATAGATCAGAGGTTTATCGTTTGGAATCCCGACGATACTAAGTGGGTCATCTAGAATATGTTTTAGTTCAGTTCGCAATGGAATCCCAGTCAGAGCAGTTTTCTCAGGCGGGAAAAAAGCCGCTGCTTCGTCATATGAAATAGCGATATAGCGAGCAAATTTCTTGGCCAGATCGTTGGCTTTTCCAGGGGTAGTGTCTGATTCGTGGATGACTACTGGGATTTTCAGAATTCGGGCAGCTAGTAGAATTGGGACTGCGGTGTAGCTGCCTTTTGAGAAAATAACGTCTGGATAAATGACATATAGTTTCCAGACAGCCATAAAGAAACCAAAAAAGGTTCGGAATAGATCAAAGAAATTTTGAATCGAGAAATAGCGACGAAGCTTTCCAGCTGGGACAGGTATATACTTGATTCGGTAACTTTTTAATTGCTCAAGGTCATATGGTGCAGGACCAAAATAGTATAGTTTTGGCGCTTGTGGGGTGTGGTTCAGCTCATCAGCCACAGCCATTAGCGGGTAAAAATGCCCGCCTGATCCACCACCGACTAATCCAATTCGCATAGAGTTAGTTTATCACGATCAGCTATCGCCGTAGGCGGTATTTCGACACATTCAGGACAATCCCAAGTGCTGCCAGGGTCGACAAGAGCGCTGTCCCACCGTGACTGATAAATGGCAGTGGTAACCCAGACAGTGGAGCCACCCCAAGCATAGCTCCCATGTTGAGGAAGGCTTGGCACATGATCACGGTGATAATTCCAGTCACTAGTAGCACCCCAAACATGTCTGAGGCATTTTGGGAGATTTTGTACCCACGCAATGCAAATGCCACAAATAGACTCAGCAGCACGATCACCCCAAGAAAGCCAAATTCTTCACTATAGACAGCAAAAATAGAGTCGCCAATTGGCTCTGGTAAGTATTCAAATTTCTGGATGCTTTGACCAAATCCACGACCGGCTACACCACCTGAACCTACTGCAATCAAAGACTGGTTGATCTGCCAACCGCTACCAAGCGGGTCAGCGGTTGGGTCCATAAATGTCATCAGTCGATCCATCACATATGGTCGCAGGACTGCCACGGCAGCAATGAGTGCAACTCCACATAACGCTAGGATAAGTAGATCTCGAAAGCGTGCCCCAGCAACAACAAACATTGCTAATCCACCAGCTGCCATAACCAAAAACGTGTCAGTATCCGGTTGTAAAAGCATAACAATCCCCGTTGCTCCGCTGATGACTCCAAACGGCACTAGCCCAAACCGCCAATCGTCTACGTGGCGATGCATGCCAGACAACCAAGTGGCGAGGTAAATTATGTAAGCCACTTTGAGAAATTCAGACGGCTGGACGGTTGTGATACCTAGGTCAATCCACCTAGTTGCACCCGCATGAGTCATCCCGACGCCTGGAATAAACACCGCCAAGGTAGCAATCAAACCAAAGAGGAAAATCCAGAGTGCATGTTTGCGATAGTGGCGATAATGAACGTTACTAAGTACCAGTAAAGCGATTGATCCCCCAAGGATTCCAAACACAAACTGACTAAATGCAACCGAAGTAAACGATGCTCCTCCGCGTGCCAGTAGTCCTAATGATGCGGAAGAGAAAATCAGAAAACCAACCGTTACCAAAGTCGCAATAAGCGCGAGGAATACCGTGTCCACACCTTGGGGCTTTCGATTGTTAGCACTCATGCAGTGGTAGCGATAATTACTCCAACAATGGCGCAGATAATGCTGATGATCCAGTAGCGCATGGTGACTTTTTCCGAGGACCAGCCGATAGCTTCAAAGTGGTGGTGTAGTGGTGCGATCCTAAATAATTTTTTCCCAGTTGTTTTGCGGTACACTAACTGCAAGACGTTTGATGCAACTGTCGCCAGTAGTGGTAGTGCCACGATAAACATAAGTGCCACTCCATTTCCGTCTCCCAGCGAGTCTGTCATAAATACAACTACTGCTAGCGCTAGAGTCAGTGCCATTGATCCAGTTTCCGTCATCCAGAACCTGGCTGGTGGAATGTTGAACCACAAAAAAGCCAGTATTCCACCAACCAGGGTGGCACAAAATGTTGCCAGTCCCACCTGGTCTTGCACGATTGCAATTCCGGCATAGGCCGCAAATACACTCGCAAAAACTCCACCCGAGAGGCCGTCGATACCATCGATTACGCCGCTAGCATATAGTATCAAGGTAAGGATGATAAAGAACGGAATGATGAAAATTCCTAGTTCAATTGAACCATCGTAAGGAATATTGACGCTCGTCACTCCTAGCTTGTCATAGAACCACCAACCAAGTGAGCCAGCCAAAACCGAGATAATAGCGAGTCTGGCGGTCAGTCTCATCCCCTTGCCTCCATGTGTGACGTCGTATACATCGTTGAGGAATCCAAGCGCTGCACCGATAAACAGCGCTCCAGCTGGGATGAGGGTCTGGGAACGTGTTAAGTAGTCCAGTGAAGCAAAAATAGTCCCAGGAAATATAGCCGCCAGTACGTAGGTCCCAACCAATGTAATCAGCACACTTCCCCAGATGACAATCCCGCCCATGCGTGGGGTCCTAGTTTCATTCCCGCCTTTGAGGCGGTTGAACTCAGTGGCTTCATGGCCACCGATCGCTTTTTTACCACCCTCTTTCTTCCAGACTTTATGCTTGTATAAAAAATGGGTAATGACCGGTGTAATCAAAACTCCTATAAAAAAGGTGATCAAGGCGGGGGCAAGTACGGATACAAGAGTGCTAGTCATGATAGTTATTCAGTTACAACCGAAGCTTGGACCGCTTCGATCAGCGTAAGGACGTCAGTAAACCTAGCGTCTCTAGTTGATCCAAGGACGGTAACAATGATCGGCCGGTCCAGCCCCAGGTTAAACGCAACAGTGAGGTTCCCTCCCGCTAGGTCTGTGTAACCAGTTTTTGACGCTAGCAAGTTTGGGATACGATTTACAATTGCATTAGTATTTTCGGCGTCATGATACATGCCGACCGAGTTATAGACCCGGGTTACCGGTTGTTGGGTGATTTCAATTAGCTCAGGATACTCCTCGATGATGTACTCGAGCAAGAAACTGATGTCTTTTGCGCTCCCTACTCCACCGGGAGTCGATGAGTTTAAATCAAGGCCGGTAGTGTTGGCAAACGCCAGTGAGTCTAGCTGTAGTTCGCTAGCACGAATGTTCATAGCAGCAATAAATTGTTGTGCTGGGTCGCGATCACCAAGTAGTGCACCAGCTGTGTTTGCGAGTGCAAATGCTGCGTCGTTGGATGATGAAACTAGTGCCAAGTAGTTTAGTTCCTCGATCGTCAGTGTCTCCCCGGCCACCAAACCGCTAGCTCCTTCTTGTCTGATTGCAGTCAACGGTAACGCTACGTCGGTTTGCTCACTGATCAGCTCATGGGTCACCAAGGCTGTCATTAATTTAGTGATCGATGCCAGCGGGAGCGTTTCTTTTTCGTTTTTCTTGTACAGGGCTCGTTGTCCTCTTACGTCCCATACGTAGGCTGCTGTGGCTTTGAGTGAGATATCCTCTAATTGTATTGATTCGTCTGTTGGTTCGACGTCGCTCAGGTTCACCGTCGGACGAGTGGTCTGGTCCTCTGCTACCTGGCCTCGAACTGGGCTAAACCACCAGAGTGAGCCGAACGTGATTCCTAAAATCAACGTCAGCACCACCAATTGCCCCACGATTGGAAAGTGGTTTTTTACATCTGGTTGCATATCAGGAATTAGTGGCATGGTCATACAGTATCAGGTTGCTCGGAAAATGCATCAATTGCATCCATAAATTCACCAAAGTGAGGCAGCTCTTGTTTACTGGTTACTCCTAGGTGTTGTAATAAGGCTGGAGTGGTACGGAACTGGTGTGAGTTTTTAAGTGCGGTTCGTTCGATCAGTCCCCTGGTCATTAGGTTGCGCAGAATAAACGCTGAATTCACACCCCGGATACGGTCGATCTCACCCCGGCTGATCGGCTCTCGGTATAGGACTATCGCTAGGGTTTCTGCCCCAGCCTTACCAATGTCTTGTGCTAGCTCCCCTTTACGTAACGCTTCGATCACCCCACTCATCTCAGGTGCGGTCACAAGCTGTAGTTCCAGGTCAGTTTCCATGAGTCGGATACCACCTACCTCGAGTCTAGTTTTGAGTTGTGAAATAGCTGTCGCCAGATCTACTTCTGACACATCAAACATGTCGATCAGTTTCGACTTTTTTTGTGGCGCACCGGTGTAAAACAACACACCTTCTATCAGTGAGGCTAACGGCATAGGTAACTAAAATATAGCATGACAGGCAGGTTTTAAAGGCTGTTCTGTACCCACTAGTAGTAGGTAGGTGTCCCAGCTTTTTCTGACTCTAGGTGGATGTCTTCGAATCGCCCACTTTGGATAATGAGTATGTCTCCTTGTTTAAATAGTTCCAGGATTGCCAAGAAACCAACAATCACGTTTTTGTGTTCGGGTTCGTCACGTCGGATGTCAGAAAAGCGTGTTCGAAGCTGCTGGGTGATCCGTTTTTGCAAACGACTCATCATGTCTTCGAGGCTGATGGTTGGTCTAACGGTTGCCTTGGCTTTTGGGATAGTCTCTCGCGGTAGGTTATGTAGTACTCGAGTCATCGCCTCGCTCATCTCATCGAGTGTGCAATATCCGTCAGTTACAAACAGCGGTTCTCGTGGTGGCGTATATTGTGCTTCATAGAGCATGTTGTGTCCAAACATAACGTTGATTGGTGCAGCCGCGTCACGGTAGATCTGGTATTGGCGTAGGCGTTCGGTCAGATCTTCGATACTCCCCTCCTCTTCTTCAGTCAGCTCCAGGACTGGTAGGAGTGATTTTGATTTGATCAGCAATAGGGTCGCTGCCAGGGTAACAAACTGCACAGTGTTGGGCAGCGACAGTTCTTGCATCAGACTTACCCGCTGCATGTACTCGTCAGTCACTGCAGCGAGCGAGATGTCGTTAATCAGTAACTTTCGTTTCTCAACTAACTCAATCAACAACTCCAACGGCCCTTCAAAGACCTCGGTCTTCACCGCAAAGTGTTGAGGATTGATTGTGATGGTATCCATCTGTAAATTTTAACACGGGGAATCCTTGTAACAGCCTGCTTTGAAAGTTATCTCAGTCAAGATGTCATCAAAGCGCCAAACTAGGTCAAATTCTTCAATGTATTGTCTCCTGTGCTCTTTGTATTCATCACGTAACCAGCCTGAATTCTCAGTAACAAATTTTGAACGCTCGATACCAGAGGTTTTATAAAGAAAATACCAGTGGAAAATTGGTTCTAGTTTATCCAAGGCTTTGACAAATCTTGCTTCTTTTGAATCCAGTTTTTCAAACCCTGAGAACACATCCTGTAAGTCTTCTCTCATATGGATAGGTGCAGCGTTAACTATCTCTTGTTCTGCTTGTAACTCCGCTTGTTTATGATCTTCGGTTTTAGTCTTGGTTGTCATATCATCAACAATTGCTTCTGCCATATCGTGCCAAGTGATATATCGTTTAACCTTTAATGCATCAAGATCTAAATACAATGGCAAAAAGTAATCAGCCATAACATGCATTCCGTAGATGTGTTCAGCAACTGACTCCAGTATGTCTCGTTCAGAATTATTCTGTCCCCAGCGCAGTGTATGTTTTAGGTTGTAGTAAATCGCAAATTGCTCTAGTTCTTGATTAATAAATTCATCGTCACCTAGAATTTTTTGTTTAATTTGCTTAATATCCATAACTTTAAATTGTAAATTGCCCTTTTTCGTAGATTACTTTTTCGGTTCCGTCGTAGAGCGTGGCAGTAACTGTACGGTCGGTGGTGGTGACGATGTCGGTGTGTACTACTGAATCGTTGTAGCCTAGTTTGTCCCATTGCTTGTCACTGACTTTTGATGGGTCGCCGACATAGCAGTCGCGGTAGGCGCTCCCCAGGGCGATGTGACTATTCCCAAAAGTCCCGCCTACGTTTTCGTCGTAAAGTGTCTCAGCCATAAATTTGGTGATCCGCGATAGTCGCGCGTCTGTTAGTGAGTATTCTCCCACCTGATCACCGCCTTTGTTTTTGATCATTTCCTTGAGGATTTTTTCATTTTTTGTCGCTTTGCTTTTTACGACCTTTCCATTTTTGAATTCCAGTTCGATTCCTTCGATCCGTGATCCGTACCGTAATAGTGGCTGGTTGAATTTGATCCAGCCGTTTACCTCACGGAAGTTAGGTGAAGTGAAGACTTCGTACGATGGGACGTTGTTTCCTCCACCGGCTCGCCAGGCTCGGTCCTTCCCAATCCCTACATGCAGATCAACATCTGCTCCCACCATATGAACTGATTTAATTTGCAAGTCAGTTAGTTTCTGAGCTGTCTTTTGAACAGTTTGGTTGATTTTTTTCCATTCGGCCACAGGGTTAGCAGAATCTAGATAACACGCCTTGATGATTTGGTCCCAATACGCTTTTGTGCTCATCCCCGCTTCCTTGGCTGATGCATCTGTTCCATATAGTCCGAGTGTCCAGGTCATTTTTCCGGCGTCGATCTTTTTGAAGCGTAAGTCCTTGACTGGTTTGAGTGATGCAGCTCGCGTCATGATTTTCTTGGGATCGACTCCAGCCAGCGCATTTGGGTCAGTCTCAGCGATAATGTGGATGCTCGCATCAACCTGGTTAGTCATTCCTTCGTAGTAATCCTTTGCGTAAAAAGCTAGCTGATCTTTGTCTGCATTGTCAAAAATGTTTTTTGCAAAGTTGTAGTCATCATCATTGTTTGGCAGAAAGATGCCTAGTGGATGGTATCCAGATTTCAAAATTGCTCTTTGCAGGTGAAAGTACATTGGTTTAGCAACCTCAGGGACCGTAAATTGGACCACAGAGCCTTTTTTAAGCTGTTTACCTGATCTAGACTGCAAACCAAATTTCACGAGTAATTCCGCGTATTTAGCGAGTATTTCTTCTGAGGGTTTATAGGCTTGTTTCATATGCCTGGATTATATCAGATTTATATAAATCTGGAGCTGCAACATTGGCATGGCTCATCTATGCCGGACCCACCCAAGAAAAGAAATTTGCGGTTGCGAAAGAAAATCTTGAGCTCCGGCTCACCACCATGATGGGTGGCGAAGCCGGCTGCGCAACAGACACAGAAATCAAGTCTGCCGTTGAAAAGATTGCTGCTGATCCAGCTGCATTTAAGCGACACAATCTGATCTCGTTCCAAAACTGCGCCGTGCCAGTTTTCGGCTCTGATTTGGATTCGCGGCTGTATCATCTCCGGGAAACTTTCCCGGGAGCATGACCAAAACACTAAGGGCCGATTCAGAAATGGATCGGCCCTTATTCGTTCTTATTTCTTAAACATTTTATAGATCGGGTACGCAGAAAATATCACTATGTATATCAGTAATGGTATGCCGTATGAATGTAACACTTCCATAATTTCCATACCTTTGATAAGGATAAGAAATACTATGATGCCAACAAAAATCGATATCTCAAACGCGTACAAGTGAAAGTCTGAACGGTCCATGACTTATTTTGCTTCTGCATTTCCAGGTTTTTGAACTGAAAGTCCAAGTTCAATCAATTGCTCAATCTCCAATGGCTTTGGTGCATTCATAACAGCTGTCTGCCCCTTTCGGGTCATTGGAAATGCCTGCACTTCTCGGAGCGATTCTTCACCGGTAAGATTCATAACGTTTCTCTCTACTCCTAGTGCAATTCCTCCATGAGGTGGAGTGCCGTATTTGAACGCTTCTAGCATGTGACCTACTTTGTCTTGGATTTCTTCGTCTGTGTTCCCCATGACTTTATAGACAGCTTCTATAATTTCTGGTTTATGTGAACGGATGCTTCCTCCTCCGGCTTCAAATCCGTTGCAAACTAGGTCGTATTGAGTAGTAAGAATGTTCTCAATATTTTCTCCCTTCATTAAATCTTCAATGAACTCAGCTTTTGGCATTGAGAATGGATTGTGAGTAAAGGTCCAACCTCCTTCGTTTGTTTTCTCGAAGAACGGAAAATCAATCACCCATGCATATGCAAGTACACCATTTTCTTTGTCTTCTTCTGTTCTTAGGTCGAATTTATCTGCTCCATATTTTTCCATTGATTCAGCATAAGTAACCCGTGGAAATGGTTTCTGTTTAATTGTGTATCCCATATCTTCAACCGTCGTAGTAATCATTTCTTCAATGATATTCATTACGTCTGTCTGCTCAACAAAGGACATTTCGACGTCAATTTGAGTATGTTCGTATCCTCGGTCAGCCCGCAAGTCTTCGTCTCTAATAGCTCGAGCGATTTGTACGTAACGTTCAAATCCGGCATTCATTAGCAATTGCTTGTATTGCTGTGGTGATTGCGGTAGAGCATAAAATTTCCCTGGGTTATGTCGACTTGGTACCACGAAGTCACGTGAACCCTCAGGTGTCGATTCAGTCAAAAGTGGTGTTTCAATTTCACAGAAGTCTCGATCCATGAGGAAGTCTCTACACTTCTTTACAAACTCACTTCGAACGCGCATGTTTCTTTGCATTCGCTCGGTACGTAAGTCGAGAGATCGATGTTTGAGTCTTACTTCCTCATCCTTTCCTAATGAGTCTTCTGTAAGATCAAATGGCGCTGTAGCAGCTTCGTTTAAGATTGTAATTCCAGTGATTTCTAGTTCAATGTCTCCGTTAATAACCCCTTCCTTGATAGCCTTTTCTGGCCGCGCATTTACCATACCTGTCATTGCTACTACATACTCGGCTTTGAGTGTCTTTGCTACTTCAAGTACATCAGGTTTGCCAAAGACTACCCCCTGCACTTTTCCGCTTCGGTCTCGAATATCACAAAATACCATCTTACTCTGGTCTCGCGTGACGTGAATCCACCCATTGATGGTGACTTCTTTTCCTTTGTGTGCACTTAGTTCTGCAATTAGTGTTCGTTCCATGATTTATAGGTTAATGCCGATAGCGGTTCGGACTTTCTTGATAGTTTGGTTTGAGGTTTCTTTTGCTCGGGCTGCACCATCTAGTAATACGTGCTGTACATGTTCATCGGTGATTGAGTCTCGGCGTTCTCGCATTGGCGCGATGAGCGCAATCAGGTCAGCTGCGAGGATTTTTTTGAGGTCACCGTACCGACCTTTGTGTGTTTCATAGATTGGTTCTAGTTCCTCGGCTGTTTTGAGTAGGCGGTGAATAGCATAGACATGTTCTGGTCGGTCTCCGTCACTGTCGGTCACAATTCCCATGACGGCTTTTTCGATCTCGTCGTCAGTTCCAAACAGAGGAATGGTGTTGCCTTTGCTTTTACTCATCTTTTCACCATCAGTTCCGGGAACGACTCCTACCGTATCAAGAATCATTTCTTTTGGCTCCTTGAGTAGGTTATCGCCATAGGCCCGGTTAAATTTTCCCACTGCTTCCCGGGTGTATTCCAGATGTTGTCGTTGGTCTTCCCCGACCGGTACAACATCGATATCGTAGAGTGTGATATCGGCCGCTTGCAGCATTGGGTAGGTAAATAGTCCGGCGTTTGGTTCCAGCCCTTTGGCTACTTTGTCTTTGTAGGAGTGTGCCAACTGCAAAAACGGCACAGTCACCATGCAGTTAAAGACCCAGCCGAGTTCCATGTGGTCCTGGTTATCAGATTGTCGGAACATGATGCATTTTTTGGGATCAACACCCACTGCCAGGTAGTCTTTGACAACATTGATAATGTTCTGATGCATTTCTTGTGGGTCACGTAGCGAAGTAAGGGCATGGTAGTCGGCTACCATCAGGTGGCTATCGTACTCCTCGTACATTTCTACAAATGGTTTAAGCGCACCAAAATAGTTCCCGATGTGCAGGGTTCCAGATGATTGTAGTCCAGTTAGTAAACGTTTTTTAGATTCTGACATATTTGCTTGCAATAGTACCAAAAAACGCCTGTAAAACAAACGTTTCTTGTGACCTCATTGAGATTTATTTCTAAAGTTGATGCAGGTGAGCTGGATAGAACAATTATTTCAATTGAAACGCAAATTGATACGTTGATGGCGGAATAACTGTGAAGGCAGTTCAGATGCACCACTTTTGGGAGAAAGCTTTACATTGCAAGTGGTAAGGTAAGAGTAAACCGAGATCCTTTCCCTGGGCCTTCTGAGTGGGCAGTGATGCTTCCTCCCATCGCTTCGGCCATCTTTTGCGCCACAAATAGTCCCAGCCCCGATCCTGATTTGTTTATATCATTAGCACCATCAGCCCGACTAAATTTCTGGAAAAGTATGTCAATCGTTTCTTTTGACATACCTATTCCGGTATCGATAATGTCAACCGAGATAGTCTTGCTTTTCAAGTCGTCTCGCATAAATACAGTAACCGTTCCTTTTGGTGTGTATTTTATCGAATTATTGATTAGGTTGTGAGCAATTTGAATTGTTTTACCGACGTCTGCACTAACAATCGCCTTACTCTGTAAGTCGGTTCTAAATAGCAGCATCAGCCCTTGTTTGATTGCAGTTGGTCTGATGTCGTCAGTTACACCTTCGATCTCGTGTCTAAGATTGAAATCAGACACCTCGTACTTCATGTTTCCAGACTCAATTCGAGAAACGTTGAGGTAATCCTCGACTACTAGAGCCATATTTTTTGCCGAAGATTCTATTCGTTCGATTGGTTCTTTGGCTTTGTCTGGGATCGGACCAAAGCTCCCCTCAGATAACATAGAAGCGTATCCACGAATCGAGGTGAGTGGGCTCCGTAATTGATGTGAAGCAATCGACACAAACTCCGACTTCTGTTTATCAAGCGCCTTGAGGCGGACGTTAGCTTTTTCTAAATCAGTTGCAAGTTTCTCGATTCTCTCTCTTTGTTTGATTTCATTTCTAACACTACGAATAAGTAATACTCCTAGTATTATTGTGATTATCAAGGTTGCCAAAGCTATGGCTTGAACATTTTCAAGTTTTCTAACAAACAAGAGAGATGCAATAAGAACACCTAGCCCGGTGACCAAGGCTTCTGTTGCCATGATTTTTGCTTTGAACATTTGATAACGAACCATCAAATATGTGATAAAGGCTACAAATATCGGCATACCAAAGAGGCCGTACTGACCTAGTTCCCAGTTTGTTTCAAAACTTCCAAGAATATTTCCTACCGAAAATGAAAATAAAAACGCTAGCATACCAGCTGTTGCGAGTGAAAATTCAATCCGTCGGCTTTTATTTTTAATTTTTCTTATTTCCTTGACTGCAAAAGTCAAAATACCTAGTGCAATGATAATCTCCGCGTAATACACGTATGATTGCCAGAGTGGTCCTTCGAGTGCTTCTCTCCAGCAGTTGGTAAAATCAAAACCTAACAAATTGAGTGATGTGTGGGTAAACAAGAACGCAGGAACAAAAATTAGAAAAATAGCTAGCTCGCTTCTCCATGAAGGCCATCTGTTAGTGATTAGTGTATGTATGAAATAGTAGGAAGCAACATAGATCAATAGCTCGAAGTGAATCAAGATTGACCAAAAGAACATAATCAAATCAGATCGTTCCGACGCCCATAGTACAAGGTCAATGAGACTCCAGGCGGTGAATGCTAATGCTAAGAAAAGTAAAGCGATTGAGGTTTTTGCTCTAGGATTATGGAAAAAGACAAACAAAGCAATCAGTAGGATCGAAAGCGACGGAAACAGATGTGAGTAGTAAATAAAGTTACCCCAAATATTCTCTGAGAAAATCAGGTATGGTGCAGGTTCCCAGAGGCAAATTGTTGGATCAGCAATATTTCCCATGTTTATTCAGCAAAAAGTTCTTCGAAATAATCCTCAGTTTCAGGGCCGTCAGGGTTTGTAAAGATCACGTAGTCTTGCTGTACAACTTTGACATAATAAGTGACCGCAATCGAGAATGCGATCATCGATAGCGTGATGACTCTTATGAGTAGTGCAAAATTAAACGGTTTCTTTAACATGAACTATCTCTAGTATAGCCGGTCATCTCTCTGCTGAGTCTTACTAATATCGTTTTTGTGTATAACTTATGATAAACAGTCAATCTCGTACACTCTTTGGAAATTCTTGGGTATGTTTGCTCTGTTTTTATTAAATTCAACTTTGCTTAGGGTAAAAATTGGACCAATGGTCTTTCTGCAGTTACGCGCTCCACAATGACACCGACCCGGTAAAACCCAGTCCTTATCAGCTTCGGTAAAAGAGTAGTCCATTAGGAGCTCTTCGTTTGGTTGTATGTCTCTGATAGCGATGACTTTTCGTTTCGTCACAATAGCCACATTTGGATTGCATGAGTGGTTGATGTATTTAAATTTTGATTTTTTAGTATCAATCCAAGTATATCTTCCTGCTCCAATCCAATCTAAACTTTGTTTTGCTAAAACAGTCGAGAATTTTTTTACTACTTTTAGAGGGCCATGAACATAGTCGACGGTTTCGTTGGCTTGGATTAGTTCGGCTGTATGTAGACCGTCTCCGTTAATTTTGCTTTTACGCACGTATAGTTGTTTCATATGTTGTCATTTTTCGTAGGGCCAGTATACCAACAAGTCCATGCATTAGTGCATTTGAGACTGGATAAAACATGAGCGGGTGCCAAAACGCGCCATGAGTAGCAAACGTTACACCAGCTAGAATCGCATAAGCAGCAGCCCATATAGTCCATGGGAACCAATGTTCTTTTTCAGGGTTTTTCCATGTTGAGTGTAGTAAAGGATAGAATGATGGAAACGTTGAGAGGTTTGATAAAAACAAGAACCCCAGCACTGCCCATTCCCGATATTCTGGTGTGAGAAAGGCTGCACCGGCAAGTATCCAGGCTCCTATGTAAGCAATGGTGATAGCTATGTCACCCAAGAAAGACACTTTGTCCCAAAAATCCTCTGGCCACCAATCCTCTGGCCACCATTTATGGGGATTAATCAGACGAGCTTTTTTCCAACAACGATAGGAAACGTACACGGCTAGTGTTCCGCATACAGTCGGGAGTATTAGTTCTGCAAACGTAGCGTTAGCATCCCATTCAAGCACCGCTAGAATCAAGGTGCCATACGCAAACATAAACCACGTAACTGGCTCTGGGTCGATGTCTTCGTTTCTTATGTAAAAGATGTAGCCGATGAGCTGAAGTACTCCAGCTATAATCCCGGCAAGTAGTATTAAAGACATATCAGATCAAAAGTAGACTCATACTACCAGAAACTTGTTTAAAAATAACGTTTCTAGTGTTCCTACTGTTCACATCTCGAGCGGCAACACCAGAGTAAAACGTGATCCCTTTCCTATCCCCTCTGAGTGAGCACTGATGTTCCCTCCCATAGCTACAGCAAGTTTCTGAGCCAGACATAAACGCAGATTATCTCCACAGACTTTTGATCCAGCATCGAGAGTTGAGTCTTTTTTGAAGGTAGTCTTGATTTGGTCAGATGAGATCCCTTTTCCGGTGTCGATCACGTCTACATATACTTTTTTTGTTTTGAGGTCATCACGCACAAAGGCAGTGATGGTACCACGTGGGGTATTTTCCTCTGCCTGGGTAATGAGGATGCGCAGGATTTGATGCACTTTGGTTCTATCAGCGTTGATAATAGTTTGGCTTGTGAGGTTTGTTCTGAGCAATAGGATGAGACCTTTTTTTAAAATTGCCGGACGTAGTTCGTCACAGATAGTTTCGACTGTATCCCGCAGGTTGAGGTCGGTCAGACTGAGGTCCATGTGACCAGCCTCGAGCTTGGTTAGGTCTAGATGAGTTTCGATTGTTCTGGCCATCGCTTTGGCAGAGTCATTGATTTTGAGCAAGGCGTTTCGACTTTGTTCAGCATTTGCATCAGTATTTGATTCAAGAAGTGATTCAATCTGTACTCGGAGGTTTGTCAGTGGCGTTCGTAACTGTTTAATGGTTCCTGCCAGGTCAGAGCTATGTTTCTGATTTTTCTTGAGCAGTTTAGCAGACGTCTGAGCGGCATTGTTGACACTGTCGTTGGCACGATGTTGATGATATCGGACACCGTGTACCAATAGATGGATACAGCACAGTGCTGCAGCTGCAATGATTCCCATCATGTACCACGAAAGATAGGTGAAGAAATTACTAGTGGCACACGCCCCGATCGCTCCATTGATACTCTGGCTGCTCGGTAACACGAGCAAAACTGGGACACTTGCCAAGTAGACAAGCCACACCAGCACTCGTTTGTAGGCTTCAACCGGTTGCAGTTGGTGATACGTAGCTGACAACGCACCCAAGCTGGCGGCAATTGCCAGAATCCACAGTCCTATGGTCAACATCACATCCACACTGCTGGTATAGAGATAGCAAAAATTGTTGGTGCTAGTTGGGTCAGCAGTAACATTGAAAATCAATATAGCAACAGTTAAGATCGCTAAAACCGCAAAGCAAATGCTCCGCGTCTGTTCGAGTGGACTGGCCAAGTTACGCCCCATATGTAGTACCAGTATATCAAGCGGCCGGTTCTTTTTATGTAGTTATTACGCTAGCAATCCTTACAGGAGAAAGAGAATAACCAACGGAGCCATCAGCCACCAAAAGAAAGAACTTTCCGCTCCAAATGCTGTCTGTAGTGGGGTGCCTGGTGTAAGGAATTCTGTTACCGGCAATACGTGGAAAGAAAATGCCATGACAAGTACACTGGCTGAGCCAGCTAGTAAAAATTTCTTGAAAAAGCTTTCAAATTTTTTCTCCTTGAATTCATCAGGCATGATCCGGTAACACAGCCAGGTCATCAAAATGGTGAATGTTGCAAAGATAGTCAGCTTGCCAAATGATTGAGCTAGTCCACTACCAAGGTTTTCGGTCAAGTACGCTGTGTAAGGAAATTCGATCAAGATCAATAGTGCCAGGTATAGTCCGACGATTACGTTTATCATGGCTTGTCGTCCTTTAAAGGTTGCCCAAATCATGAATAACATAAAGACAGCCAAGAGATACGAGATCTCGAACATAAAGTCTAAAACAAAGCCCCAGTCCATAGCTTGATTATAATCCAAATTTTTAATTCTGTTGGCTAAAAAACATCGACCTGTTCACAACAAATTTATTTGACATTTTTAATAATGTATACATAATATAAGATATCCTCAACAAGGAGCAAAGAAATGAGTACATTAGTAAATAAGACAGAGGTACGCATCTTGCAAAGCGTCATGATGATGTCAGTTGTCGTATTCTGTATATTTGTGTGGTGGGCTTCCATGCAGCTGGTGGGTAGCTATTTTGGAGGGTTCTATATTCTAGATTCATACCAAGGCTGGTATGCCGCGGTGTGGCTCGCCGGATACGGATTTATAATTCCCCTGATGATTCTGAAAGAATACGGTTTCAGTTTCGAAAAAATGGAAATAGATGATGACGGCGAGTTTGCGAACTCGCCGTCTTTTTATATCTGCTCGATTGCGTACTTGGTTGCATCCTGTATATGCTTGAATCGGTCGCCCATCAGTTTTACTCCACCAAACCAACGGGTGACGCAGATAATGCAGTCACTCACCTGCTCCTTTTGCATGACTCGGAGGATGACCATTCCAGCACCAGTCTCGCCGTCGTCGGCTTTGGTTTCATAAATAACCCCTTCGTTACTGATCCGAGCGGCCCATGAATTATGGTCGGCTTTAGCGTATTTTTTATTTTGCTTCAAACGTCGCAAAAACAGCTTGATATCTTCCCGCCCCTGCACCCGCCCCACCGACACACTGTATCGACTCCCCCGATCCTCAATGATGTGTTCATACAACACAAAATCCTTAGTTGGAGTCTTTGAGTCTTCAAAATTAAAGCGTGGTGGTTGCATGTTGACATTATACATTATATATGTATAATATAAAAGATTAAATTTGTACAGGAGATCAGAATGGATAACATCAAGAGCTTAGATAATTCTAGCGTGGCTTTGAATTTTTCTGAAGGGCTGTGGAACATTTTTGCAACGTCGATGACAGCTGTTATCGCCACGCATTTTTTCGCAAATGCCACTGAAGTCAACTTGGAAGAAGTTTCAAGGTTTCAATTCATGTTCATGGTGGCTTTCTTCATCCCTCTGTTTGGACCAATGATCATTTGGTTTCAAAAGGCGTTGAAGAAATACATACACAGCTGATACAAACGGCCGGTGTGGAAATCCTCCACCCCGGCCGTTAGTCTTTATAGCGTCAAGTTTCTAATTCACTGCGTTCATAAGAACTTACTGCCCTGACTCGCGATTCGTCGCGCTAGGAATCGCGCTTCTCATAACGCTCCGTCTCATTTAGGTTAAAAATCCTCACGGATTTTCTTAACACCTAAATGCCCTCTCCTTGCAGTTCCTCAACCAACTTCCGTGCTTTCTTAGATAATTTCTTTGGTGTTTCGACTGAGACACGCACCATGAAGTCTCCGCGTCCTCGATCACTAGGGACGCCTTTTTCTTTGATGCGGATCATTTCGCCGTGACTGACTCCAGCGGGGATTTTGATGTCTACGTTTCCGTCTAGAGTTTCAACTGTGTATGTGGCACCTAGTAGTGCGTCGGTTAGTTTGATTGGTAGGACACTCGATAGGGTCGATCCATCACGCTTGATGGTTTTGTGTGACTCCGCGTGGATTTTGATATAGAGGTCACCTGGCTGTCCGTTGGGGATCGCTTCCCCGCGGCCTGTCATCCGGATCACTTCCCCATTTTGAATACCAGCTGGGATTTTGATGCCGATTTCTTCTTCTTTGCGCGCTACACCAGCTCCAGCACAGGCACCACAGCGTTCTTTAGGAATCTTGCCTCGACCATTACAGGTATTACATTCACGGACAGTAGTAAAGCTACCCATGATGCTCTGACGTTGCTCACGCACGCGTCCTTGGCCATTACAGGTAGTGCAGGTGTCCATGCTGGTTCCTGGTTTTGCTCCGCTTCCACTACAGGTATCACACTCGCTGTTTTTGGTTAGGAGAACCTTACGAGTCACACCAAATACAGCTTCCTCAAATTTGAGGTTAATGTCGATCGAGATGTCACGTCCACGCTGTTGTTGTTGACCACCGCCACCACCAAAGCCAAACTGAGAAAAGATATCGTTGATATCAAATTCAAATCCACCAGCTTGACCACCAAAGGGGTTCCCTCCACCAAATGGATTGCCGCCACCTGCTCCATTGAAAGACTGTCCGTAGGTGTCGTACTCGGCCTTCTTTTTGTCGTCACCAAGCACTGCGTACGCTTCGGTTACTTCTTTGTACTTTTCTTCGTCACCAGTTTTCTTGTCCGGGTGATACTGAGCGGCTTTTTTTCGAAACGCTTTTTTAACCTCGTCTTTCGACGCGCCTTTCTGTAGTCCTAGGATTTCATAGTAGTCTTTGCTCATAGTTGTTTTTAAATTCGTTGTTAGCTTGAAGTATCTTGGGTCGATACTCAGTGAGTAGTGACTATGTGCGGGTGGGTTTGGCTGGGGCGCACAAGGAGCGTAGGAACTGAGGATTGATACAAGATGGTTTAAGCCGGTTAGTTACCAAGCTTTAGCGTAAGTAGAAATAATCCTACTTACTAAAAACTTACTATTTCTTATCCTCCTCCTCTTTCACCTCTTCGGCTTCATGCACGGTTGGTTCGTCATCCTTTTTTTCAGCACCGTCTGCTGAACCAGTCTGTGCTGCTTCAGCTGCTTTTTGCATAATTTCACCAATCTTTTGTAGTGATTCTGAGAGTGCTTCGACTGAACTGTCGATGGCGGCTTTATCGTCGCCACCTTTGGCTTCGTTTACAGCTTTAATTTTTGTTTCAATTTCCTCTTTGATATCAGCTGGTACTTCAGCCGCGTGATCTTTGAGTGATTTCTCGGCTGTGTACACTAGTTGTTCAGCTAGGTTGCGAGCTTCGATTAGTTCTTTTTTCTTGGCGTCTTCACCAGCGTGTTCTTCGGCCTCTTTTTTCATCTTTTCGATGTCTTCTTCTGATAAGCCTGAGTTAGCTTCGATGCGGATTGATTGCTCTTTGCCAGTTGATTTGTCTTTGGCGGTTACATTTAATACACCGTTACTGTCAACATCAAATGTCACCTCTACCTGTGGCACTCCACGCGGTGCTGGTGGGATGCCGTCTAGTACAAATTTCCCAAGTGATTTGTTGTCTGCTGCCATTGGTCGTTCTCCTTGAACGATATGGATTTCAGTTGAGGTTTGATTGTCAGCTGCTGTCGAGAACACCTGCGATTTCTTGGTCGGGATGTGGGTGTTTTTCTCGATCAGTTTAGTGGCAACACTTCCCATTGTTTCAATTGAAAGCGAAAGCGGGATCACGTCTACGAGCGTAATGTCTTGGACGTCACCTTGGAAAATACCAGCTTGGATGGCTGCTCCAAGTGCCACCACCTCGTCTGGGTTGATTGATCGGTTTGGTTCTTTTCCAAATAGTTCCTTGACGGCATTTTGAATAGCAGGCATCCGCGTCTGTCCACCTACAAGAATCACTTCGTCTATGTCTTCTTTTTTAACTCCAGCTGCTTCGAGGGCTCGTTTGGTGATCTCGATTGACTTGTCGACGTACTCGTGTGCCAACTCTTCTAGTTTGGCTCGCGTGAGGGTCATGTCAAAGTGGAGTGGGCCATCTGATCCTTGTGAGATAAATGGGATGTTGATGTTCGATTCAGTAGTGCTTGAGAGCTCTAATTTGGCCTTCTCAGCGGCTTCATCAAGTCGTTGTAGAGCTAGTTTGTCTTTACCTAAATCAACACCTTGTTCCTTCTTGAAGGAGTCAATCAGGTGGCGCACAATCGCTTGATCGATGTCTCGACCTCCCATGTGAGCGTTACCGTCAGTTGCTTGCACTTCTACCACGTCGTCCCCTACTTCGAGGATCGTCACGTCAAATGTTCCACCTCCAAAGTCGTATACCGCGATTTTTTCTTCCGCTTTTTTATTAAATCCGTATGCGAGGGCCGCTGCTGTCGGTTCGTTGATGATTCGCTTGACGTCTAGTCCAGCGATCTTCCCGGCGTCTTGTGTCGCTTTTCGTTGAGAGTCATTAAAGTATGCTGGTACGGTGATAACTGCTTCGGTGATTTTCTCACCTAGCTTTGCCTCTGCGTCGGCTTTTAGTTTCGACAGGATCATCGCTGATACTTCTTCTGGTCGGTAGTCTTTACCATCGAGTTCGACCATCACTCCGCCTGTTTCACTTTTCTTGATGGTGTACGGTACAACGTCGATGTCTTTCTGGACAACTTCGTCGGTAAAGTCGTGACCCATGAATCGCTTGATTCCGTAGATGGTGTTGGTTGGGTTAGTTACCGCTTGTCGCTTGGCGATTTGTCCAACGAGGCGTTCGTTGGTTTTAGAAATAGCCACAATCGATGGTGTGGTCCTTGTTCCCTCACTGTTTTCAATAATTTTTGGTTCACCAGCTTCGATCACAGCGATCGCAGAGTTGGTTGTTCCAAGGTCGATTCCTAGTATCTTTGCCATATTTCAAATAATTATATTTCCAATTTACTTTTTACTTTGCTACTCCAATAGTCACTCGGGCGGGGCGTAATGCTCGTTTCTCGTCGCCTTTTACTATCTGATACCCAAGCTGCATAACTGAGAGGATTTTATCTACCAGGTCGTCGTCTACTGGTTCGGTATGTATTGCTTCGTGCAGGTTGGGGTCAAATGTTTCTCCTGTTGGATCAACTGATTCCACTCCCCCATCGCGCAGTACCTGTAGTAGTTGGGCATAAATACCCTCAATCCCTTTACGCCAGTTTTCGTCAGCCTTCTCCCACACCTCTTTATTACTCATCGCCATCGCAAAACTGTCAGCGAGCGGGAGTAGGTTTTCGAGATGTTGGTTGGTTTTACGTTCGATAGTTCTGATACTTTCTTCCTCCAGTCGTTTGCGGGCATTGAGAAAATCAGCTTTAACTGATGCAAGTTCTTCTAAGGCTGCTCGTTTATCTTCTTCTGCTCGTTTTAGTTTGTCTCGTAATTTTTTCAGTTTGTTTTCTTCAGCGTCTTCAATTTCAGTAATTTCCGGTTCCATCGTGTCTGTCTGTTCGTCGGTGATCTCTTCCAGTTCCTCGTTGTTTTCAATGTCTTTTTTCACCATACCTTTGCATTATAAATCCAAATGGGGTCTGTGTAAAGGGATATGAAAAAGGCGCCTCATCGGCGCCTTTTTGTTGTTGTTTTTTCGTAAACCGATGTAGCATCTTCTACTGACTTAAACACAAACGTGAGTGTGGTTAATCCATCGTCAGTACATTGTGCGTAGTCAGGTTGTTGAGCATCTTGTTTAAGCGCAAGCGCTTTTAGTTGATACAGCAGCACATGATCTGTGATTGCAGTGGCTGTAATTTCAGCCCGGAATATTGATACCAGTAACATCCTAAACTCCTCTGTTTCGCTGTCGATAATACCAGAACCTCCTAATTAATCAAGATTACCAAGGTGACACCTTGGTAATGACACCTTGGTAATGAAAAGAAAACGCCCCGAACCGTGGGGCGGTTTCGAAGGCGGTATAGTGCAGATCAGACGCTGTTCGGTACATGCTGTGTTCTGAATGGCAAGATCTGTTCTGCCGTCTGACTGAACTTCAGACAGTTTCTTCCGTCAGAAAGAATTGTCCGCTTGACTTCTGATGAGCAGAACTTGGTTGCCACTTCAGCAACCTCACTCAGATCCCCAGAAGAAATAATTGTTACACCAAAGTGAGATTCCGTTGGTTTCGTCATAGGTTCACTCCTTTTCCTGATTTGAAAGTATCACAAGTAATGATTTACGCAACCCTGATATCTAAACTAGAAAAACGAGATGAGATGCGAGGAAGACAATGAAAAAGCGCCGACCGGGACAGGTGTCCAGCTGCGTATACAAATTTTGTTACATAACAATAAAACCACCCGTACTTGGGTGGTTCCACTGGACGCCTGTCACTAGACTGACGTTCTTCCTCCTATCGTCCCGCCTAGACGGCATGGACGATTCCCAGCTCACGCTGGGATCGGAGTAAACGAAAACCACCTGTGATAGGTGGTTCCGTTGGACGTAATTACATGATGTAATGTTTGTTCCCTCCTATTCTCTTGCCTAGACGGCAGCGAGAATTCTGGACTCACTTCCAGATCGGACAAAACGATAAACTGTTATCGTTTTGACCAAGCTGCTCGTTTTCGAGCTTTTCGTAGTCCCGGCTTCTTTCGTTCTACTGAACGTGGGTCTCGTTTGAGGAACCCTAGTACTTTGAGCACCCCTCGGCGTTCCACCTTCTCTTTTACAAGAGCTCGAGCGATACCGAGTCGGATTGCTTCAGCTTGAGCTGAGATACCTCCCCCGTTCACTTTTGCTGTGATCGTGTAGTTCTCGATTCCAGCGTCTTTGGTTTCAAGTACTGACATGACGTCTTTTTGTAGAGCAAGTACTGGGAAGTAGTCTTCTAGTGGCTTGTCATTTACTACAACAGATGTTTTATCAGACTGTGTAAGTCGCACTCGAGCTGACGCTGTTTTACGTCGGCCGATGCCTTCAATGTATTTTGAATCAGCCATATTACTCAGTGATAATTAGTTGTTTTAAAAGTCGTTTTTTGTGCTTGTTGTTTGGAAGCATACCTCCAACAGTTCGCTTCAAAACTTCGCCTATTCCCCGTCGTACTCGAAGGTGTTCCAAAGTTTCTGTGCTTCGCCCCCCTGGGTAACCAGAAAAAGACTGATAGATTTCCTCCTTCTTTTTTTCTGGGATATCAAGTTTATCGGCATTTTCAATGGTGACAACAACGTCAGACATTTCGTGCTTTGCAAAATCAGCTTTGTTTTTACCCATAAGGATAGTTGCAGCTTCAGTCGCTACTCTACCCATTCGCTTGTCAGTGGCGTCGATAGTGTGGGTGTCCCCAGTAGTCTTTTTGAATGATTCGATTTTTTTAGTCATAAGCAGATAGATTTAAGCGACAAATTCGATTACCGCTTCCTGTCGACCAGCTGTTTGACCAAGTTTAATCACACGTGTGTATCCGCCGTTTCGCTCTGCAAACTTTGGAGCAATTTCGGTGAATAGTTTTGTGATTGTTGTGTCGGTCGGCTCACCAAGCTTGCTCGCAACATGCCGGCGCGCAGCAACGCTATCAGTTTTAGCGTGTGTTACTAACCGCTCGATGGTCGGTTGGATTTCTTTAGCTTTTGCCAAAGTGGTAGTGATTTGACCGTCTCGGATGAGAGACACAGACAAGCCACGCAGCAATGCTGTACGTTGTGAGCGTGATCGTCCTAGGGTTCGGTTCTTTTTAGCGTGTTGCATAATAATTAGGCTTCAAGAGTGAGGTTCATCTTCCCAAGGAGTTGTTCCACTTCTTCTACTCCTTTTGGTCCGATGCCGTCGAGCGCTAGAATATCATCTTTTTTCTTTCTGACAAGACCTCCGATGGTTCGAATACTCGCTTCTTCGAGTGCTTGTAGCGTTCGGGCTGATAAATCAAGAGTCTCAATTCGAGTCTTGAGTACTTCTGGATCTGGTTCTTCTGTTTTTTCTTGCGTTTCTGCTGGCGTTTCCTGTTTTGGTTCTTCAGTGTGCTCTTGGAATCCGATCACAGCTTTTAGCTGGTGGATCATGACCTCGATAGATTTCTCAAGCGCTTCACGAGCACTGTATGTGCCGTCGGTTTCAATTACCATTCGGAGTCGGTTGTAATCAGTTCGGTCTCCAACACGCATGTTTTCTACTTCGTAGTTAGCGCGTCGGATAGGTGTAAAGACTGCATCAAGAGCAATAGTTCCGATTTCAACCTTGTCTTTTTGGTGTACTTCTCGTGGTACGTAACCAAGGCCGTTTTCTACAGTGATCTCCATGTTGAGTTTTGCAGTCTTGTTGGTGATCTCAGCGATGTGTTGCTCAGGGTTGAGGATCTCGACCTGTGATGGCGCTACAAGGTCGCCTGCTGTGATTGAACCAGTACCAGAAGACTTGAGTGTTACTGTCATTGGTTCGTTACCATGGAGCTGCAAACGCACACGTCGTAGGTTTAGGAGAATAGTTAGTACATCTTCTTTAACTCCGGCTAGAGTTGAGAATTCATGTTCTACCCCGTCAATTTTGACTTGTGTGATAGCTGCACCTGGAAGTGACGATAGGATGATTCGGCGTAGAGAGTTACCAAGAGTGTGTCCGTACCCAGGGTACAGACCATCGATTTCAAAGACTCCTTTGAACCCTTCTTCGCTAACCACTCGTGGCTTTGATGGTAGTGTGACGTTTGTTTCCAACATAATGCAATTGATTATTTTTACTAATTACTACTATTCCTATCGACTGTAGTATTCCATCACCTGCTCTGGATCAAAGAGCGTCTCAGCCGGATTGTATACCGGGGCAGTTTTCATTTCTCCTTCCATCTTCTTTAGGTCAAACGTAACCCAAGCTGGCATTGCTGCCGCATCGTGAGTTTCGTTTAGACCTATAAATAGTACGCTTTGTCGACTTCCTTCTCGCACACTAATGATGTCACCCGGCTTCACCTTGTGTGAAGGGATTGTCATTTTCTTGCCGTTCACACAGAAATGACCGTGTGAAGACATTTGTCGCGACATTTGCCTCGATTTAGCTAGTCCCATTCGATACACAACGTTGTCGAGTCGTGACTCTAGACGGTCCATCAGTAAGGCAACGGGCTGGTTACTTTTTTCTACAGCTTCGTCGACATATTTACGGAGCTGTTTTTCAGAGATTCCGTATGTAAATCGCATCTTTTGCTTTTCAGTAAGCTGACGTTTGTAGTCAGACATCTGTCCCGGTCGCCGACCGCGACGTTGGTTACCCATTGATCGCTGAAGAGACGCTTCAAACTTTGCAGTTTTTGTCTTTTCAAAGATTGGGGCTCCCAGTCGTTTCGCAATTTTGTATTTTGGTCCAATGATCATAAGACTATAAATTAAACACGTCGCGGCTTAGGAGCTCGCGGGCCATTAAATGGTACTGGTGTTCGGTCGGTGATCT
The DNA here is from genome assembly GCA_964353135.1 of uncultured Candidatus Saccharibacteria bacterium. Taxonomy (GTDB): domain Bacteria; phylum Patescibacteriota; class Minisyncoccia; order Phycocordibacterales; family UBA918; genus OLB19. The sequence continues at coordinate 254,708 of CAYGTV010000001.1, forward strand.
TTGTGATTCCGATTCCTTGACCTGAGAAGGCTCGGAGGGCTGACTCTCGTCCCGCTCCAACTCCTCGTACAACTACTTCTGCTTCCTTCATTCCCATCTGCCCTGCTTTTTCACCGATGATTTCACCGACTTTTGCAGCTGCAAATGGTGTACTCTTTCGAGCACCTTTAAATCCTAGTGCACCAGACGATGCTGACATAACGGCGTTTCCTTTTGCATCACACAGTGTAAGTAGTGTGTTGTTGAAAGTTGCCAGGATATTCAGTTTTCCAATTGGAAGCTTTCGCTTTGGAATACGGTTTAGCGCACGAGATGTTCCCGCTACGTCAGATCCGCCTGATTTTTTGACTGTTCGTTTTTTTCCCATAGGTTAGTGACGAAAATTAATAAAGAGACGGACTGTTAAGTCTTCTCGAGCTTACGACGACCACTACCCATAGTTTTCTTCGCTCCTTTGAGTGTTCGGGCGTTTGTTTTGGTGTTTTGTCCACGCGCTGGGAGACCCTTTGCATGTCGTGAACCACGGTATGAGTTGATGTCTTTCAATCGTTTGATGTTTCCTGAAACTGTTCGTTTCAGTTCACCCTCGATTGTAAAGGCTTCAATTTTTTCGCGGATCGCGTTTTCTTGATCTGTGGTCAGATCGGTAGCCTTGGTGGTGTGCTCGACTCCGAGCTCATCCAAGATATTCTTTGAACGAGTAAGGCCAATACCATACACAGCTGTAAGTGCGTACGATAGGTGCTTTTCGTCAGGAATGGTGATACCAGAAATTCGCATAATGATAATTAATTAGCCTTGACGCTGTTTGTGTCGGGGATTTTTACAGGTAACTCGAACTACGCCAGAGCGCTTTACTACCTGACAATCCTTACACATTGGTTTTACTGATGATTGTACTTTCATAATGATTAGTTACGCTTAGTGATGCGTGCCTTTCCTCCATATGGATCGATAACTAGACCTACCTTGTCACCCACGAGAACGCGGATACGAAAGCGGCGCATGCGACCAGAGAGATACGCTAGCACTGGCTCAGGTTCCCCCTCTACGGTAACGCGAAAATGCGTGTTCGGTAACGCTTCTTCGACAATGCCGTATACGAGCTCCTCAGCTTCGGTGTTAGTATCTTGATCCATTTGAACGGGGTGAGTGTATCAGACACCCATAGGTGCGTCAATACACACTCTTGGTACAACTATTCAGCCGCTTCAACAATTTCAATTACTGTGATCTCGTCGGGGTTTTCAGGGAAGGTTCGCTGCCAGAAAGGGGTGACTTGAACTCGGGCGCGTTCGATACCTGGGTAGGCTGTAATAGCGTTAGAAATAGCTGTTTTTGGCAGTCCAGCGAGGTCTTTTTTAAGTTTTTCTGCATCATATTCCCAAATTAGTCGTGGTTTTCCAGTTAGGTTGAAAGTCAAAGAGTCAGCGTTTGCGATCACGCTATTACTAGTTGTGGCTGACGCGTACCTAAACGTTAACTGCGAAGGGTCGTCGACGCGTACCGGTCCACCTTCATAGGTAGCAACAGCTTCTTTGGCGATAAAGGTTCCAAAATCATCAGCTTTAAATAAAGGGATCTGTAGGACGGCTTGTTCGCGAATTGTTACTAGGTCCTGACCGTACTCAATGGCTGGTAGCTGATTATATGTGATTGCCACTGCTCCTGGAAAGGCAATCATGCCAGCTGGCTTGTTTGAATCGATCTTTTCTAGTAGTGCGTTACGTAGTTCAATTTGGATTGCTTGACGGGCTGTGTTTAGTTCACCTTCGTCGATCTGGAACTGAGGACCATCAAATCCGCCAGTCAGTGGAGCCGGGTTAGTAGCGGAAATAGACCTAAAGAGATCCATGAATCCGCCTTCTTCGAATCCTGGTATATCAAATCTGGTACCGGCTTGGAGGTTGTACTCTTCCCCGATCTCATCAGCAAATACTTCTGCCTGTATGGTGCCAGGATTACCATCGATCGCACCTGGAACAACGACAGATTCTTGGATTCGGTACACCAACCCACCTGGTGAGCGGAAACGGGTGTTCTTAATTAGTCGCTCTGCCCCTGGAGTACTTTTACTGATTTCAATGACGCCGGTTGCTTGTTCTTCGATATTGATTGAGCCGGATGCCTGAACCTGGCTCTCTTTGGTCTCTTCTAGTGTCATAATCTCGTAGCTGAGCACACCGTCTGCTGGGGTCGCTACAGCTGTAAATTCAGCGTTGATATTTGGATCTCTAAACTCAGGATAGATCGTGAGCTCTGTCTTGCCAAGTAGACTACTGAGCAACGCTGCCGCACCAACTACAACCACAAAAAATACAATGGCCAGCACCATTCTATTGCGCTCTTTTTTGGTGCCATCTTGAATAACAATTTGAGGACTTTCGTCACGCGGACGCATTGCCGGCCTAGGACGAAGCGACACATCATCAGAGCTGATCTCAATGTCACTCTCGACATCAGGACTGATAACATTACTCTTTTGAATAGGACGGCGTTTAGGACGTGCTTGTCCAGCTGGGCGAATATCCTGTAGGTTCCATTTTTGCGACATATAGTTATAGTATAGCTTTTATAAGTACTCAAAAAAAGCTCGGTCTGCCTTTGTGTGGAAAAAGCGGCTAGCGATTGCGAGCGGTACATCATGATTTTTTGGGGTTTGTGGGTCAGGGTTTAGCAAATCTGGGGTTGTGACTGTTACCAAAACATTTCCCTTGCTGGCTTCTTTTCCGGCTGCATCAATGATAGGTGCAAAAAAATCGGCTAGACCGGCGTCCGCTTCTAGGTAGACATGTTTTGGAATAGTGAGCCGGTCACCGGTTTCTTTGAATAGTTCAACTACGTGTGCTTGGTATGCTTCTAGAGTTGCCTTAATATCATCGTGTAATTCTTCTTGAGTGTGTAATGTGCGCATACTCGTAAATGCATCATGTAGTGGTAGTTTGGTTGCCTTTGCGATCTCTCGAGCTATAGATGCCCGACCAAAAGCGACATGTGTGCTGTACTGGAGTGCATTGTGTCTAACGATTCCTAGTTCTGTCGCCTCGTTTGTAATATCGACTAAACAGAAATCAACCCCTGTTGGCTGTAGCGCATCGGTCACATAATAATTAGCCATCATAAAGGACGTAATTTCGAGATCAGCAGCAGGAACCAGCTTTTGTTGCATGTCGGTAAGACTTGCAACAATCTCTTCCCTAATCAGGGTGCTGACATGTGTGACACTGAGGTGTTGAGCGGTCTGTTTGTTAGGGGTTGCTACCCGGTATCCATTGGCGTGTGTATCGAGAATCGTTCGACTGGTTTCTTGCACACCCAGGTCCTTGAGTGGATGCTTCTCTTCAAATTCATCCATTGCTTGGTCTGCCGCAGTGGTGGCTAGTTGCTTGAGTAGCTCTTGGGTAATAACAAACGGTTCATCCTTTTCGAATTTCACTGTCCTAGCAACTGTGTATGACCAGGGTGCACTGATGGTGGCCTGTACAGTGGTAATCTTGGCCCGTTTGTTGTGAGCTGCCAAAGCAGAACGTCCTTCCCCTTCAAAGGCCATCATGACGTTCATGATGGCTGTAACCACTGCTTTACTACTCTCTCCAACTGATTCGGTGACCTTGAGTGGAGTGTGTTCTCGGTGTGTCCAAATCGGTCCGTCTCCTGGTGTAGGTGCAACAATAGCCAGACCGACACTGCCAGAACCAACGTCAATCAAAAGAGCATATCCACTACTGGATTTCCGAGAAAACATATAGCTCTAGTATAGCAACCGTAAACATAAGTTGCTGGCACTCATGTTGTTAAGTGGGGACGAGTTTGGTATGTTGAGAAAAGTTCTTTGAGGGGAGATGTAGTATGCTTCTAGTAAACGTAGTGTTTGCAGTTGTTGTTGGTTTTATTATGTATGGCTTTATTTTGCTGTGCACTATTGCTGTAGGCTGGATTGGAATTCACATGCTTTGGCTACATTGGAAACTAAAATATCCAATATTACCGTACTGGATTGCTGTTAAGGTGATCTATGAAGCGTTTCTTGGATTTTATGTTGAGCGGATGCATGACGCACTTCTTGGAGCCGGTGTGGCAGTCACCATATTTACTTTCGTCATACTAAGTTTTACCTAAAGGGCGAGTCTCGTTGTCTCGCCCTTTACGCTATTTGATGAGTTAATTTCCAGTCAGTATAGCTTTAATTCGTCGCACTCCAGCAGAAGATGATTCTTCTTTTTTGATTTTGAATGTCTTGCCGGCGAATTCTGAGAAGTCTTGGACATGTGGTCCACCACATAGTTCACGGCTATAGATGGTTCCATCTGGTGCAGTCATGCTGTACACCTTTACCTCGTCTGGGTACCGATCCCAGAAGCTCGCCTCGATGGTTTGGTCGGCCTGGGCGGCGTCTTTGGTCATCATGTCGATGGTCACTTGCCCACCTTTTTGCATTGCTGCATTGACCCACTCTTCAATCTGGTCGAGCATATCTCGTTCCACTTTTTCACCGTGGGTAAAGTCAAATCGCATTCTTTCACCAGTGATATTACTCCCTGCTTGGTGTACATGATCGCCCAGGAAGTGGCGTAGCGCTGCTAGGAGTAAGTGAGTAGCAGTGTGGTACTGAACAACAATCTCTGAACTATCGGCTAGCCCACCTTTGAATTTTTGTTCAGCTCCAGCTCGTGAGAGTGCACGGTGTTCTTCCATTAGTTTTTCGAATCCTTTAGTATCGACTACCAGACCTTTCTCTTCTGCAATTTCTTCAGTCAGTTCGATCGGGAAACCGTATGTCGTAAATAGGTCAAACGCATTTTGAGCACTGATTGATTTAACTCCAGTGGTTTTTAGTTTCTCTCCAGTAGCCTTAGCCTGTGCTAGTTCTTCTTTGGTGACATGAACCTGGAGTGAAATTTTGTTGAACTGCTTGAGTCCGTTTTCTAGTGTCTTTCGAAACTGTGTTTCTTCCCCACTGATAGCAGCAATAATTTCTGCTTGTTGGGTACCAAGGTTGGTGTAGTGATCTTTGTATGAGTTGATCACGCTCTTTGCAAGGTTGGCAAATTCTCCGGCTGGGACTTCTAGCATGTCAGCAAAACGCACTGCTCGACGCAGGAGTCGTCGCACAAAATACCCTTGTTCTGTATTTCCAGGTAGGACGCCATCTCCGATCATAAACACTGCTCCCCGGATGTGGTCGGTAATCACCCGGAACGCTTCGAGATTGTCTTCGTATTTCTTACCTGATAGTTCCTGGATCTGCTCGATCACTGTCCATAGTAAGTCGACTCTGTACACGTCTGGTGAGTTGATTGCTGCTGCCGCAATTCGCTCTAGCCCCCCACCAAAGTCGATGTTTTTGGCTGGCAGTGGTTCAAAACCGGATTCAGTTTTGATGTATTCCATAAACACACTGTTGCCGATTTCCATAAACCGACCACAGTCGCAGGCCGGGTGACAGTGTTCGCCGTACTTTGTGTCATGTTCGGTCCCAAAGTCATAAAACATTTCACTGTCTCCCCCGCCGATTTCACCAACCGGCATGTTTTCTGGTACTCCAGCCCGGCTCCACCAGTTTTCTTTGGCGTTGTAGTAGAAAATCCGCTCGCCGTCTTTCATTCCGCGAACAGCTGCATCTGAAGCTGAACCCATTTCTCCAACCCCGTTAGTAACCCCACGTTCAGCGAGGACTGATTGCCACAATTCTACTGCTTCGGTGTCTTTTGGTACTCCAGCCGTCTCATCACCAATAAACGCCGTAACGTAGAATTTTTGCGGGTCTAGACCTACTTCATCGAGGTAGAAGGAAGCAATCCAAGGAATCTGCTCGGCTTTGAAATAGTCACCCAGTGACCAGTTGCCAAGCATTTCAAAAAATGTGGTGTGACTCGTGTCGCCCACTTCGTCGATGTCCTCGGCCCGGAAACATTTTTGGCTGTCAGTGATGCGAGTGCCTTTTGGGTGAGTTTCTCCCATTAGATAGGGCACCAGTGGTTGCATTCCACTGCCGGTAAATAGTGTGGTTGGGTCGTTTTCTGGTACGAGCGCACTAGAAGGAACCACGGCGTGGCCGTTTTTCTCCATGAATGCTAAGTATTTCGCTCGGATTTCGTTTCCTGTCATTAAATAAAAATGAGTGTAACGATTATTTTGAATTTACGTCCCAATTTCGGCCTTAGGTCAGGACGGAATTGCTAGACGTATCCAACGGTCATCGTTTATTAATAAGTGTTTAATATAGCAAAAATGCCGAAAAAGCAAAGGCTAAATCGCTCCTCCAAGCATTGCAGCACACTCTGCTCCTTCACAAGTAATCAAGGCATCAAAACCACCTAACCCGTAGACTTCCAAGAAATACCCAATGACGATTAGAAGTAGTGCTATAACTGTGATCAAAGTTTCGCGATGAAACGCTCTCACCACTTCTTCATCAATACTTCGTTCAGTGGCCATGGTGATATGGACCCAGATTATAGCTAAGCCCAGCATTCCTTTCCCGATAACACTCATCGTCATTCCTAAAAATAGTAAACTCATATGGTCAAGATTATAACATCAAATAGTGTGGGGGCTATAAGTAATTAGAGTTTTTTGCTCAATGCCACTAGTTCTTTTTCCACCAGTTTGGTTGGACCTGCTGCACTGATCGCCATACGCTTGGGGTCAAGGTATTTAACAATGGCAGCGTTGACTTCTTTTCTAGTCACGGTTTGTAAAGCTGATTCATATGAAGTCATCTCATCAAGTGAGAAACCAAGTTTATTGAATTCGTGTAAAACACGAATGCTAGATACCGGCGAATCGTTCTTCATGATGGATTGAGTTTCCATGATTGTTTTAAAGTATGAATGTTCGGCTTCAGTGATCCCCTTGGCGTGCATTTTTTTGATTTCTCTGAAAGTTGACTGTAGTCCCTGCGAAACTTGCTTAGGGCTAAAGAAGGTCTCAATTCTAAAGTAACCCGTCTGTGTTTGATTGTAGCCCTCTAGTTTTCCGTATATTCCATAGGTAAGCCCCTCTTGTTCCCGCACTATACTCATCAGTCGTCCAGCAAACCCACCCCACTTTGCTAGTACTGAAACCCCAAACACTAATGCTGGAAATTCCCTGTCTCCCGGTTTGAGCGCAACTGGATAGCCGATCTGCACATCAAGGTTTTGTCTACTTGGAACGTCGTGCAGTAAAAGTTTCTCCGCCTTTGGTATCAGGCTGGTTGTGAGTGTCTCTTGGTCTGATTTGTCGACGATTTTCTGGGCTAGTCTGGTGACTAGCTTGTCAAAACTCAAGCATGCTGCCTTGTCACCGGTAATAGAAGCGGTCCAGGACTTTGCATACATTCGACCAAACATCTCTTTAGCATCTTTGTTTGTTAGGGTAGATAGTTTTAATTGCACAGTCTCTACCTGATCGCACGCCCTCCTGTCTGGCACTTTGTAGAAATTGTTTCTAAACGCATTAAAGGCGACTGCTTTTGAGTCCTCTTTTTCGTCGTGCAGGTTATTGAACGCCAGTTTTACAGCACGCTTTAGTTCTTTTGTCGGAAATACTGGTTCAGTTAATATATCGTGTACTAGAGACATTGTTTTGTTCCAGTTTCGCTTTGTTCCACTGATCTCAACCGTTAGCACTCCGTCGCTAACACGCACAGCTATAGAAGAACCCAGGCTATTGGTTTTATCTAATAATTCTTCTCTGGTCAGGTTTTTTGTTCCTGATAGCAGTAGGTCGCCAAAGCACTCAAACATTGCTTGATCTTGGATTGAATTTTGCTGGTGCAGATCAACACTGATAATACCCTTTGCTATAGGACAATCTGAAATCTCGATACGAGCCAGTCTTACATTTGGTTTTGTTTCAATTGTTTTTATCATACGGATCGGTAGAAACCAGTAGTTAGGCTATTTGGGTCAAAAAGAGTCTGAATCATTGTGTGCACCTGGTCAGCTGTAACTTTTTCAATATTCTTTTGCATGTTTGTGAATTGGTCGAGGGCATTGCATGCGACGTACTCTGTCAGTTCGGCTGCAACTCCAAGTGACGTAGAGCGACTAAAGGCTTTTTCGGTTACCAGCTTTACTTGTTCTTTTTTTAGAAGTTTTGCAATCTGTTTGACGTCGATGGTTTTCAGCTCTTGTTTGATTAGGTCGATCACTTTTTCATGAGTCACGCCTGCTGCCAGTCGTATAAAAAGCATACCCGCATTCCTGTGTGCAGTTGGAAACAAAATGCTATCAAGGCTGCTGACCAAACCATTGTCTACTAGCTTTGTGTGCAAAATACTTTCAGGTCCGTCTGCAATGACTTTGAGCGCTAGGTCAGCTGTGTACCAGTCTTGCTCGGGGAAAGCAGCACATACAAACCCAAACCCAAGAATGTTCGTTGTGCCTGGTCTCGTGATCGTTACGCTCCTAGGGCCCGTTATTGCCGGTTCTCGGGCGGTCTCGCGGTGTATGTTTGCTACTTTGTTTTTCTTTGCACCAAACATTTTATCGGCGTGCAATAGCGCTTCTTCTGCCGATAGGTCACCTATAAGCATCAGGGTAGCGTTGTTTGGTTGGTAGTACATTTCGTAGAACCTTTGTAACTTGTCTGTAGTGTAATCCTCAATATCTTCACGAAAACCGATCACCTCATGGTCGTAGGCATGAGACAAAAAGGTTGCGCTACGCATGGCTACCTCGAGTGCAAAATACGGGTCCCCGTTATACATATCAAATTCACTCAGAACGTTACCTCGTTCAGGTTGAAATTGTTTGTCATCTAGTACTACATCTTGCATTCGCTCTGCCTCTAGCTTTAGCACCTGTCTTAGATACTTTTTTGGATAGGCTAAGTAGTATGTTGTTCGATCGTAGGCCGTATTGGCATTTAGTGTGGCGCCAGTTTCTCGTTCAAACTTCATGACAGAACCAGCTAGAATACCTTTGCGCAGGTCTTGTTTTGTTGGTTTAAAGAGCATGTGTTCCAGCATGTGGGCTAGACCACTCTCTCCACGCCTCTCGTCTACTGAACCAACTTTGTATGTAATATTTGATGTAATAACCCCGGTTCCTGCAATTGGGTAATGAACCAAAGTCAGATTATTTTTGTTGTGAGTATAGACAGTAAAAGCCGCATATTCAGTTTGCTTTGTAAAATTATGATTCGCCATCTTTGCTTGTTTTGACATCGAGAATGAATTGTTTATAGGCATCAAACGTGTGGTTGAACTCGTGCACTATACCATCTTTGAGACGGCTGTTGATTGAATTTGAGATAGCTTGGTACGCGTCCAACCGGTCTTCTAATCGTTTGCCAAAATCCTGCATAAACCGATTGTGGTCAGCGTGATATTCCTCTACTACACTGCGAAAATTATGAGCCTTGTCAGCGGCAGCAATCATGACAGCTTGTTGTGGTCCGTTTTTTATCTGTTTGGCGTATCGTAGTTTACTTTCGAGCCAATTGTCTGTCCCAGGTCCTGCATGTTTGGGTTCAGTGAGACAAACAACTATTTCAGTGACTGTTTCACCAAAATCAATTGTCATTTCTGCGGCTGCGTAATCTGTGTCTTCTAAGGTGTCATGTAAAAGTGCAGCGACAAGGGTGTCTTCGTCATTGGTGTAGTCTCTTAAAATGAGCGTCACTGCCATTAGGTGCGTCACATAAGGAATCGGAACCGCTCCTTTGCGCATATGATCCTGGTGCAACACTGCGGCTGCTTGGATGGCCTGTTCAACTTTGAACGTATACATAGTCCTTTTATAATACCACTCCTTCAGCTAATAGGAGCTTCTTTTTGGTACTTACGCCCCCACGGTTGTATCCACCTAGTCCCCCATCAGTACGTATTACTCGGTGACAAGGCACATCTGGATCATAGTTGGCGGCCATGATGTTCGCCACCGCCCGAGCAGCCTTTGGGTTTCCAGCCGCTATAGCTACCTCCTTATAGGTCATGACTGAGCCTTTAGGGATACAAGCGACGACTTGTTTTACAATTGTGGTAAACCTTGTCATATAGCTGAGGTTATTTTGAATGGAGTCTAATAAAGTCCTCTCTGCTAATTGAGGCGCGAGCAATCGGTCTGTCCTCACCCGAGAAAAGAGATCGGCGTTCAGCTTCGTCTATCTCACCCTCAATCGTAAACCCGAGCTTCTCTAGCAAGGCAGGATTTTTAGCTACTATCCAGGATGTAGCATATACCATCCCAACTTCATCGACAGCTTTCAGTTGCTCAGCAGCTAATCTAAGACCCTCACGCAATAGGCGCAACTGCTCTGGGCGGTCTGTTAGCATGTTTGGAAATACGTGTAGATGCATATTCTTATCTTCGTCTAGATGATAGTGCAAAAGATCATTCAAGCGCTCATTTTTATCAGATAACGCTTCATCCTGTTGTTCTCGTTGAAATCCAGCTGGATCAGCCTCTATGCGGCTAATTACCGGTGCATAGGCTTCTAATACGGTCTCTGTAAAGGTGTCTAAATCATCTATCTGCTCTACACCTTCCAGCACCTTTCCGGCTTGGATTAGGTCCATGTCAGTTAACCAACTGTAGTTGCTAAGCCGCATAAGAATATTTTCACGCCGTTTGCTTGGCTCTACTGTTTCAAACAATGAGGCAATGTTCTTTTTAGCTACGGTAACAACTTTACTATCTGGCTGTTTTTCTTCTCTAAACACATGTTCATTTTCCATAGTTATTTCTTATTCTCGTTATGAATCTTGAGTAGCTTTTTCCCACACGCTTCGCGATACGGACAGAATTCACAAGCTTCACCAATCTCTGGTATTGTTTTTTGATCTAGACAAGCTTTGATTTCAAGCAGGGTTGGTTCAATCCAGTCGGTGACTGCCGGCACTTCTACTAATGTCGTTTCAAACTGTAGAGTGTCGCCAAACTCAGGGAGTGATTTGTCAGCGTTGGCATACACGAGGTATCCGGTGTCTTCAACCGTAAATCCATTTTGCTCCAGCAGCCATTTGTAGACTCCGAGCTGGCGAGTGTATTGCTGTTCCCACGGACTATCACCTAGTTTATCGATACGTGCATCTTTGCTGGTTGATTTGTAGTCTACGATGATGAGGTTTCCGGCTGGATTAACCCAGATGTCGTCTACTCCACCACTGATAACCATGCCGGTTGGTTGGTGTTTGTGCATGATGGCTACAAATGGATCACGCCAGGTTTCTAGGTCTGCGTGCTGGAACGGCACAGCATTGATGCCATATTGTTCCATTATCGGGTGTGATTCTTTGTTTTCACGGTAGATGTCGAACTCTTTTTTAAATAGTTCATCAACCGCGATGTTGAGGTTAAACGACGGAAAACCTGGCCGTTTAGTTCCTAGAACGTTATCTAACCAAAAACACCGGGGACACTCAAAGAAAAAGTCAATCTTACTACGCGATAACTTCCATTTTGGTCCACCATAGTTCCATTCTGCGCTGCGGTTCGGGTTGTATTTGTAGGTGTATCCTGCCATATATGTGTAGTATAGCAGAAACTGGTAGTTGATTGCGGTATCAGCTGCTAGAATGATTCTCATGAAAAGCTCACAACAAGCCTGGGAGGCAGAGTACTCCAGTAAACGACTCATGACAGGCCAAAAGCCGGCTAAATCATTTCTGAACTGGATCAAACACGTAGTACTAACTAAGGGTTTGCGTGGTCAGACAGAAAAATTGTCTGGGATGTCTGTACTGGACTTGGGTAGTGGTGAAGGTAAAAATGCTCTTTTCCTTGCTGATATGGGTGCCTCGGTCAGCTGCATTGAGCTGGCTACAAATGCAGTTACTACGACCATACAGCGCGCAAAACAGGAACAGCTCGACAATCGAATTTCGGTGACTCATGGATCGATCGGGGTGCCCTACTGGTTTCCAGATGAAGCGTTTGATCTGATACTAGATGTTACTTCCTCTAATTCACTAAGTGAGTCTGAGCGACAAATCTACCTGTCTGAATCAGCACGAGTGCTGAAACCTGACGGAATGATGTTTGTTCGGGCACTGTGCCGAGATGGAGACAGTAATGCAAAAATGCTGTTACAGCTACACCCTGGGGTTGAGCATGATACGTACATGCAGCCGGACTGGGGTTTGGTAGAACGAGTCTTTACCGAGTCAGATATACGAGCGTTATACGAGCAGTATTTTACAATTGAAAAGCTCGTTAAAGAAACACACTATACAACGTTTGGAGACAGAAAGTACAAACGTAATTTTTGGATACTATATTTAGTTAAATAATCACCTACCAAGGAAAAACACTATGAGTCATGACTCATAGTGTTTTTCGGTTAAGCGTTTGGTTATTGTGCTGTGAAGGTAGCAAAGATCTGGTCGATCTGTACATCACCCGCTGGGTTGAACGCATTGTCACCGTTGTCGCTAAATACAACGACTGCATATTGTTGTCCAACTCGGGTTGAATCCTGGAGGATGATGTTTTCTGGTACGACTCCGGCAGCAGCACTAAATCGTACTACTCCTTTAATAAACCCTAGTTGACCATTGTTGTAGTCACGAACACCAATCCATCCTTCCTCGATTGGGTAGGTTGCTCGTTCAAGAGAAACTGATCGTCCGGCAGCTTGGTCGTTAACTACTACTGATCCGTCACCAACTGGAAGTGTTGGCGCTACTGTTGGTTCACTTGTGGCCGTATCTTGACCTTCTGCCATTTCTTCCATTTCGCCCTCTTCCATCTCACCTGCTTCAGTATCGTCTTGGGCTCGGTCGGAAACGTTTGCTTGGTCAGCTGGACCAGAAAATGCCCATACCAACATACCACCGATAAGGAGACCGACTACGAAAGATACGAGTGTCTTTGATCCGTCTTGTTGTTCTTCTGCTGCCATACGAAAAATTTATGAATTGCTGTAATAAGTAATACAACGAGTATAACACAAGGTGTTTTACGTCAAAGTATTGACAGTCAGGCATTTATTCAGTCATTTTGCTCTTGCATAGTTCCCTAGCTTCGTTGAGAACTGATTCATAACGTCGTTTTGGTAGGTGTAGCACTTTTAGAATATGAGGTTTTGATACTAGATCGCTACACAAAATGATGTCTCTCTCTATGAGAATCCTAGCTTGCTTGGCAGAGAGCTCTTGTAGTACGGTTATCGGATACACCCCGGCTCGTTGAATACGGTCGTGCAGATTGTCTTTTTTGGGATAATCCCATGATAAAAGTTTTAGTCCAACACAGTTCCCGTAGTCTCTAGCAGCTGATGTGAATTTTGTATTTGTGATCAACCAAAACTCCTTGATGCCACAAATGTCATCAAAACAAATTTTCTGGTCTTGGAGATCTATCAGTCGCGCATACGAATACATTGCAACCTGAAGGTCTGATTTGATTCCAGGACGGGCATGGAATTTTGCTTCGCCAACAAAACTATGGTCAGTTTTATATGCAGAAATATCTATTTCGTGTTGAGCGCACTTTCCCTGAATGATGCTTCCAGTAGTGGTTGTGTACCCATCAAGAGCAAATAGTCGACAAAGGAATTTTTCAAATGGAAATCCGGTTGGACCTAGATTAAATAATGCGCGCCGGAGTGAGTAGCGTGCCGCCACAGGAGAGCCACTATGGTGTAGTAACCGAAAAGCATTTCGATAGATTTCCTGCGTCGATATCCCGTCATGAAGAGATGGTGTCAGTTCTGCTATGACAGTATTAACTTCATCAGGTTGCGCACCAGAACGCCGCAAGGAACGGCGGAGTTTTTCCAGCTTAAAATATTCTACCGTTCCATCGGCTTTAGTAATCTGAATTGGCACTTACACGAGTATACCACCACCGATACACAGCGACCCTGCGTATAGTACACAGGACTGACCACTGGCTGGTTTTTCGGTACTCTCAGTTGGTTTGAGTCTTATCACCTCTGCGTCTATGGCAGTGACAGTTGCTTTGAGGGGTTGCTGGCGATACCTGATTTGAAATTCGACTTCTTCCCCGGCAGTAATTGGTGTCCGTAGTACTACGTTTGTTAGTGTTAGAGCGTCAGTGTCAGCCACCTGTTCTAACTCGGGAGCAACTGTTAGGGTGTTATTTTTGATATCACGTGCAATGATAAAAAGTGGTTTTCGGTTTGCATCCTGGTTTGTGATGGTCAGTCCGTGACGCTGACCAATTGTGTACACTAGTGCACCTTTATGAGTACCAACTACGTTTCCGTCACGATCAAGTACCTCACCAGGAACCAGATCAATGTAGTGAGAGAGAAACTCTGGAATATCAACATGTCCAAGGAAGCAGATGCCTTGGCTGTCTCTTTTAGTAGCTACTGGGATTCTAGATACTTCTGCTTCTTCCCGGATTTGTGTTTTTGGTGTATTTCCAACTGGAAACAAAGTCCGGTCAAGCTGCTCTTGTGACAGAGTCCACAAGAAATAGGTTTGATCCTTGCCAGTGTCTACACCGCGATGCATTCCAGCCCCACTGTTACCTTCTAGTCGCTGTGCATAGTGACCGGTTGCAATATAATCCGCACCCTTTTCTAGTGCAAAATCCATAAATCGGCCAAATTTGACATGTTGATTACACATAACGTCTGGGTTAGGAGTTCGTCCCGCTCGGTACTCTTGTATGAAAAAATCCGCAACGTCATCACGGTATGCATCCTCTGCATCACAGGTTAGAAATGGAATTCCCAGGTGAGCAGCAACTCTCATAGCATCAAGCCGCTCCTGCTCCCAGTTGCAGACCATAAAGTCTGGATGCCACACCTTTATGAACACTCCAACTACATTGTATCCATCATCAATAAGCCGCTTGGCAGCGACTGAGCTATCGACCCCTCCCGAGAGTCCGACAAAGACTGTGATATCAGCATTATTCATGTCGCCAGGCTACCATTACCGCAAGTGTCTTTCAATATTAATCAGGTGCTGATCGTAGGTTTCTGCGTAGTAGAACTCTCCATCGTTGCCAGTGATGTAGTAGAAGTAGTCTGATGGGATTGGGTTGATAATTGCTGCAATCGCGGTTTCACCTGGGTTTCCAATTGGGGTTGGCGGTAGGCCAGGATTTAGGTAGGTGTTGTAGGGACTGTCTAGCTCCCTCAGTTCAGCAGCTAGTTGCCCTGGTGGCAGGCCACCTAGTGGAGTTTCAAGTGCGTACTCGATTGAAGCGTCGGCTTGTAGCGGCATACCAATCGCGAGGCGGTTAAGAAAGATACCAGCTACCGTTCGCATGGATTCAGGAGAGTTAGCCTCTCGTTCTAAAATTGATGCCAGGATGAGTACTTCTTCTCTGGTAAGGCTGCTATCAGCAATTGCTTGTCCGTATTTCTCCACTACTTTTTGGTGCGTTGTCTGTAACAGCTCAACTAATTCTTCAGTCGTATAATCTGGCGGTACTCGATAGGTGTCTGGAAATAACTGCCCTTCCAAATTTGAAGTCAGCGATTCAAACAAACTTTGATCAAAGCTGTTTAGGGTTGCTGTGGCACGAGCCCCAAAAGCCGCCACGCTTTCACCTTCAATAAAAGTGATAGAAATGAGGTCATTATTAAACTCCCCAGCTATTATTTTTTCTGCTACTGCAAATACATCCAATGGCTCGGTAAAGCTATATGTGCTGGCTTTGATTTGGGTCGGGTCCTGCCAATATCGTAACACTGCAAACAGTAAGTGTTCGGATTGCACAACGTTGGCTTCAGCTAGTTTTGAGGCTATTTGCATGACACTCTCACCTGGTTCGATCACCACTGTTTGTGGTGTGAAGTCACTCGGGGCTGTATGCCAAAAATAGAATAGAGCACCCATCAGTAGTAGGGGTGTAAATAACAGGATGTCGAACAATACGAACCAAACCCAAAACCGTGTATTGGATACCGGTATAGGTAACGAGCTGTTTGGTTGAGCTTGATTTGGGTCAAAGGGTTCTAGCTGTGCTGGCTGGTCGGGTTCCATAGACTAGAAAGGTAACTCACCCACCGGCAAATTGCCAGGTGCGTTTTGTCGCTTGGATGCGATTCGGGACAGTCCGGGGGTCAGTACTGAGCTGCCTGGGATATGGTAAATAGTTGCTAGTTCCTCAACTGACATGGTTTTTGGTTGGTGGATGTCGTTTACTCGTCCTGTACCAGCCCAATACTTTCGTAGCTTGAAGTGTTCCACCTCCTCTTTTTTACGGGCGATTTTTTTTGCACCTGTCACGTCCTCGTACCAACTGTTGTCAAAGTCAGTTTTCCAGCGTGGCGCCAAAGAGTTGCGGCCAATGACACTATACTGAGTAAACACACCAAAGGTTGGAGCAATCATAAGTGGATTGAACTGCGTTTTGTCGAGAGTTACATACATTGTGCGGATTGCAACGTCATATGCAGGTTTGCTGATATTCCTTTCGATGGCAGCAATGGTGTCGCGCTCCCCTCCCGTAAGCATCGGACGGCTCTCTGTTTCTTCAGCTGTGCTCTGACCCTTATCGTCACGCCCCATCATTTCATTGATAGCTTTCTTTGCATCTTTTTCCCAGGTACCTTGCTCGCGCAGGTATCCATTGGCCAGATTTTCTTTGGCGTGAGGGGTACACAAAATTTGAATATATACTCGTTCGTGGGGTTTAGCTTTAGATAAAAACTCGATCGTAGCTGACATTGGTTCAAACTTCTCTTCTTCTTTGATTGGACGATCGTGTCCAAATTCTATGTAGGTTTTGATCGGATAAATGCTGTCCTCTTTTTTGATTACATGGAAGCCCATCATGTCCATCTTTTCAGGGTCCCATTGTAATTCTGATGCGTAATCTAACAACTCTTCTTCGATTTCTATTCCTGGGTAATTAGCATACAGCTGTGATTCCATGACGTCCTTTAGTTTGCTTGGTACATTGATGTAAAAACGTACCTCGCCACCAATTGAGGCTAGCTCTAGGCTGATAGGTTGCTTACCTTTGCCGTCTAGATATGCCTGAGATAGGTTATCTGGGTTCATGGGAGCAAACACGTAGGTAAAGACACTTTCCATCGCCTCTGGGGATTTCAGGACCTCTGGTGGTAGTTTAATTCGCAAGGTCGTTCGTCCCATTTTGTAATAGAACATAGTGCGGACAAAATCCATCCAGCGGTCATAGGTCAAATAAAACAGCACCACAGGTAGAAAGAGTGGCAGTAAAAACAGTGCCAGTGAAATCGCAGGCAAAAACGCAATGTCAGACCCTCGGACAAAAAACCAGTACACTAATGCAATTACTCCAAAACAAAGTGGAATAGCAATTGCAGCAAAAGCTCCGGTAAAGACATCCTTCATGTGTGTATATTGTAGCATCAGACAAACAAAAACGGCGTGAACTATGTCCACGTCGTTTTTGATTTCAGTTCCCTTGTTTACTCAGCGATGGTGTATGTTCCGTTTGCTAATTTCTTGAACAGATTTCCGTCCTGAAGGTTTACGAGAATAGTGTTGTCTTTCACGTATCGTTCTTTTCGTACTTTGTCGATGATTTCTTCTCTAGAAAGTGGGCCTTCAGCTTCTAGGATTTCTTTGAGCACTTCTTTGACTACTCCGGCTGTGTATCCCCATTCTGAAAGTGCGTACAATCCCCGTCCAACTAGTACAAATCGCGCGTCTTTGATTAGTTCGTTATGAGTGGTCGCGATGTGTGCCTTGTGGTCGAACAGTTCGTTGATTGTTTGTGCTACTTCTTTGAAGTGCATCGGTGATCCGTGTCGCTTTACCGCTAGGTATGCGTAGTCCCGGATTCCTTTGACTCGGATATTTGGACTGTCAGATGGTCCCCAGTCTCCTAGGGGGTTTTGTCCGATTTGCTTTGAAATCTTGAGCCATCGCATCAATACTTCTTCGTTATGCTGCTCAGCAATTTCTGCTAATTCGGCCTTAAATCGACTAACGATTTCTGATTCACTGACTAGTTCGTCTCGCTTAAGAGATTTTCGAACTGCCCGCAGGGCCTTCTCAACCTCTTCAACTTTCTTGTGCTCGGTGAACCATCGGTGGGCGTAGTGCGGGTTTTCCTTGCTTCGATAGAAAGGATCACCAACTACTAGTAAGAAATAGAGATGATTTCGTACCAGCGGATCAGACGATAGTTCGTCTAGCAGAACATGTTCTGCAATCAAACCGCCTCCTAGCTCATCGATCAGTTTATGCATCTCGATTAGTAGGTCGTACTGCTTTTTGTATACATCTGACTTTTGGATTGATTGAATCCCGTAGTTTTCAATCTGTCGTACACGCTCGCGGGTAATCCCGTAGCTTTGTCCGATCGCTTCGAGCGTAAAAGTCTCACCGTCTTTGTTAAGACCGTAGCGTTTTTGTAATACATCACGAGCACGCTCAGGGAGGGCTTCAAGCAATGCGGTAGTTACTTGTTCTGGTTTAAATGAAATCATATCTCTAATTTTTAAGGGGTCCGTTGGTGGACTGACCTCAATGCGTAGCTACATTTATAACATGTGTGTGTAAAAAGGTCAACACCTGTGTGCGTGGGTATTACTTCATGATAAAGTTAAGGATTCGTCCCGGCACGTAAATGGTTTTTACGATCTCTCCTTCAGCCAATCTAGCCAGTAATTGTTGGTTATTCTGAGCCTCGGCAACAGCGGTCGCCTCGGTAGCATCTGGTGCAATGGTGATGTCTCCGCGTACCTTTCCATTAATCTGTACGCCGATTGTTACGGCTGAATCCTTAGCCAATTCAGCATCAAAGGTTGGAAAAGCACTTGTGTGGATACTCTCACTTTTTCCATGATCTCGCCAAAGCTCTTCAGTAAGATGTGGTGCAAACGGGGATAATAGCTGCAAGAATGTTGCGTATGAGTCGTCAGACAACCCCTCTTTTTCAGCAGTGTTAATGAAGATCATCATGGCAGACACAGCGGTGTTGAACTTAAAGGCTTCGATATCCTCGCTGACTTTCTTGATGGTTTTGTGGAGTTGGCGGATGGTCTCCGTTGATTCTTCTACATCTCCATCTAATACGTGCTCATTGAGTCCGTTTACCCGTTCTAAGAAGCGTCTGGCACCCACCAACCCATCTTGCGACCAGGCAATGGTGTTTTCAAAAGGTCCCATAAACATTTCGTATACCCGGAGTGTGTCAGCACCCACCAACTCAACTATGTCATCTGGATTGATCACATTCCCCCACCGTTTCGACATCTTGCGCCCATCCTCTGCCAAGATAAACCCTAGGAATTCCAGTCGTTGAAATGGTTCAAGGGTACTGACAACCCCCTCATCGTAGAGGAACTTGTGCCAAAATCGCGCGTAGATGAGGTGACGCACAGCGTGGTCGCCTCCCACGTACACATCAACCGGCTGCCAAGCTTTTTCAAGCTCAGGGTCAACTAGGGCCTGGTCATTCTTTGGGTCTATGTAACGCAAGTAGTACCACGACGAACCGGCCCATTGTGGCATGGTGTTGGTTTCGCGTTTGGCTTCGATTAGGACCTGACCGTCAGGTGCGCTATCTGCTACAACGAAGTCTCCAGATTCATTTACATATCCAGTCACGTTTACCCAGTTATCAATTTTAGCTAGTGGCGATTGTCCGTCGCCCGCTGGCTCGTAGTGGTCTACTTCAGGCAAAGTAACTGGCAGTTGTTCCAAGGCAATCGGGTACACAGTTCCGTCAGCTGTATGCACAACCGGGATTGGTTCACCCCAGTATCGTTGTCGTGAAAATACCCAATCTTTTATCTTGTAGGTTTTAGTCATTCGACCGCCAACTTTTTTTACGATAGCTGCTTTTGCTTCTTCTGAGTCCATGCCGTCGAATTCTGCTGAATCAACAAGAACCCCAACGCCACAATGAATCTCATTATTTTGGTATGCATTCCAAGCTCGAGTGTGCCACTTCCACGTAATTAACTCATCGACATTTTCTTTTGGAACCCACTCAACAGTATGCTTCCCTTCATCTATTTCTGACTCAATCTGTTCCAGGTCATTTAGTTTAACGTGGTAAAAACCAGAGATCCCCTGCTGGTTAATTCCTTTACTGTGTCGATAGCCAACTGACTGGGTTCTAAAAATACACTTTTCCGTTACAAACTGGAATTTAGAATATCCTGTTTCTTCCAGTAGTTCTCTAGCTACGGCTAACTTATCTTCCTCTCCGTCAGTTCCTCCACCAACAAAGTGAACCAGATCGCGATCACCGTCCTTTTCTCTCTGCAGTAAGAAAGTCCCATCTGTTGGATGTTCAATAATTATATCTATACACGCTCTAGAAGGATTAGTTTCAACATTAGTTTTAGGCGCATCGGGCCCTTCACCATAAAAGATTGGTGCTATTACTTGCTTAATCTCAATCCCAAATTTCTTCGCAAAAGCAAAATCCCGTTCATCGTGTGCGGGTACAGCCATGATGGCACCAGTTCCGTAGCCAGCAAGGACGTAGTCGGCGATATAAACCGGGATCTCTTCCCCACTCGCTGGATTAGTGGCAGTAATTCCTTCTAATTTCACCCCGGTCTTTTCTTTGGTGTCGTCGAGACGATCCATTTCCTTTTTGTTCGCAGCTTCTTGTATATAAGCCTCGACTTCTGTCCAGTTGCTGATTGATTCCTTATGTTTGATCACTAGCTCGTGTTCAGGAGCTAACACCATGTACGTCGCACCATAGAGCGTATCAGGGCGGGTTGTAAATACAGACACAGTCTCGTCCACTGACAATTTGAAGTCAATTTCTGCCCCTTCGCTACGTCCGATCCAGTTTCGCTGGGCTTCTTTGATGTGCTCTGGCCATTCTAGCTTGTCGAGGTCCTCTAGCATTCGATCAGCGTACGCACGGATGTTGAGCACCCACTGTCGCATTGGGCGCTTTTCAACGAGGCTGTCGCAACGTTCACACGTACCATCGCTTTCGAGGTCTTCGTTAGCCAAACCTGTTTGACAACCCGGACACCAGTTGATTGGCTCGTGACTTTGGAACGCTAGGTCTTTTTTCAAAAGCTGGATAAAGATCCATTGCGTCCACTTATAAAACTCTGGGTCGGTGGTGTTGATCTCGCGCCCCCAGTCATAGTCAAAGCCAAGCTTTGCTAGTTGTGACTTAAAATTAGCGACGTTTTTTTCTACCGCTGCTCTAGGGTGGACCTTATTTTTGATCGCATAGTTTTCTGCTGGTAAACCAAACGCGTCCCAGCCCATTGGGTGCAACACTTCATGCCCGGTCATTCGCTTGAACCGACTATAGATGTCAGTGGCGATATAGCCCTTGGGGTGACCAACGTGCAGCCCTTCACCAGATGGATACGGGAACATATCGAGCACAAAGCACTTTGGTTTGTCCGAGTCAGACTCGGTAGTATAGATACCACTATCAGCCCAGTCTTGCTGCCATTTTCCCCCGATTGCTTTGTGGTCAAACTTTCTATGCATATACCCAATGATTACCCGTTAAAGAACAATCATTGTGCCATTGAGAGAGGGGTTTGTAAATTATTTTGTAAAGACAAAAGCTGTTGATCCTACTGTGATTAATGTAGTAACAATAGTCGATGCAATCAAAATCAGCCAAAATTTAATCGATTGAAGTGTTCGTTTATCTATCTGAGCGTCAGCGTACTTTTGAACCTTTTCCATGAATGGTACAGAGTCTACCCTTTCGTCTATAATGTTGCAGACTCTAACTCGCCAATCATCGTGAGAAATAAGCTGAGTTGCCTTTTCGTCAATAAACTGTTTAATCTCAGCTTCGTTCATGATTATTGTTTTGTTGTCTTAGCTTTTTCTTTATTAGAATTATCCATCATAACTTGATAGACCATTTTAATTGCAACTCGAACAGCCACACTGTATCTTGTAGCTTTCGGCATTTTTGCAAGTGTGTCTTGATCTTCATCTTTTTCAAAGTGTTGAACTAGAAAACTAATTTGTTCTAGTTCCTCACCAGAAAAGACCAATTCTAAACTGTCTTGACCATCAACCTCTTCAAATTTACTTTTTACAGCCATTTCACTTATTTTACCCCATTTTTTTAACTACTCAAGTTCTTCATATCCTCATCAATCACCCGGTCAAAGCACCAGTCGCCGGCTTTGTAGTTCCAGTTGTAGTTGTTGCGCATGATGCTGCTGTCAGCGACTGGCATCGGTCGATATTGTTGTTGTAGCTCGTTTACGTCGTAGTTAAACGTGGTGCACAGCTGATACTCTGTCTCGCTGGTTGGAGTGTAGCTGTACTCAGCCAGTTCGGCAGTTACCGGGGGCAGGTCGAATTCACCATATACCTCCTCAAGGGTTGCTGGGAGAGCTTCATTGGCTCGGTAGTAGTCTTCTACACGCCACTGGATGTCTTGAAGGATACCGACCATTTCATTGTCAGCTTTCATTTCACGGACTGTGCTGGGGTTAGGGATCTGGGTCAGGGACATAATCATGGTGGCGGCAACAAGTACGGTTACTACTGCTGCATATATGTACGACTGTCGTTCGTGCTCCAGCCAGTACCCTTGGGCGTCTTTGATGTAGTAGAAGAAGGCTGCGCCGGTTACCACTGCTACAGCTAGTGCTTTGAGGATAAACCGCATAGTCAGTTCACCTTCGAGTAGCCCCATCACTACAACCGCCAGATCAACCAGTAGTGTAATACCGGCTACCAGTAGTGACAGATAAATCAACCATTTGGTCAGACCGAGGTAGTGACTGTCGTCACTAGTGCGGCGGTTTTTGTTAACCATGCGGGTGAGCACTAGATAAGTTGGGAAAAACACCAGTACCATGGCAAAGCCCAGTCGGACGCTGCTGGCGGCGCTTTCGATTGCCCATACGCCGTCTAGCGCGTCTGGGAAGCGTAGATTAATGAGTCCAAAAGAAAGGACTAAGAAAAATGCGATTGATAAGTACAGTGCAACCAGCGAACCCAATTGCAGGACAAAATGTTTTGCGGTGTGATTGTTCATATACTTTTATATTACTCCTGTGTAAGGTAAAAAGAAACAGCCTGCTGGTGTGGCAGGACTGTCATTCTTTTGTTATTCGCTTACCCAATGGCGGTAAAGCGGGTAATAAGCGCTCTACACGAGCGTCTTGGAACTTTTTCCTCGCTCGAGAGACCCTTGCCACTTTGTTTGGCGGTTTGGGTTCCTTAGCTGATGTAGCAATGGTGCTACGAACAAGGTCCCGGACAGTGTCATCTTTTGCTTTCATCCAAAGTACTCCTTTCAATAACCAGACTAGCAAAATTTGCTATACTAGCCAAATATGAAAAAAGAAGATCTTAAAAAAGCGCCAAAAGTTTTTTGTGAAAGTATTAACGTGGCATTTACCCCTGAATACTTTGTACTCGCTCCTGCATCAGGAAACCAAGCCACCATCTATACCCTCACACCACAGCACGCCAAGCGACTCCAGCAGTACCTTACCCATCAAATCAATGAATTTGAATCAAAAAATGGCGTCATAGACGCCAAATGGGACCCCAACATTGTGAGTCCAGTTCAAAGGGTGAATCCTCCAAGAGAGCTTAGTTAGTTTCTTCGTCCACCTGCAGCTCTGCGTCCAATTCATCGTCAGTAGACGTACCGGTGCTGGACGCTTGTAGTGCAGCTTCGGCTGCTAGCCGGGCCGCTTCCTCTGAGGCAGCCTTTTCCTCTGGAGTCATAATGCTAAATGTGTTTGGAATTGGTTGTACAGCCGGCCTGGAAATACTGTTTTGGTTTAGATCAGGAGCAATTGCAGCTTCTGGTTTAAATAAGTAGTTAACCGCTGTAATTACTACAACGCCAAGAACGATAACTCCAACAATTCCAAAGATGACAGTTTTATTCATTGCTCAAAGTATATCAGAGAAAATGCAAAACGAGCACCAGAGTACTCGTTTTGTTTAAGTCACCAGGTTATTGCTACGAGTGCATAAATTCGATTACATCGCCGTCCTGTACGATGTACTCCTTCCCTTCAGTTCGTAGTTTGCCGGCTTCTTTGGCGGCGGCTTTACTTCCGGCAGCCACTAGATCCTCAAACGCAACTACTTGCGCCCGAATGTATTTTGTTTGGAAATCGCTGTGGATGGCCGCTCCGGCCTGAGGCCCGGTGCTACCGATCGGTACCGTCCAGGCTCTGGTTTCTTCTGGCCCAGTGGTAAAGTAGCTCATCAGTCCTAGTCCGTCATAACATGCCCGAATCAGCCCTTCTACACCACTACCCTGCGCACCGTACTCTCGGCGGAAGTCATTTTTTTCTTCCTCATTCATGTCTTTTAGCTCGTGCTCCATCCCGGCGTCTACCGTTACATACTCTGAACCAGTTGATTCAAAGAATTCTACTAGCTCTCGCCAACGGTCGTCGTTTTGTTCGTCTAAGTTAAAAGCGTCTTGTTTTTTATTGCAAACGTACAGAAACTTTTTGAGTGTAAGCAGGTTGAGACTTTTGATAATTTTCTTTTCCTCTGTAGTCATCTCGAGGCTGTTGGCTAGGTGTCCAGCATCTAGGTGTACCAGTAGTCGCTCTAGCAGCGCTTTTTCAGCAATAGCGTCTTTGTCGCCCTGCTTGGTGCCTTTTTCTAGCCCACCTATTCGCTTACTGATACTTTCGGCATCAGCCATGATCAGCTCCAAGTTGATCACCTCGATATCACCCATTGGGTCTACCTCACCTGTAACGTGATGGATGTCAGAATCCTCAAAAATTCGCACCACCTCGGCGATCATGTCAGTTTCGCGGATGTTTGCCAAGAACTTATTCCCTAGTCCTTCACCAGCTGACGCACCCTTTACCAGTCCAGCAATATCCATAAATTCCACGATGGCAGGCAAGATTTCCTTTGAACCACTGATGCTCGCGAGCGTTGCTAGTCTGCCGTCTGGTACAGGAATAACCCCAACCGATGGGTCGATAGTGGCAAACGGGTAGTTTGCCATCAGGACTTCATTTTTGGTAAGGGCGTTAAATAGGGTTGATTTTCCAACGTTTGGTAAACCAACGATTCCGACAGATAAACTCATAGTTGGCGTAGTGTAGCAGAACGTATAAAAATAAAAAGGCCCGGCGCGCAGTGTTGCAAACCGAAGCCTTGGGTGTCAGGCAGATAACGGAACGAGGGAAAGCGAGCCGCTTGGGGAATGTCCGTTTTCCACCTGACAATGTTCAGTATATCAGATGACCATACAAATAAAAAACTCTCCGCAATAGCGTGAGAGCAAGCGGGAGGTTTGGGCATTTCGGCGTAGCGAATTCCAACAAACATTGAGCAGACGGTTAGCGTTGATTTTGACGCTCAGAGAAACACAAAGGGTGTCTGACCTTTGCTTGGAGAATAAATTCTCAACCTCCCACTTACAATGTACCACTCGATTTTAAAACGGCAAGAAGTTTCGCTCGTATTCACAAAATTTAAGATCAGCTAGACTCATGTCTGTGAATCCAGCCATAGCAGCCTGGGCTTGCTTTCGGCCACCAATAGCGTCGATGAGGTCTACGTCTAGTGCGCGGCGCCCGGGCATGCTGGCACCAGTTGCAAGTTCGACTACTTCCCCGCGTGGTAATTCACGATACTCTACAATTATATCTATAAACTCGTTGTGAATGATGTCGAGATCAGCTTGTAGCAGTTCACGTTCCTCGTCTGTAATTGGGCGGTTGGGCGAGCCGATATCTTTGAACTTGCCGGTCATAAGCTGTACGTAGGTTAGTCCTTCTTCTTCATTTTTCTTGGACTCTTCGACATAGGACATGTTTACTCCGATGCTACCAACGTCTGACATCGCAGAAGCAATCAGAAAGTCAGACGCAGATGCAACCATGTACCCACCTGATGCTCCAACGTCACCGATAAGTCCCACGATTGGAAGTGACGACTCTGCGATCCGTTGCGCTATTCGCTCTGACGCTACCGGTGTTCCACCCGGTGAGTTGATTTCAAGTAGCACACCTTTTATATTGTCGTCAGACTCAGCTGTATCTAAAAACTGCGACACAAAATCAGGAGTTGTAATCAGGTCAAACCCACTGATACCAGAAAATGGAAGGATCGTTCCATCAATCGGTAGCACTGCAATGTTACAGTTCCCGTCACCTATGTATGTAGTTGTATCAGCCACCCCAAGCAATAATGTAAAAGAGAGGAAAATAGAAGCCACGACTGTCACTGTAGTAAGGAAAGCTTTGAGGATGGCACTGAGCATTTCGCGGCCAAAAGATACGTTCATAGTAGGTATTCTAGCACGCTCTGTAATAACAAAACCAACTGGTCTTAGTTGGTTTTGTTAACAGTGTTACTTTCCAGCTTTTCCATGACCCTCTACTTCTTTGAACCACTTGTTGCGACATACGTCGCCGACTTTTTCACAAGGTCCGTAGGTAGTTACTTTGGTTTTTATCCCAGCAAACTCAAGGATCCCGTACTGAATTTCATTGGTGTAGTCACCGTAGCGCCACCAGGTTTTAAATGGACTGTGTGAACCTGAAATCACATACACCCGAGAGGTTTTCCCTTTGAGGTGTGCTTCGACTCGTTTGGTTTCTTTATTAAAATTAAAGGCAAAGCCTGGTAGCCAAAACCGGTCAAACAAGCCTTTGAGTTTAGCTGGCATAGTGCACCACCAGTTTGGGTACGCGATCACCAGGTGGTCACATTCACGAATGGCGTCTTGTAGCTCCAGTAGGATTGGTTCCAATTGTTGAATTTCTTTGTAGCCTTTATGCAAAATTGGATCAAAGTCCATTTCTTCGATGTTGTAACGCTTAACTTTGTGTCCAGCGTCTTCAGCTGCTACTTGGTAATGATCGAGTACCCCACCAGTAAAACTATCTGTGTCAGGATTACCGCAGATAAGAACAATCTTTTTAGAAGTTGTATTCATTGCCTATAGTGTATCGCAAAGGCTGCCCTCTTTGTGGGCGGCCTGTTGATTGCTAGATCTTTTCTTGTGAAAAGAAACCTGTGCCCTTAAACATTAAAGTTGAAATTGAAACTGCTACAGTGGTAGCTAATAGAGCAAAAAACAGAGAGCTGATAATGAAAAAACCCGGAAGAATAACGGCTGGTTCTAAAATAGCTGCTATTGCTAGGTACCACACCAGAGCAACAAAAAACCAGATTGGAAATAAGACAAAGAATTTAAGGAAAGTCATGTAAGATTATTACACCAAAACAAAAGCGCTTAACGCGCTCTTTGTTGTAAGGTTACCGTCGAATCGTCCCATTTGGGTTGAACTGTCCAGTTTGTTGTCCGCCCATCATTCCAGCCAGTTTTTCTTTCATCTCTGGACTCATGACTTCCATAATTTCCTTTTGGTATTTAGGTAGCACCTTCATCGCTGCGGACATTTGGTTATTACCGTTGGATTTGAGTTCTGCTTGCATTTCAGTAGCGATTTTTTGGAATAATTCAGGTTTTTTCTCCATCATTTCCATAATCATCTGCTGCTGGTCCTCGGGTACATTTTTCATCTGCGATTGAAGGACTTTCTTCATCGCCATATTTTTCAATTTTCCAAACATATGCGCATGATTCTATCATAGAAATAAATTCATCATAGTTACGTAATAGTATAGACAAACGATTATTTCTGTGGTAGTTTTCGCTAATTAAATAAAGGTATTACTGTATGAATTTGTATAACAAGATGAAAGCGTGGTCAGGGAGTAAGGTAGTTCAGGGGGTGCTATTGCTGGTTTTGATTGCCGTTGCAGTTTTGGTGTTTTTAAACACTCGAAATACTGCTCCAGAAGAACTGGTGGATAATGCGCTTCCGTTGGTGGCAGTTACAACTGCACAGCAGTATTCCGGAGAAAGTACCATTAACCTAATTGGTACAGTTAGAGCGTTCTCAGAAGCGTCTATAACCTCAGAAAAGGCAGGTCGAGTGACAAGTGTTCGGGTTGGACTTGGCGATACTGTTACGGCTGGAGCAATCATTGCTACAATTGAAAATGCTAGTGAAAATGCCAGTGTGCTCTCGGCTCAAGGTTCATATGAAGCAGCTCTGGCGGCTGCGGCGCAGAGCAATGTTTCTATCAGTACGGCACAAAATAACCTCGAATCAGCCAACAACAGCGCTCGTTCTACTTACCAAGGAGCTTACAACACAGTAAATGGAGTAGTCTTAAATACGATTGACCAATTTTATCGAAATGCTGATGGCTTGTACCCTAGTCTGAGAATCGGTACTGAGGGCAATAATGAAGTATTACGCCAATCACGTAGTGACCTGGCTTCAACCTTGGCGGTTTGGCGTGCTAATGCTAACAGTGTCACCGACAACGATGACGTCGCTCCGGTGCTAGAAAAAGCACGTACAGATATCGCTGCTGTGGTTTCAATTGTAGATCTACTAACCAATGCAGTGAGTAAATCAGAACCTAATGACACACTAGATGGGCAGCCATTGCGATCATATGGTGATGGACTGATTGCTGCGCGGAGTTCACTTATTTCTCTTTCAAACAGTCTTCAAAACGCTCAAACAACCATTTCAAACAGCGAACGAGCGCTGGAGCAAGCTACCCTAGCAGCCTCAGGTAGTACAAATTCAGCCGCTGATGCACAGGTAAAGCAAGCTCTCGGTTCCCTTCGATCAGCACAAGCACAGCTAGCTAAAACTATCATCCGGACCCCGATCAGTGGAACGGTTAACTCACTAAATGTGAGAACTGGTGATTTTATTAATTCATTTGTCCAGGTAGCTGAAGTAGCAAACAATAATGCTCTCGAGGTCGTGACGTATGCGGGCGAAAAAGATCGTGATGTCATCACTGTTGGTGATACTGTCATGATCGAAAATCGAATTGCCGGGATTGTGACTGAAATTGCCCCAGCGGTCGATAGTGCAACTGGAAAAACCGAAGTGCGAATTGCCAGCGAGTCAGAGGATCTCCAAAACGGTGACTCGGTACAGATCACTAAAACAGTGCAAGAGTCAGTCACAACTGAGGTCATTATTCCACTGAGTGCCGTTAAATTTGCCCTGAGTGATGGTTCGGTATTTGTGGTGGAGGATGGTCGTTTAGTTCCCCGTCAGGTTTCGCTAGGAACTATTCGTGGAGGCTCGGTTGAAATTATTTCAGGACTTGCAGTCGACGAAGAATTTGTAGCTGATGCTCGAGGGTTAGTAGAAGCCCTAGAAGTAGAAGTAATCCGATAAGTATGTGGAATTTCTTTATTAAGAACGACAAGTTCGCGTACCTCTTTCTGGTTGCATTGATAGGAGTTGGTACCTATAGCTTGGTCGCGATCCCAAAAGAATCGTCCCCGGAGGTAATTATTCCAGTGGGGATTGTGTCGACAGTGTTTCCTGGCGCGCCAGCGGCTGACGTTGAATCACTTGTTACCAACGAAATCGAACGAGGGCTGACTAGCTTAGAAGGAGTTAAAGAAATCACCTCAACTTCACGTGAGGGTATTTCTAGTGTAACGGTAGAATTTGAAGCTAGTGCGGATCTGGACGAATCGATCCAGTCTCTAAAAGATGAGGTAGATACGATCAAGCAAGAGCTACCCGAAGAAGCTAACGATCCATTTGTATCTGAAGTTAACTTTGTTGATCAGCCGATTCTTACCATTGCTCTAGCAGCTGATTTATCTGACATTACATTTGCTGATCTAGGTAAGGATGTAGAGCGAGAAATTGAAAAGATAAGTGGAGTTTCAAGGGTGCAATTACAAGGCGTTCGCGACCGTGAGGTGACTATTTTAGTTGACCAAACTGCCTTGGCTCAATACAACCTATCACTCAATGAAGTTACTAATGCGTTAGCAAATGCCAACCTCACCTTCCCTATCGGACGGATTATTAATGATGGTATTGCCTACAACGTTGCATTTGAAGGTGATATTCCAAATGCGGCTGAACTACCAAACATCTCGGTTGCGACTCGCAACGGGCAGCCGGTATACGTGCGTGACATCGCAATTGTTGAAGACGGACTCGCTCCAGCGTCATCGTTGTCTCGTCTGAGTGTTGATGGTCAGCCGTCACAAAACTCAATAACATTTGATGTGTACAAATCATCAGGTGGCGACATCACTCAGATTACCAGCGCGGTAAATACTCGGGTGCAAGAGCTGACTGCCGAAGGTGAACTGCTGTACGGTATCCAAACCTCGGTGGTGCTTGATTCTGGTGAGCAGATTCTGAGTGACTTGATTCAGCTTTCTACCTCTGGGTTTCAGACGGTGTTTTTAGTGGTGCTATTACTAGTGGTTGCGATTGGTTTACGAGAAGGTCTACTCGCTGGATTGGCGATCCCTCTATCGTTTCTGTTTGGGTTTATTGGTCTCTACTTTTCAGGTAACACCATTAACTTTTTGAGTCTATTTGCCCTAATTCTAGGGATCGGAATTCTGGTTGACTCAGCAATTGTGATGATTGAAGGTATCAACCGAAAGATGAAAGACAATCCTGAAATTGATAAAAAAGAAGCGGCGTTGGCTGCAACCAACGAGTTTTGGGCACCGCTTACATCTGGAACACTGACCACCGTGTCGATGTTTGCTGGTTTGTTTATCGTTTCTGGTGT
Organism: uncultured Candidatus Saccharibacteria bacterium; assembly: GCA_964353135.1. GTDB lineage: Bacteria > Patescibacteriota > Minisyncoccia > Phycocordibacterales > UBA918 > OLB19. Next base: position 285,123 of record CAYGTV010000001.1, read on the forward strand.
GATCGGACAGTTCATCAAGAGTATCCCGTTCACTCTCATCTTCCTTTTGTTTGCGTCCCTATTTGTGTCGTTGTTTATACTTCCACTTTTTGCAGCTACCTTCCTCAAGCGACGTAGTGCGTCGCGACTAGAGCAAGCCCAAGTAGCAAGAGCTGCTCAACTGGAAAACTGGTATAAAGGAAAAATCAGACCGATTTTGACAAATCAGGACACTCAGAATCGATTCTTGGCGACGATTAGTGGTGCATTAGTATTAGCCCTGTTCCTTACTGTTGATGTCCTGGCTGGAATTGTAGCTGGACTGATCAGTCTCTTTGTCACGTATTGGAGGTTAACTGAACAATCAAAAGTACAACAGACGAGGGCGTTTAATATCACCCTCTACGCGATTACTGGGTTGATCATTTCAGCTCCCCTTGTGTATGTGCTGCTAAACATAGCAAGTCTCCCTATTGTGCTGGCAATCATATTTGGGTTGGCTGTGGGTGTTTTGCTTACTCGCCTACTTTCACAGGTGGTTCGGTGGATGTTCTCAGTGCGATTTAGAACCAACGTGTCATTCATCCAATTCACTCTTTATGGCTTTGCGGTTGTGTTTGGTATTGGTGCAGCCGTGGCTCAGCTTGGACTTACAACCAACCTAGTGCAAGTGACTTTCTTCGAGCAATCCGACGTAGATTTCATTATTGTTGAAATTGAAAATCCTGAAGGAACTACCAAAGAAACCACCGACATAGCAGCCCGTCGAGTAGAAGAGGTCTTGTACGGTAAGGATTACATTGAGTCGTTTAGTACCACTGTTGGCTCTGGTAGTCAGTTTGGTTCTGGTGGGTCTGGTGAAAAATTTGCCAATGTCTTTGTGTCACTAACTGACGACCGTGTACTTAACTCTACCCAAATCGTAGAAGATCTCCGAACTGAGATGACGCCACTGCGTGACATCAAAATCACTGTCAATCAACCTAGTGATGGACCTCCAACTGGTGCTGCCATCATTGTCAAATTCCTTGGTGATGACCTGGCGGAGATTACCCGCCTAGCCAACCAGGCTGCGCAAATTTTTAGAGACGTCGAAAACACAGTAAACGTCGAGACTAGTACCAATAGCAACAGTACAGAATTTGTGTTTGAGCTTGATCGTGCAAAAGCAGCCGCACTTGGGCTGTCCCCTTTCCAAGTATCACAGATTGCTCGAACAGCAGTGTTTGGTAGTGAAGCCACCACCTTGACGACTCTTAACGAAGATATCAAGGTAGTTGTAAAACTCAATGTCGCTAATGATGAAAATATTAGTGCTGAGACGGCTGACAATATTTCAATTGATGCCCTAGAGCAGATTCAGCTTCAAACTCAGTCAGGTACAGTCCCATTATCTTCACTGGTCGAAGTATCGCTACGTGAATCTAGTTCAGTTATAAACCATGAAGATAGTAAACGAGTGGTGTCAGTAACGGCAGATATTACAGCCGAAGGTAACGCTCGTGAAATTCAGGCCGAAGCTATTGCTCGGATTAACGCAGAACTAGATATCCCCGCTGATGTCACAATCAGCACCGGGGGTGGCGAGACCGATGAGTCAAACCAAGCGTTTGCTGAAATGCTCCTAGCGCTTATTGTCGGTGTAGTACTGATGGTTGGTGTGTTGACTCTTCAGTTCAACTCGTACCTACACACCCGGTATGTGCTATCGATCCTACCGTACTCTTTGATTGGTATCTTTGCTGGTCTAGCGCTCACTCAAAATCCACTATCTTTCCCGTCTATCATGGGCTTCATCGCGTTGTCTGGGATTGTGGTAAACAACTCGATCCTATTGATTGACATGATGAATCAGATGCGAAAAGCCGATCCAGCTCGTGACATAGCAGAAGTAGTACTCGACGCTTCTGGTAACCGTCTACGGCCGATTCTGCTAACCACTATGACCACGGTAATTGGTATGGTTCCTCTTACCTACGCTGGTGACCTGTGGGCTCCGCTTGCCTATGCTGTGATGTTTGGATTGGTGTTCTCGGTAGTGATCACACTAGTGCTAATACCGATTCTCTATAACCGTAATCCTGGAACGGTAGAACGATAGGTGCCTACTCTGGCAATCCAAAAACCGACATCATAGAGTGTCGGTTTTTTGATTGCTTACTCCCTAAGCTAGTTTCTTCATCCAGACATTCACCCCGATAACAGCGATAGTCATTACCAGTACGTGTCCAATGATAAAATCGATGAGCGAATAGTCAACCATGACCTGCAGTTGCAGGGCAGCAATGATCCCAAGTGTATACCAGCTTCCTGCCTGGATACCTGGACCATATTTAGCTGGCATTTTACGCATAGTCATTAAAGCGGCGTTAGCAAACAAGACAGCGATAATGATTAGTTGTGCAATACTCACGTTAGCAAGCATAGTCAGGTCTGTTGTCATGATTGGGGCTAACAAGGTTAGGGTTGTCACCAAAATACCCACCATTGAAACCCGCAAGATAACGTACACAATTCCCATCATTCGTCGTTCAGTCTGGTCGATGTTTCCATCTGATATTGCCGAAAAGAAGTTAAGGATTGCTAAGGTTGACGATCCAACGCCAAGAGAAATAAAAATTGATTGCAGAATACCTGCAGTTACCATAATTGTTGTCATACACATATGGTACCAACAACCATTCACTTATTTATGATTTGTGCACGTGTTACTGTGTAGCGATGAAAAACAAAAAACACCTCTTTTTTGATATGGATATGACGATCGCCCCGGCGCGACAGCCTATCACTCTTGATATGTATGAGCTACTAAACTCACTAGACAAAGACATCATCATTGTCTCCGGCCAAATGACCGATAAAATTGCTTGGCAGTCAAACAATCTACCTGCAATATACCTAGGAAACAACGGAAACCATGCAATTGATGTAGACGGGTCACTGCTCTGGCAAAATCCTGACCTAACTGAGGGTGAACAGGCAGAAATAATGGAACACATTGCTACACTAACAGATGCATTACCCCATACACCTAACCCAGAATGGAACCCGGTTGAAAACCGAGGGTCTCAGATTACCTTTAGTCCAATTGGGAACACAGCACCAGTAGAGGTAAAAATGAAATACGATCCAGACCGACAAAAGAGAGAGGCTTTAATGGCCGAATTCCCTTTTGAATCTGAATCGATAATGCTTAAGATCGGTGGCTCTACTAGTCTAGATTTTTTCAGCAAAACTGGACACAAAGGCGTAAATGTCGCTCGTCTGATTGAACTCAAAGGCTGGAGCAAAGACGACTGCATTTATTACGGTGACGGGCTTTATCCTGGCGGTAACGACGAACTGGTCATTGGTGTGATCGATACAGTGCCAGTTGATAGCGACACAGATACTTATTCTAAATTACAGGCGTTGTATTCTTAACAAAACCGCCGACACTGCTGTGCCGGCGGTTACGCTTATGCTCGAGCTGCTTGGGCGAGATCAAGTAATACTTGACCTTTTTCGCCCCAACCCAGTTTCTCGACCATTTCTGAAGGGTGAACAACCAAACGTTCAAGCGCTTTGCCGTCGGGGTCCTGTACTGGCTCGTCTACCAGCTCTACAGTAGCCCAGTAGCGTAACTGGTATGTAACTTTACCAGTAGCTACCTGGGTATCTTTGATGTAACCAATCAGTCCAAAATCAATAACTTGGCACGCACTTTCTTCATAAACCTCTCTTTTCAGTGCGTCTTCATGGCTTTCACCAGGGTCCACGGTGCCGCCCGGTAGACTGTTGTAGCCGTTTAGGTGTCGAAACAACACAACGTCGCCCTCGGCTGTGAACGGCACCGCCTGACACTGAGAGATTTCAAAGTCCGGCTTAACATCTGTGGCAAACAGCTCCAAGTGATGTTCAGCACCCTTCCAGGTAATAGTTTCAGTGTAGATTGGATTGCTCATAGTAATACTCCTCTGCTGCCAGCAATTATAGCATGTAGAAAATCTTTGAGAACAATCTTCGTTTGAACTCGACAGGACTTTTTCATTACATGAACAGTATACCTTTTGGATATATTCTCCTTTCAGTCGAATCTACCTCAAAAGCTTTTCAAGTCCTGACTAAAAGTCTCCCAGGCTTTTCTCCGAGTCCACAAACAAGAAAACACCCCTTAAGGTGTTTTCAGATGTGGACTCGACAGGACTTGAACCCGCTACCTCCTCAGTGCAAATGAGGCGCTCTACCAGATGAGCTACGAGCCCTTTAAATGTCTGGGAGACATTTAAAGTTGAGTGAAATACTCAGCTCCAAATATTCTTTTGTACCATCTACTCGTTGTTGTTCGCAGCGGTTATGATTCAACACTGCAAACTTGAGTGCCACAATATTACCTTACCTTAGTTAAAAATCAAGCATTTACCAACAGCGGTAATTGCGAGTGGTATTTATAAAACGTATACTCCTAATACTATGATGATCATTATTCCAGGGTGGATGCATTCGGCTGACAAATGGGCAACAGTTTCAAAGTTACTGGAACAGCAAGGGATTGAAAATCGTGTATTAGACTTGCCGGGTTTTGGTTCGCAACCGGCAGATGTAAAAATCAAAACTATGTCTGATGTAACAGAATGGTGTCGGAATGATATTGCTCACATTGCAATATCTACCACACCAATCACACTTGTGGGGCACTCATGTGGAGGTCGGATTGCTCTACAGTTGGTTGCAGACGGGCTACAAGTTGAAAAATTGGTATTGATTGGTTCACCTAACCTATATCGCCCGGCAGTTTCTGTCCGTGTTATCAAGGTACTGGTGTCTGTATGTAGGCCCATTAAACCTTTAGTGCCGCACGCTATACGTGTAAAGCTACGTTCAGCAGACTACCTAGAAGTGAAAGATACTGTTATGCAAGAGCTATACACTGATGTTATCAAAGATGATCAAACGCATTTATTGTCGGAAATTACAACCAAGGTAGAGTTACTTTGGGGAGAAAACGACAAAGCGGCTCCGCTGAGAATTGCACAAGAAATGCTAACAAAATTACCTTCAGCACAGCTAACAGTCTTACCTAAACTTGGGCACAACCTGCACCAAGAAAACCCCTTACTACTGGCTGGTAAATTAAAAAACTATGTCACTACTACGTAAACTAATTAATTACCCGCTGCCGGTTTGGGATTTTGCGTACATATTACAACTTGAGGAGTATGAACTTAGACGCTACTTGAAGCAGGTGCAACTCCGGTTATTCAAACGTAATTTTGAACGAAGGGATGTCCTACGATACACAGCTCGAATGAAACTCACTCTGGTTCTGCTGGTTTTTTCCTTACTAGCTCTATTCTTTGTGGCTTATTGGATCAATATTGGATTACTGGTTGCTCTATTAATCACATTACCACTTTCTACCCCGTATTTGCTTGGTGTAATATCGTTTATAGTACAAATTCCTACCAGCGTACTAGAGAAACAAAAATGCCAAAAGGCGGCACGTGTCTTTGCTTTGAAGTACCCAACAACTAAGGTTATTGGGATAACTGGTAGTTTTGGCAAGACAACCGCAAAGTATCTACTGCAACATGTTTTACAGTATGACTTTAACGTTGCAATTATTCCTGACAATATTAATACCGCACTCGGTATAGCTGATTTTGTATTAAAAAATAAGTTGCCACAACGACCTGACTACTTGATTGTAGAAATGGGTGCGTATAAGAGGGGTGACATTGAACAAACAGCCACTATGCTCCCTCCTGATTACGCAATTCTAACCATTCTTGGTGACCAACATATGGAGCGATTTGGCAGTAAGTCAAACTTAATTACCGGAAAATCAGAGATTTTTACAACCAATAAACAGACTGTCTGCTACACCTCAACTGATAGTGTATCTCTGATACATGAGCAGCAAATCAATATTAACCAACTGATCCCCGTCGATATTCCAACCGGAGAAAAGTCGACACCACATTTGGTTCGCAAGCTGGCCCACGACCTCGGGATATCTGACAGATCTATTGAGGTGAGTTTAAACACCTTTAATCCACCAGAGCGACGAAATAACATCATCGAACGTCAGGGCGTAACGATTATCGATAACTCATACAATATTAGTCCGATGGTTGCAAAAGCAATGGTACAAGATGCTGCCACTATCGCAGCCAAGCAAGGTAAAAAACTTGTTGTCATGACAGGTGGAATTGGAGAGCAAGGCACAGACGAGGTTAAGGTAAATCTAGAGCTTGCAAATGCACTAAACCAATATGCTGACAGAGTACTCATCAATCCAACAGTGTTTGCTAAACATATGGTTAGCACTCTGGTCATTCCTACACAGGAGATTGTCATGAGTACCGATGTCACAGACAGTCCAGCGCTATACCTAGACGGTACAAAAGAGATTTTACTTTGGCTTACTGGTCATAGTGATTTAGCTTATCTTTAGCCTACAAACTTCTCTACAATATCTGTTTGATATGGGTGAATCACTATTTTTTTTGCATGGCGATCTAAACTGTCTTCAATCGCTTGGGTAATCTGTTGTTGAAATGTTTCTCCAGCTGCTTCCCACAGATAGAAAGCCAGTGAACCTGGGATAGGATTTGGTTCAGTGCAGTACAACTTGCCTTTGCTGTGCATGAAATCGATCCGTAACATACCAGTCAATCTACAAACTCGGTAGACTTTTGCTGCTAAATCTTTGATTTCTTGCGCTAATTCAGTTGAAATGTTTGCTGGTACTGTACGATCGAGCAGCTCCATACCACCACCGTTTCCCTTACCTCCTGCTTTCTTGCCTCCATTAGCGTACTTGTCGTCAAAAGACAGCACTTCTCCTTCCCGAACAGGTTCTTCAATAGGAGAAAATTCTAAACCATCAGCTGAACTTCGAACAGAAATATTGAATTCTGTGAAATCTGCCAGTGCTGGTTCAAGTAGAATTTCGGAATCTAAACGAGCAGCTACTGACAACTGTTGCTCAAGCTCAACCTCAGTTTTAGCAATGGTAATCCCAATACTTGAACCAAGATGAACTGGTTTAATAATCAACGGTAGTGGAAGTTTGCTTAAGATCTCTTGTACACTAGCAGTTTTATTTGCTTGAAATGTCTCACTTTGGATTGATACCCAAGGTAGCACTGGGATGTTATGAGCCTGGAGCGACTCTTTTGTTACCGCCTTGTTCATCGCAATTACCGCCCCTTCTTGACCGGCTGAAGTGAATGGTGTTTTGTAGAGCTCTAGCAGACCCTGGATCGCACCTGACTCCCCGGTACCCCCATGAAATGCTAGAAACGCTACATCGATAGCTATGTTACTAGCAAACATCGCTTTAGGTTGGATTTGTAGTCCATTTGCTCCACGAATCAGATTTACCGCAATCCTCTTGTTCCTCAGGAAGTCACGTTTATTATCTGAAAAATTTTTAATCAAGAAAATGTTGTCCGCCTGATCAAAATATAGGAAAACCGGGTTGTATAGATTACGATCAATATTTTGCGCAACTTGAATACCGGTAATTATTGATACTTCGTGCTCGTATGAAGCTCCACCGCACATAATAGCTATAGTTTTTTTGTTTGACATAAATGTTTAGAAGCTAGCAGTATCAATCAAATGGATCACCAAGTCAGCGTGTGAAAGTCCAACTGATTCAGCTGCTTGTATGTACAGACTTGATTCTGTTAAATCTGGATGAGACTGGAGTGAGGAAAAATATACCTGACCGTTTTTTACAATAAAATTACTCTGTGAATATTGTGAGCAACCAATTTCTTTGTGTGCCAACCGAGCAAGTTTGGCTAATTCTGCCTTTGTGGCTTCTGAATATCTACCCGGTATAGAAGTAACATCAAGTGTATTGGTGAATTCTACCACCGGAAAGGTGTATAACTCCTCATTTCTAAAGTTTTCAAGTACTCCAACTGTAACTTGAGTACCAACCAGCGACTCTTCTACTAATAGCGAGTCATATATTAATAGTAGTTCTTCAAGAGCAGCTAAGAGCTCTTGGTCGCTTCGAGCACCACGAGTTAACTGTCTTGAGCCTCGGTGAAGTGGCTTTATAAAAAGTTCATTTCCCAGATCAGTGATTATCTGCGCCACCTCATTTTTCAACTCAAACAACTCTTCTTTATTCACCCGTCGATGTTTAGCTACATTAATACCGTATTGACGCAAAGACTGTTTAGTTAGTTCCTTGTTGCTAGCGATACCTGTAGCGAGAGCAACACTTCCAGTAAACGGTATAGCTCTCTTTTTCAAGGTATTTTGAACTAATCCACTATGGTCAATTGGCCCTTGCAGAGCCACAAAGACAACGTCAACGCCTTCAAACGCTTGATCTTCAGTGAGCTTTTTCCCTCCTGACAGCCAGTCACCATTTTTAGTAATAGTGATGTCACGATGAGGATAGTTAGATTCTGCCAACGCACGCAAAACAGCGTTGCCTGACAACATAGATACATCGTATTCCTCACTAGGACCACCACGCAAAACTGCTACTCGTTTCATACTGAAATTATAGCACTAGCTTGTTGTATGTTTCTTAATCTCCTCCTCCCCATAAACATCACAGAGAATGTCGAGGTCTTTTTCAGAGTGGATTAGTAGTTTATTGTTGTAAGTCATCAGAGCAGTCAATAAATCGTGTGCTTCATCACGTCCAATTAGTTCTTCATGTAATTGGCGCATGGCTTCAAAGTCTTTGATAAAACAGTGACCACCTGCTCCACGTACTGGTCTTGGATTACCAACATCGTGACCACTGGTATGGATGGGCTGGGTATGGCTATCACCAATTCGTGGATCAGCACTAACTGCAGTACGAACAGTTTCATAATTTGCACCAGTTGCAGATACTAGATCATGCAAGGCATTCATAAACACAACTTTGGTGTATAAAAAGGTGTTTCCAGCATATTTAACCAACTCCGCCTCTTTCGCATCCATAATTGCCTCATATGGTGCATTTGGCAACAGATTTAATACTAATTGAGCTCGCTTCCTGTGCTCATCAGTATCGATCGGGATTCCGACAATATTTCGTTTGGGAAAGCGGGTATCCTCTATGACAGTTTTCTCCTGCAAGAATTCTGGACTATGCATGATATATAATTCTGGGAATTCGGTTTGTAGTTTTTCTGTCATGCCTGGAACCAAGGTTGACTTGATCACCGCTGTCGTCCCTTTAGAAAGTAATTGAAGCGCATCTTGAACAATGCCAATTTGAAAGCCAGCAGGGGTGGTTGGGGTTGGAACAGCGATGAATACTACTTGGCAGTCTTTAATCTTGCTTTTGTTTTGGATATAGGGTTCCTCTAGAGCATACCGCACAACGTTATATAAACGCTCTTCAAATTCGTCTGCGTAATGTTTACCAATCCACCCCTGACCGATAAAGCCAATCTTTGTCTGATGTTCTGTCATATAGAATTAAACCAATATTGATTCCAGAAAGTTACTGCAGTGCCCGCTTGCGGCGTTTCTCTCGGTGATAGACAATTGCAAATCGGTGTGACTCGGCGTTTGCAAGCAAAATAGACTGTTTATGTAGATCAATGAGCTTCTTTTGCCCAATCAGGCGGATTGGTTTATGTTTTTCATCTTTAACAACTCCCACTACCGGTATAAGCATAGCGTGTTGCCGCAAAATGAGCTCTAGAGCATTTTTTTGAGCCGTACTTCCATCTACTACAATTAGCTGAGGTAGAGGCCATTCTGGATGTTTGAGACGTCTTGTTAGTACTTCTTTGAGTGCTCCAGGGTCATTTGCGCTTTCAAATGCTTGAATTTTAAACTTGCGGTATTCTCCCTTAGCTGGTTCCCCACTCTCGAGCACCGTCATTACTCCCACCATGTCTTTACCTCCCATATGGGCAATATCATACGCTTCAATTCGGATACGATCTTCGTCGCGATACACACGTAAGTCTTCTTTAATCAACGCAATATCCTGAATGTGGTTCAAGGCAAAAATCCGTTTTTTGTTCGTATTAGCCTCTTCAAACCTCTCTTCCTTTGCTAGTGCCATCATCTCTTTTTCTAGCTCCTTAATGATCTGATGTTTTTTACCTTCAAAAAATAGTCGGATGTGACGTAGTGTTTTAGCGTATTCTGCCTTTGATTGAACATCCGGATATAGGCCAATTTGACGATTGAAGTCAATCTTGCCTTTCGCTAATTTTGACGTTTCTTTTCCTAGTGGAGTTTTTGTATCGTAAAACTTAAACAACTTACGAACAATTTTGAGCGCCTCCCGAAAAAGTGCACCACTTGGAAACGGACCAAAATGATATTTAATTTCATCATCACTAAATTTTTCAGTTAAGTCTTTACCTCGTACAACCAATACTCGTGGAAATTCCTCGTCTGTAATTACCAGGTGATTGTATGATTTATCGTCTTTGCTTCGAGTGTTGAACAAAGGCTTATGCGTCCGAATCAGGTTGGTCTCTAAAATCAATGCTTCAAGTACACTGTCAGTTTCTGTGTACTCCACTGTTTTTGCTTCTCTGACCATTTTTGAGATCAACTCGGAACGCTTTTCGACGATATCGTCTGTAAAATAGCTGCGAACCCGGCTTTTCAAACTGGTGGCTTTTCCGATATAGAGAATCTTCTTCTTTGGACCCAAGAAAAAATACACCCCAGGTGCGTCAGGTAGTTTCTTTTTTTGCAGCTCTTCTTTGGTCATTTTGCATACTATACCAAACTATTTGAAAAGCGCCCCGTGGGGCGCTTGTTCATCCTTTCTCTACTATTGTGTGTGAACCTCCCTTGCCAGTCCGAGGATCGATCGGTTGTTTTGGGGCAGTTTCAGCACACGATGGTGAAGGGCGTTGGTTGTTGCTCATGTGGGTACCTCCAATCTTAAATTATAACAGAGGCTACAAAATCTTTTTGAGATATCTCCCCGTATGGCTCTTTTCCACTTCTGCGACTTGTTCTGGGGTTCCTTTGGCTACAATGTTCCCGCCTCCTGATCCGCCTTCTGGTCCAATATCTATTACATAATCAGCGCTTTTCACTAAATCTAAATTATGCTCGATCACCATGACTGTATTACCACGGTTAACCAGCTGCTGAAGGATTTCAATTAGCATTTTGACGTCCTCGTAGTGTAGTCCAGTAGTTGGCTCATCTAGGAGATAGATCGTTTTTTGTGTGTGTGGTCGGTATAGTTCAGAGGCAATTTTTACCCGCTGTGCTTCTCCGCCTGAGAGCGTGGTAGCAGCTTGGCCAAGCTCCAAATACCCTAGTCCAACGTCTAACAAGGCACGAAGTCGCTCTTCAATGGCCGGTACTTCCTTATAGAATTCATAAGCATCTTCAATGGTCATGTGTAGAACCTCATTGATATTTTTACCTTTGTAGCGAACCTCGAGTGTCTCTTTAGTGAAGCGTTTTCCATCACAAACATCGCACGTTACATACACAGTTGGCAGGAAGTGCATCTCAACGGCAATCAAACCGTTTCCTTGACAGGTCTCACAGCGTCCTCCTTTGACGTTAAACGAGAAGCGTCCAGGCTTCCAACCGCGCGCCCGGGCTTCACCAGAGGCTGCAAACAAATCACGTATGTGCGTAAATGCTCCGGTGTAGGTTGCGGGGTTAGAACGTGGAGTGCGTCCAATCGGTGATTGATCAATCAGCACTTGGCGACCTAGGTACTCCGTGCCAGTGATTTCCTTACAGTTATAGACCTTGGCGGTGCGGAATTTCTTCTCTAATCGACCTTTTAGGTTACGATGTAGAATTTCATACATAAAGGTTGATTTCCCTGATCCTGACACCCCCGTAACACAAATTAGCTTTCCGAGGGGAATATCTACATTCATGTTTTTAATATTGAAGGCTTTCCCACCCTTGATCTGAATCTTACCTTTCTCAGCCGTTCGTCGCTCTGGAACTTCTATTTTCTTTTCACCCCGCAGATAACTAAGAGTGACTGAGTTTGATTCATTGGTTTTTGCATCAAGCAGCGGCTGCAAGTAATCAGACACCACCACTTCTCCACCATGAATGCCGGCTTTCGGACCAATTTCAATCAGATAGTCAGCAGCTAGCATTGTGTCTTCATCATGTTCAACAATGATAATGGTGTTACCCAAGTCACGCAGTTCCTTGAGCGTCGATATCAATTTGTCGTTATCTCGCTGGTGTAGACCAATCGATGGTTCGTCCAGTACATAGAGCGCCCCAACCAAACCAGAACCAAGCTGCGAAGCCAGTCTGATGCGCTGTGCCTCCCCACCTGAGAGAGTGTTGGCCCGTCGGTCCAAAGTTAGGTATTCAATTCCGACGTCCATCATAAAATCAAGGCGCTCAATCACCTCACGTAGAGCTGGCCAGGCAATTTCTTCTTGCTGCTTTGTAAGCTTTAGATTAGCAAGAAAATCTACCGCTTCTTTTACTGTCATACCGGTAAAGCCAACAATACTGGTTCCTAAGTTCTTTTTTCCATCACCACCTAGGTACACTCGAAGGGCCTCTGGCCGCAACCGAGCGCCTTTACAACTAGGACATTCATCACTTTGAAAAATTCCAACCGTACCTAATCCATTACATTCTGGACAAGCACCATATGGTGAGTTGAATGAGAACAAACGAGGTTCTACCTCAGGAAAACTAGAACCGTCCACTGGACAGATGAACTTTGCTGATAGAGTACGATTTGAACCATCTGGCGATTCAATTTTTACGAGCCCGTTTGATTCAGCTAGTGCTAACTCTACTGCTTCACTCAGTCGCTCACGAGAACCCTTTGGATCATCGGTGAATTCACTCACATAGATTTCATCAATAAGAACATCGATATCGTGGCGCTTGGTTTTTGTCAGAGTGATTTTTTCGCGGAGCTGTTTGATTTGTCCATCAATTTTGACCGTCTCATATCCCTTACCGAGCAAGTCATACAATAACTGGTAGTACTCCCCTTTTCGACCAACTACAAGTGGCGAGAACACTGACACTCGCCCTTTACTTACCTCGATACCCATCACCTTTTCTTTCTTTTGAGCATCTTTAACCTCGTTTTCTTCAATTGATTTGAGAACGATTCCAAGGATCTCATCTTGTGAGAGTTTTTGGATTGGTACGTCAACGTCTAAGCAGTACGGCTGGCCAATTCGAGCGTAGACGATACGTAGGTAGTCATAGATTTCTGTGATTGTTGCAACTGTCGATCGAGGATTACGACTGGCTGATTTTTGGTCAATTGAAATAGCTGGTGACAAACCGGCAATTTCGTCCACATCTGGTTTCTGCATTTTGTTAAGAAACTGTCGAGCGTAAGGTGAAAGTGACTCGACATAGCGTCGCTGTCCCTCTGCAAAAATAGTATCAAAAGCCAAAGAAGATTTACCAGACCCAGAAGGACCAGTAATAGCAATCATTTTGCCGCGAGGCATTTCTACATTAATGTTCTTTAGATTGTGTGTTCTCGCACCTTTTACAATGATCTTTTGATCTTTGGCGGTGTCGTTACTCCAATTTGTACTTGTTTTCTTTGGTTTTTTGTCAGCCATAAAGTACTAGTATACGTTGATTTAAGCTTATTTCCAGTCTAGTGGTTTGCGTGCTTGAAATGCATCACAACATGAGTCCCAACCCCTTTGATCGACTCTACTGCTATGTCTCCTCTTAGTAACTCAATCATCTGTTTAGTGATCCACATCCCCAAACCTGTACCAGTAGTTGCAGTCTGCTCCACCCCACCTACGCGTGAAAATGGCGTGAACAACTTTTGTTGATCCTCAGCACTAATCCCCATGCCGGTGTCTTTGATTCGGATTGTTATACCTGATCGCTCAGATTCACAACTGATTTCAACTGTTCCTTGATTTGTATATTTGATTGAGTTACTTACAATATTAGTAAGTATCTGAACAAAGCGATTTTCGTCAGTTTGTATGATTTGGGGGTTGAGAGCTGATGTATAAACCAACTGTAATCCCTTTAGTTTAGCTTCTTGTACAAGTGATGCGGCGACAGTTTCAATTGGTTTTCTTATATCAACTAGTTTCTCTTCCATCTTGAGCTTCCCAGACTGAATACGTGCAATTTCGAGGAAATCATTTACCAATAACACTAACCGCTCGGCTGATTCACGAATGGTATCAGCAAATCGAATCTCTTCTTTTTGCATTGTTTGTGACTCCTGCAGGAAACTGGCGTAGCCTTTAATGGCTGTCAGAGGCGTCCTGAATTCATGCGCGATCATATTTGTAAATAAATCTCTCTCCTCTAGAGTTCGCTGGATTTTAGCGTACTTTTTTTTCCAATCCGACTGCCGATTGATCCAGTAGGCTAATCCGATCAGGAACACAAATATAAGTGATAATAAAAGTAAAGAATCCTGTTTTCGCTTTGCTATAACAGTATCACTCTGGGCGCGTGAGTGCTCAGAGAATATATAGTAGCCAACTGAGTCAATTTCGATATAACGAACAGCCTGCTCTATCCTTCCATTTACTGTTGTTAGAGGTACTGCAAATGTTTGTTCAGGCTCTACCTTGCCCAGCTGTAATACCGTTGACACAATTGAGACTTCATGTAATTCAGTAGGGCTAGCTGAGGCAATGGTTTTTATTTCACCGCCAGGAATTACTTGGTACACGCGCAGACTAGACAGGTCCGAAGAGTCCTCTGCCAGTATGCTTAACAACTGATTAACATTTTCTATTGGTGCAGACCGTAAAACTCCAGCAATAGCCGTATGTAATGCATCAGTGCGCTTAAATTCAGCGGTTTCAATATTTGCGGTTGCAACAGCATCTACTTGCTGTAAAACTAGTACGAACAAAAGCGGAAAGACAAACAGTACAATCGTAAGAAACACTAGTTTTGAATTTGCTGTTACTTGCCCCCAGCCACGTTCGATAGTGTAAAGAAGCTTAGAAATCATGCAGTTACTTCTAGTTGAACTTCTTCAGGCCGGTTAGATCTCAAACCAACGCCTAACATAATCAGCAGAATGCCAAGAGCTAAGACAGACATTGATAATACAGTTTGGAAAGACGAGGCAACAAACATTGTTGATTCAGATGACTGTGAATCAGAGATTACAGCCTCTGCATCGACCGCTGTAAACGCTTCTGCTTGCTTAATAAATGTAAACGGCTCACTTTGTGCAACAATATCACCCGTATTATCAGTTAGAGCTACAAATACTTGGTGCTCTCCGTCTTCTAGCTCCTTACTGAATGTGTACTCGAAGCTACCATCGGCTTCGGTTCTAACCGTAACGATTGTTGGAGTACTAAAAACATATAACGTTACGAAACTGTTAGGTAGGGCTTTACCGCGAACCACTGCTTGAACGCTAATTGAACCCTCTTCTGTTTGTGGTAGTGCGATATCAGGCACAACTTCCAGCACCCTGAGGTTTTCCTTAGCTACAATACCAATTGTTTCCTTTGGCGACTTGTAGGTGATCACCGCTTCACTTGCAGCATCGAGCGGATTAAACCCTTTGATAATCTCGGCTCCGTCTGTAAAGCCGTCTCCGTCGGTGTCAGCTCGTAATGGGTCCGTACCAAAAAGTACACGTTCATCAGTATCGGTGACGCCGTCCCCGTCAGAATCCTTGCTTGCCTCCCCTTCTGTGCGCTCACGACGCAAGCTTTCGAACGTTTCTACTTTTGCAGTGATTTGCTCGATTTCAGCATGTAGACTTCTTGAAATATCATCTGCTATAAATCGATCGTCGGGACTTGCTAAAGCAGCATCTACGACCGATCGTTGATAATCTGAAATTGAATTACGAGCTGCACGGATCATATCTATATCACCTGATTGCACAGCGACAGCATAGCGAGTAAATAGTGTGTCTAGTATGTCAGTGTCTGACTCCAGTCTGGCAAGCGTTCTAAGCCTAATTGGCTCCTCAATTGCCTCGTTGCCTGTGCTGGTCGTCGGATCAAATTCAGCTATTTCTGGATCAGCGACAGCTGGGGTGATGGCAGCATTGGTTGTAACTGGAGGCTGATTATTGGTTATGGTTATAGGCCTAGGTGTATCTATTCCTAGTGTTTCTGGTGTTATTTGCAAAACTTGCCTTTCACCGGGTAGCGACGGTGTAGTTTCAGGTTCAGCAGGTATAATCGGTTCAGTTTCGTTGCTAATTCGGATTATTAGTGAGTTACTTTCTGTATCGTCTGATGCAGATGTGGTTCGTACCGATAATTCGTATGAACCGTTAGGAAAATCACGAGTATTAAGATAAAAAGTAAAGTTAGATCCGTACGTAGTTCTCACCAGTTGTTCTTCCGTGCTCTGAAGCCGTCGTATGTACAAAGATAAAAGTTGCGCTCTAGGTGAATTAACAGAAATGGAAGCTCTCCCTGATAGAACTGATGGTGAGGTAATTAAAATTTCATTCGCTGCACTCTGGTCAACCAACCCAGTAACTGCAGGGATAACTGGGGTTACAAGACCGTCCTCGCCAACTACGACATCAACAGTTTCTTCAACTTGAGTAACGTCATCTATCGTTGAAACGATGTTTGTTGTTGTCGTTGATTGTGTAATCCCATCAACAGTCGAACTTATGGTTGAGACACTGATAGTTTCTGTTGCGCTGGTAGATCCATCACTACCTGAGCTTGCTTGTGACGAGCCGCTTACTGAGCTAGCAGAATAGCTTGAGTTTGAACTGTCGGTAGCTGCATCAGTCGGCACAGTAAAAGATCCTAGGGTTGTATATCCATAAGACACACCTTGCGCATTGTAAGGCAACACACGCAGCGTGTACTGGTTTGGACGCAAGTCACTACCCGGAATGATTATCCTAAATCTACCGTTTAGGGCGTCAGTAGCTGTAATTTGCTGAGTTTGGAGAGTGCCTAGCAATCCAGTAAAGCGGAGTTCGGCTGAAACACGTGTTGTATTCGCAGTATCAATTAATATAGTTTCATCTGAGGTGATACTGCCTGGAATATTTGTTATTAAATCTACCGAGGGTCTAGGTTGGTCAGCAGTTGTAAGAGACATTCCTGCGCCAGTTGAGATAATTTGACCACTACACTGAGCATCTGCGCACACAAGACTGGCTCCAGTGTACTGTAGACCGGTATAACTACCGAACAATACAAACAATATACCTAGCGTCATCGTTAAGGCGTAGGCTGGCTTATGCATTTTTCGTTCAAATTCTTCTGCCCACACGAGTGCTTTTTCTCGAGCTCTGATGCTCATTCTCGTTGGTAATACAACGGTTGCATCTGCACGTATTGGTGCTTTTTTAACCTTACTAATCCTTGCTGTTTTCTTTTTTACAGCGGTTTTTTTTACCGTTGTTTTAGTTGCAACAGGTATCCTTTCTGCAGGTTTCTTTGCTACTTGAAGCTTTTTGGATTTGGCTGCCGCTTTACTCTTTGATACTTTTACTGCAGCAGTTTTCTTGGTGATTTTTTTCTTGGGCGCAGTTTTCTGTACTACTGTCTTAGTAGTAAGTTTTTTGGGTACCTTCTTAGAGCGCGCCTCTGGCATATGTTTCATTATACAAAAAATGACACCCAAAATGAGTGCCTGTACACACTATTGAGATGGTCTAGGACTTGTGAATATTAATAATATCTAGTAGTTCAGATAAATCCGTCATCGCCTTTACATAAAAACCAGTCGCACCAAGTTCAGCTGCTAGCTTTCGGTCCTCTTGGCTATCTTTGTTGGAAAAGATAAGTACGGGTACGGCTGCTGTGGCAGCATTTGTTTTGATTTTTTTGAGTAGAGCAAAACCATCCTCACCCGGTAGCATCAGGTCTAAAATGAGGATCTGGGGTTTAAATGCTGACACTTTCTCAACTAGACCTTCGCCATTTGAAGCCATTTCATATACCAATTTTGACTTCTCGAAGCGCGTTGCAAGTAAGTTTTGTAATAAGGGATCATCTTCGACCGCAAAAACTCTCGTGCCCTCTTCTGAACTAGATTCAGTGGTTGATAGATCAATGACACTATGGTGCAAATCAAGCTCAGAATCACCCAAAGCTCGTTTGATTTTATCAACAACACTGTGAACGTCTTCGTTTGGTACAAAATAATCTGAAGCTCCCAGCAGTAGCACCTCACCTATGTGACCCTGATCATTTGGAACCAGTGCTAAGACAGGAATGTTTTTTGTTGCTTCATTTTCCCGGATTGCTGTTAGTTTGTCGGTACAATGCTTACCTTCATGCATATGGTTCAGGAGGATTAGACCTGTATGCTCAGCATGTATCTGAGTCGGGTCGGCGGACTCACAGGTAGCAGTAGCTATATCAGACCCATAGGTTATTAAGGCAGCTTCAATCTTTGTGATTTGATCAGTTTCATCACCAATTACCAAAACATGTTTTCCTGTAAGTATAGACATAGATATAGTGTATCACTGTTTAAAAACGGTCTATTAGTGAACCCACAGCTACTTCACCTTTTTAGCAACTGACTCTTCCATGTAATGAATTTCGTCGCGGATGATAGCCGCTGTTTCAAAATCAAGCTGCGACACAGCTTCTTCCATTTGGCGGCGTTTTTCCTTCATCACTTTCTTAGGGTTTTTCTTATACAATTCCATATCCACTTTGAGCAAAGTCTCGACAGTTTCGTCATGCTGACTACGCATCTGATCAGCGATAGACTTGATCTCTTTGATGATCGTTTTAGGTGTGATGCCATGCTTTTTGTTGTAAGCTAATTGGATTTCTCGTCGCCGGTGTGTTTCGGTAATGGCGTATTCTAGAGCATCAGTCATCTCGTCGGCATAGAGCACCACTCGTCCGTTTACGTTACGAGCAGCTCGACCAATTGTTTGGATGAGCGCTGTCTCACTTCTAAGGAATCCGGCCTTGTCTGCATCTAGAATTGCCACTAGTTCTACCTCAGGCAGGTCAAGCCCTTCTCGCAAGAGGTTAACCCCCACCAAACAGTCAAATTTTCCCCGCCGGAAATCAGTCAATATCTCGATTCGTTCGATCGTATCAACATCACTGTGAATGTATTTAGTCTTGATTCCTTTTTCTTCCAGGAATTCAGACAGGTCTTCCGCCATTCGTTTTGTAAGCGTAGTTGTCAGTACTCGGGCTCCGCCCTTGATGATTTTCTCTGCTTCTGTGATAAAATCTTTCACCTGACCAGGGTACGTATCAGTTTGGTCAATCCCGCGCACATCGATTTCAGGATCAATTAACCCCGTTGGTCGAATGATTTGCTCGACCATTGGTACCCCCAATTCCTCTGCTTTGGCACGCTCAAATTTACCTGGTGTAGCTGTAGTGTAGATCACTTGTCCAATCCGCTCTTCAAACTCAGCGTATTTGAGGGGGCGGTTATCTACAGCTGACGGTAACCTGAACCCATACTCAACCAGCATGTCTTTACGACTGCGGTCACCGGCGTACATACCGTTAAGCTGCGGAATGGTTACATGTGATTCGTCAATGATAGTCAAAAAGTCAGGTGTTCCGTCTGGCTTGTGTGGAAAATACGAGAGTAACGTGTACGGTGCTTCACCGGCTTTACGACGATCAAAGTGGCGTGAGTAGTTTTCAATACCACTACAAAAGCCAATTTCTCTCATCATGGCGAGGTCTTGCTCAGTCCGGCGCTTGAGACGCTCAGCTTCGAGCAGTTTGTCCGGCATTTTCTTAAACACTTTGAGTCGTTCATCCAATTCTAGTTTGATGTCTTCGATCGCTACCTTCCGTTCATCTTCTGGTGTCACAAAGTGCTTGGCTGGAAAGAGGAAAAACACTTCTGGTTCAGAAATAATTTCCCGAGTGACTTCATCAATTTTTGTGATAGCTGAAATTTTGTTGCCTGAAAATGCCAAGCGGTAGATTGCTCGCTCGTTAGTCGGCATGATTTCGACCATATTCCCTACGGCCCGAAAATGAGCGGGGGTTAGATCAGCGTTAGTGCGCTCAAAATACATATCAACTAGCGTGCGCAGCATTTCAGTCCGAGTGGTTTCGAACCCTCGTTCAAATTTCAGATGTTTCTTTAGGTATTGGGTTGGTGATCCAAGACCGTAAATACAAGATACAGATGCCACGATGATCACGTCTTCACGGGTGAGCAAGGCTTGAGTACTCGCGTGCCGCAGGCGATCGATTTCCTCGTTGATCTGAGACTCTTTCTCAATGTATGTGTCACTAGTCGGCATGTATGCTTCTGGCTGATAGTAGTCATAGTAGGACACAAAATAGTGCACCGCGTTGTTAGGAAAGAAATCTCGGTATTCTTGCGCCAGCTGCGCGGCGAGGGTTTTGTTGTGGGCGATCACCAGGGTTGGCTTCCCTATCTGCTGGATGACGTTGGCGCCAGTAAAGGTTTTCCCAGACCCGGTCACACCCAACAACGTCTGGTGCGATAGTCCATCCTTAATCCCCTTCACGAGTTTTTCTATAGCCTGCGGCTGATCACCAGCCGGAGATTTATCTGTAGCAAGTTCAAAATTCACATGAGTAACTATACCGTGACTAACGAAATAACCAAAGTATCTTAGTTAGTTGAAGCATCGTTTCCCCCGACTGTAGAACTATCATTCGTCGCTTCAGTCTGCACCACCTCTGAAACTTCTTGTGAAGCATGTTGTGTTTCTGCTTCTACATTTGGTCGTACCACAACTTCTGCGCCAGCATCATCTGTTGTATCGGTGTTTGATAATTCTTCCAACACATCTTCGGGAACATTCGGGGAGTCTGGTGTTATAGTAGTTCCAACTGATGTATCTAATAGAACCGTGGGATCAGGTGTCGCTACTGCTTGTTTTGTGGTTGGCACCGGTTCGGTTGAAGTCGCTGTTGGTTCAGAGTCAACATCTGTCATTGTTTCTGTTGTGGTGCTTATGCCGGTCGTTTCAACTGGGTCAGTTTTTTGTGGTTCTCCTAGTGTAGTAAGTTCAGGTTCTGTTGTATCAACCTCTGGAGGATTGCTTTGTGGTTGTAGCGCTGAATTCACATTGCTGGTTGTATCCAGATCGTCAAAATCAACCTCTTCACATGTACCAGCCATTGTTCTCGTTTCACCGTTTGCAACCACACTGCAGTACGGATCGCCAGTCACAACGTCGTAGATTGTGATTCCTGTCGGTACTTCTTCGCTACCAATAATCAATCCAGTAAGTGATAGTACTCCATCCATAAACCTCCCCGCTAAATCACGTAAACGACTCATTATTGAAGGTTTGTTGCTTGAAGTCAGCCCTGACCCCACTACGTCACCTACAATAATCAGCTTGGTTGGCTCATCTAATGCTGTGTGTACAGACACGTACACCATCACATCACCTTGCTCATATGTAGTTGTAGTGCTAAATTCATATGACTCTAAAGCATACCCGACTGCTTTATCTCCAAATTCAGCGACCTTACCTTCACCGTCGATTGATGAAATTGTAATTGAATCACCAACAGCAATGTTGCCATTTTCATTATTTATGAGTACTGGAACTCGTCCAACTAGTGCTGTTGCTACCATGCCGTTTCTACTACCTTGTGAAAGAAGGAAGCCAGGATTTGCCGAAGATACTCCAGTTAATAAGTCAACTTTTTCTCGGGTTGCTCGTCGTACACCACCTTCGTTACTATCATCGTACATGAGTAGTTCACCAGGTTTCAAGTTAGTGTCTACTGTCGGGTAATCCTCTGCCACGTCGTAGGCGCCAGCATTTGAAACCAAAACATGGGACAATTTAAAGTAACCGTTGTTTCCAGTTGTGGTTGCCTTTCCACCGATTGGATCATCAAAAATACTTTCAATCAAGACATCAGCTTCAAACCAAAGTGTCCCGGTAGCGTTCCCTCCATTGGTAGGCACAACAAAATTGAGAGCCTGTGAACTGGTGCTTATGACTCCTATATCACCATCACTAATTCGATAGATATCAGAACCACTACCGTCAAAACCGGCATATAGTGAACCTTGGTAGACTGCCAAGCCACCTACACCAGCAAATCCACTACCGCCACCAAAATTAAAGCCATTTATATGTCTATAATCCCAGAAAGCAGCGCCGGCAGTTCCTTGTACTGGTCGATTGCCCGCTTCTAGATAAAAAATGTCTGACTCACTTCCCAGGTACGCACGGTTACCATTAACATGCATACTCCAAAAACCATTAAAATCAGTCCAGTTAGTGAGATCTATTAATATTGCTGTATCCTCGCTAACCCCACCGTCTCCTGTAGTTAGGTCACCTAAGAAGAACAACTCATTGTTAGAGCCAAAACCCGCTCTTGAACCAGCAATCAGAACATCATTATCAAACACCTCTGCATAAATACGGTCATAATCATTTATTGTAGATCCAGGTCCTAAATTGGCTACCCCATACTCGGTCCAAGTAGTACCGTCGGGTGTTTCATAGATGTGAATCTCATTTGCGTCTCCAAGATCGTTGTCACCATAAATTGCATAGAGCACGCCATTGTGTGCCACCAGAGCTCCTGACTGCATAAAGTTGTCACCGTTTTGGTCGTGAACACGAGTCCACCCTAGCTTGTCAGCATCAAGTTGATAGATCTCAGAATCATCAGCAGCACCACCAGAAACAAACGCATACAGTCGGTTTTTATATACTTCAAAATCAGTGATGTAATCACGACCTGCTATTGTTGCTAAACTTGTGCTAGTGGCACTGGTACTGGCTGTGTAGGTAAACACTGCTGCATTACCGCCACCGTTACCTTGCCCCATATACAGAACATCTTCAAACACTTCGAGTGATCGTATTGCTTCTTGAGTACCTGCAAAGATAAGAGTCCAGGTTGAGCCATCGTATTTATAGACGTCACCATCACCTGTACCATTACCAAACGCTACATATAGATCTCCATCATAGGTTTCCATATCCCATACAAGATCAAGACCAGGCCCATCTACTGAGCCGTCAAACACCAAACTAAATGAAGCTTGGGCTGGTGCAAAGTTGTCCGAATTGCCTCCTCCAAATAGTGTGATATCGCCTGTCACAGTGAGGACAGAATTGTCAAACGTAAGGTTGTTAGAATACTCAAAATCATTACCAGCAGCATTCATGACCGGAATCTGGTTGTCAGTTCCAAATGTTGTTCCACCACCAAATCCAAGAGTACTAGTCGCCACCCACTGTACACCTGAGCCTGTGGTTTGCATCACCATGCCGTTGATGCCGAGTGATGCGGTGTTGTCGTAAACACCGCCGGTGAGGGCAAAGTCACCGTTGAGTGACAGTTTGGCGTATGGTGACGTGGTGCCAATCCCAACATTACCACTCGATGTAATCCGCATCCTCTCTTCTGGAGCAGCGAAACTAGGACCATCTGTAAGGAAGCGCAAATATCCTGCAATGTTGTCTCCCACATCTGTCCAACCTTCAATTGAACCAGTGTTGGCATAATTTATAGTTCCAATTCTTGTGTCCCCTGGCGCTATAGTTCGCTCAAATTGTAGTGCTGGTGATTGAAATTGACCCAAACCCTCTTCTTTGATCAGAAGCATTGTTGGATTACCTGTTGTATGTGAACCGCTGATTGCAAATAATGGAATATCAGAGTTTGAATATTCAACTTGCACCGTTGACGTACCTATTGTGAACTGATTAGCAGCGGTGTTGGCATACACAAGTGGTCGGCTACCCGTTCCAACCCGGAAATCACCCCAAACGTCTAGTTTGCTTGAAGGTGAAGATGTTCCTATTCCAACGTTGCCGACTGCGTTCACAAACACTCCTTCATCATCACCATCTCCTGAAAGCCAGTTTGAGCCCAGGGCTATGTTGGCAGCATTACCAGACAGGGTGAGCAGGTCGGTGAAGGTGCTGGTGCCGTCAACGGTTAGGCGGCTATTAGCCGTCGAAGTACCTATACCAAAGTTTGCTGTGGTGTCTGTTACATACAACATGTTCTCTGAAAATCCTGGTATTGTGAAAGCGTTTATTTCGTCATCATTGAGACCCACAACATACAATACAGTTCCATCATTATTGAAGAGCATCGCCCGTGGATTTGTATCCTGTCCCGCAACTGAAAGAGCAA
>CAYGTV010000001.1:309191-380119 GCA_964353135.1 uncultured Candidatus Saccharibacteria bacterium
GCTGTACTTATGTCATAAGCAACGCTCAAGCTGTAAGCGTTGATGTCATCGCCTTGAGAACCTATAACGTACAGTATGGTACCATCGTCATTAAACATAATGTCAGTAGGAAAATCCTCTGCTCCAATTGACAGAACAACACTATCGAAGACTGCAGTGTTTATGTCATAAGCAACACTAAGAGTGTACGCGTTTATATCTCGACCATTAGCTCCTAAAACGTAAAGAACTGTTCCATCATTATTAAAAATAATTTCTTTTGGAAAATCCTCCTGTGCAGCCACCGATAGTACAATATCGTCAAACGTAGCCATACTTATGTCATATGGACTGCCAGGACTACTCTCAGTGGCACTAAACGGACTGGTTGCAAACCCAAGACTTGACGTCGCTACCCACTGCACACCTGAACCAGTGGTTTGCATCACCATCCCTGCTGTACCACGTGACGCAGTGTTGTCGTAGATACCACCGGTGAGCGCAAGGTCACCAGCGACTGATAGTCGAGCGTATGGTGAGGTGGTGCCGATGCCGACGTTGCCAAGACCTCCATCTAAACGCATAAGTTCTGCTCCGGCTACATCAAAAGTAATATCATCTTCGGTTTTTATTTCAACATCTACGTTTGAACCAGTGGCTAGATTTTCAATCAGTAGCGTACGATTATTTAAAAAGCCTAAATTAGCATACTGCCCATTAGTGCTTGTTCGCCATCTGATTGCACCCCCATGGGTGTCAGATGTGCCAGCATTATCAGAATCAGATAAGAATATATTTGGGGCAATATCACTTAAGTCGAGCAAGCTGTTTGGAGAGTCTGTACCAATCCCAAACTCTCCAGTTTCGTTAAACCGAGCAACCTCTGTACCTGATGCCGAGAATGCAAGATTGCCGCCAGTTGGTGCATACATACCAGTATTGTTGTATCCTAAGCCACTCCCCGTCTCATAAAAAGAATAGGTCGGGACAGATTCGCTGCCAGCAGTGTTGTCACGACGGATTGCAAATGCACCATTACTAATCCGGTTCGCAAAATACGTGCTATTAAAATATGTCCACATTCCACCAGCGGTAACTCCGATATCATCCGCTCCTTCCAGCCAGAATCCTGCATCTCGGTCACTAGCGAACGTGATTCCTGGAGCATCAAATGTACCATCACTCATAACAACTTGTTGAGCGGCGTTATCTACTAAGAGGGTTGCAACACTACTCGTTCCCACTCTAAAGTTACCCCAAACGTCGAGTTTTGCTGATGGTGAAGTGGTGCCGATACCGACGTTGCCACTTGAAAGTGTGGTGCCGGTGCCGTCAATCCCTGTTCCAAAGATTAGGTTTCCGAGGTTAAGTTGGTTTGAACCAGTGTTTGATGGAGCTTCGATGTCATACCCGATGATGAGGTTGTTTGCACCGGTGGTAAGACTGTCCGCTGCTCGATATCCTATCAAAATGTTGTTAGTTCCAGTAGTTATGGTGTTTGCAGCTTGATAGCCTAATGCCACTGACCTACTTCCACCAGTCGCGCCCACCTGACCGTTTAAAGCATTTGATCCAAGTGCTACGCTGTAGTTTGCTTGTTCAAGATTTAGCCCAGCATAATACCCAAGGAACGTGTTCGCATCTCCTGTGACGTTTTCTAATCCAGCTCTGAACCCTACATAAGTGTTGAAGCCACCGCTGATATTTGAACCTCCGGCATTATCACCTATGAATACTTGTCTTCCACCAGTAGTATTGGCTGAACCTGCTGCTTCTCCTATCATTACAGACCTGTCACCACTTGTATTAGAGAGTCCAGCCAGGTTTCCAATGAAAATACTGTCATATCCACCCGTGGTACCAACCCCATTTGTGTAACCAGCTCTATAACCGATATAAATACCTGATTCATCAGAGAGTGCTCCGGCTTGGTTTCCAATTGCAACTGCATTATTTGAAAAAGTACCACTAGCATTTGCAAATGCTTGATATCCTAGTGCTACGACGTTGTCTACGGAAGGCCCAGCTAAATTGAGAGCTTGATATCCAATTGCAACGTTATTATTACTTGTGTTGGTCAGGTTTAATCCAGCTCCTTCACCTATAGCAATACTGTCATTGGTTGTCGAAGCATAAAACATTCGCACCCCCTGGAGTGCTAGTCCTGTGTTAGACCCAGCTAGATTCAAATCAGTCCCATCAAACGTCAAATCAGCACTGTCAGTCACTGCATCACCCGTTCCATTGGTGAAAAACAGTCGGTTGGCGTTAAATGACCCGGGAGTATCGGTGAGAGAGAGGAAGTCAGTGGCACCAGTGTCGATAAACCCAAGCGAACTTGTCGCCACGTTCACCCACTCCCCACCCACAAACGAAAACAAATCACCTTCGTTTGGACTCGTGAGGTTTGTGTCAGTCAGTCCAGCCAGGGTGAGGTTCAAAGATGATGATGATACTGACAGTGCATTGCCGGTGATGGTGAGTCCGACGCCGGTCAGGCTCGAGATAAAGTCAGAGCCAACCACTAGGTTAGTGGTGGTAGCAGTGCCGGTGACGATCAGGTCAGAGGTCTGTGCGCCGGCGGTGAGGGTGAGAAAGGCGTCCATTGAGTCTGGGACGTCAGAGCGTAGGAATGAGGTTGAAGCCACTCCACCGAGGGTTTGAGCGTTGTTGGCTTCTTCGGCTTGGAAGGCTGCTGGGACGGTGCCTAGTGGTTTTCTAGGGAGCATTTCCCCATCCCAGGTTGGTGTACCAGTGCCACCGATCTCGACCCCAAGATATAGGGGTTGATTGAAATCAACGCTGGTCAGGGGTGAGGTTGATCCGAGCATCACTGAGAAAAGACCGTTTACCACTGATACTTGGTTAGCTCCGGTGAGGGACTCAGTCCAGATGGCGCTCGTGGTTGCTTGAGCAGTGTTCTGGAATAACCAGAAGCGAACGTTATAGTCACCATCGACGACTGCTGCTCCGGTGTTGTCTGAGAGTTTTCCTTGGTAGTTGACGGTGGGGGTTGGTTGGGCGTGGGTGGTAGCTGCGAACGAAAATAGTATGAAAACAAAGGCTAGAATAAGAATGAGAGACATCAAATATACCCTGCCAGGGTTCATCAAAAAAAACAGCAAATTATCGAAAGTTTGCTTAAACAATGGTACGTTTATTACCTCGTATTTCGTCTCTTCCACAACCGCGAGAATGTCTCTTGGTGTAATTGTATTATACAGGTTTTATAAGGCTATTTTTCAATAGTTATGCCCGTTTTTTTGTTGAAAAGCTACTGAGATCACTAAATCCTCGTGCCTCCCCGCAACCGCACTCCACCGTTGAGACGATACGTTGGGAATGGTGGCTCAAATGAAATATTGGTGTTATTACCACCATCGACACAGTCAAACTCATAACAATTGATTGCCAGGGTATTGACGTTATTACCATCAGATACAGATATAAAATCAATCGTGCGGCTACCCTGGGGGTCAATCAACCACTGACTACTGCCAGTAGACGACTCGAGCGTGAGTCGGTTGCCGGCGTCGAGGCCAGTCAGGGTCAAGTTACCGCCGACCGTCTGTGTGTCGCCCGCTGCAAACGTGAGAGTCGAGGCAGCTGACGCTGTTTTTGCTAGGTTATAAAACGTATTGTCACCAGTGATAGTGTTGGCAGTACCAGAAAACGTAGTAGTCCCAGCGGTCTGATTAAAAACGGCACCAGTATTAGTAAAGTTTCGGGCTACAGCAATGTCAGCTGTCAGGTTATAGGTACCAGCACTAAAGGCGAGGTTGCTGTAGTTGTATGCACCGATAGTGGTATAGGAGCTAGGTCCGTAGTATTCAACGGTGGAGCCGACTTCGAGGGTTGGAGTGGTCAGAGTCTGTTCAGGATACACCGCCAACACACCGCCATCTTGCACGGTCACAAAGAACCCAACTAACGGATTGCCGTCAGTCCGGAGGGTGCCAAATATTCTGATTTGTCCCAGGTTTCCAGTGGTGTCAGCGGTGAAAATAGTGGCGCCTGCTGCTAGGTTAAATCGACCATTGGCCCCGCTTTTATCTATATCGACGATGCCTGGAAACACTCCGCTGTAGGTAAAGGTTGTCAGATCATCAAAGGCACCACCATCAAACACAAAGGTAATCCCGGTCTCGTCGAACGTTCCGCCGTTGTCGGTGTAGTTACCACCGGCAAATATCGTGGTGCCGTCAAAGTAAAACTCACCACCAGAGTTAAGTGTGAAGTCGCGACTTAAATCAATAGTGGTGCTCGCGTAGAGAGCGCCAGAAATGGTGAGTGCAAGAGCATCAAGGACGTTGTTGCCGACGTGCATGGTGGTGCCAGCGTTGATGACCACAGAACCTTGATTGGTAGACATGTCAGCCATGGTACTAATGGTGCCAGCAGCTAGTGTAAACCGGCCGTTGGTTCCACTTTTGTCGATATCAACTATACCTGGAAACACACCGTTGGTGTAGGTAAACGTTGTAAAGTCATCAAACGTACTACCATCAAATACAAAGGTAATCCCGGTTTCATCAAATGTCGCACCGGTATCGGTGTAGTTAGCACCAGTAAAGATGGTATTGCCGTCATAATAGACCTCTCCGGTTGGGTTCAAAGTAAGGTTACGTCGTACGTCGATAGTTGAGCTGGCGTAGAGGGTGCCAGAAACATTAAAATCAAGCGCGTTAAGTGCATTATCAGCGACGTGCATGGTGGCACCAGCGTTGATGGTAATTGGACCTTGACTGGTCGACAGATCAACTATGCTAATGGTACCAGCGGCTAAGGTAAATGAAGAATTCACGTCAGTTTTCTCAATATCAACCGACCCCGGAAACACACCCGTAAAGGTAAAAATGGTGTCAGCGTCTGAATCAGCACCATCAAACACAAAGGTAATCCCGGTCTCGTCGAACGTTCCGCCGTTGTCGGTGTAGTTACCACCGGCAAATATCGTGGTGCCGTCAAAGTAAAACTCACCACCAGAGTTAAGGATGAAGCTGCGCCGTAAATCAATAGTGGTGCTCGCGTAGAGAGCGCCAGAAATAGTAAGATCAAGCCCATCAAGGACGTTATTGGCGACGTGCATGGTGGTGCCCGAGTTGATAGTTATACGACCCTGATTGGTGGAGAGGTCAGTTACGTTGTTTAGTATAGCAGTACCAGCCAACGTGAAGAGAGCATTGGCGTTTAATTTTGTGATACCCACCGTGCCGGGGAAGGCACCGGTGTAGGTAAACGTTGTATCGTCAATCGCATCACCAAAAAATTCCCATACGCGAGTAGATGAACTAGTCAGACTAGCACTAGCCCCGATGTTGAAATTGCGCTCTATCCGGTTGTTTGACCCGGCAGCAGCAGTAAAAGAGCCGGCTGTCATCACAAAGGACGCGTCATTAATTTGAAAATTGGTGGTACCTTGAGAATACGTCCCATCACCTTGGACAAACCCGGCAGTTCCAATTGTGATATCGCGCTGCTGAGTAATAGTGCCGGTGTAGCCAGAATCAATCTGGATCCCTTGCACACTGCCGGCAAACAGTGAGTCGATAAAAGCATCATCGGTGGTGGCACTCGTAAACCGCGCAACATCCCCCGCTCCCGGGCAGATGTCAGACGACCAGTTGGTGCAGGTGCTCCAGAGGTTATCTGCCCCGCCATTGTCCCAGGTATAGACAGCGGCAGACGTCATTTGAGCGTAGATAATACCGAACAGCACAAAAGCTAACGCTAAAGAAACCAACCAACGTTTTCTGTTCGACTGTGATTGCAAAATACTCATAACCGCAAGAAATTGATACCAATTTGTGCTCGCATATTATAGCAATTTAAATTACCTACTTTTTTGCTGTACCTAACTCAGCAAGATTTCTTCTCGTAAACGTTTGGTAAAATTCACGATGTAATACAGGTTATGTAGTGATGCTAGATGAGGACCAAGCATTTCTCCGGCGCGGAATAAGTGTGCTAGGTAGGCTTTAGTATAATTTTGACACACATAACAATCACATGACTCATCTGGTTTGCTGAAATCACGAGTGTACTTGGCGTTTTTGAGGTTGATGCGTTGGTGGCCGCTCTGGGTGCGCTCGTAGATCGTTCCAGTTCGGGCAATTCGGGTCGGCGCGACACAATCAAATGTGTCACAACCATGAGCGACGCCAGCCACGATGTCAGCCGGCTCACCGATCCCCAGCAAGTGTCGTGGTTTATCTTCCGGGAGGATTTCGTTTACTACGCGCAGACTATCGCCCAAGTCTTCTTTAGTGAAACTACCACCAATTCCAAACCCGTCAAAATCCATATTTGACAGCGTGCGGGCACTTTCCTGTCGTAGGTCGAGGTGACGACCACCTTGCACCACACCATAAATTCCCTGTTTTTTTAACGCTTCGTAGTTTTGTTTATGCGCTAGAATACTTCGTTTGGCCCACCGGTGGGTGCGCTCCATCGCTTCGCGCTGGTAGGCTTTATCTGCGGTTGGGCTCGTGCACTCATCAAACGCGATGATGATGTCGGCTCCAATGTTTTGCTGAATCTCAATAGATCGCTCGGCTGTAAAGCGGTGCATGCTGCCGTCAATATGAGACGTAAAGGTAACACCCTCCTCGTCGATCACACAAAGTTTGCCGTGCTCACTGGCTAGTTCTTTACTATAGACATTGAGACCGCTATTCTCTGCAGCCTTTTCCGCCTCTTCAGCATTTTGAGCAAATTTGGTCACCCCTTTTCCAAACGCAGCACCTAGTGAGAACACTTGAAACCCGCCACTGTCAGTGATTGTTGGCATGTCCCAGTTAGAGAACTTATGTAGTCCACCAGCTTCTTTTACTACGTCGTCTCCTGGTTGTAGAAACAGGTGATAGGTATTTGCTAGCGCTACTTGGTTCCCGACGTAGTCTCGCATGTCTTCTGGTTTGATACTCTTTACTGTGCCTTTAGTGCCCACCACTACAAACGCTGGTGTTTCAATATCACCATGCGGGGTATGTATAACACCAGCCCGACCTAGTGTGCCGGGCTGTCGTTTAACAATAGAGAATGTTACGGGCTTGTCTGACATTACTAGTTGATTGCAACGAGTTCTATCGAGAAGATGAGTGTAGCACCGCCTGGAATCGGGCCGATACCCTGATCACCATACGCCATCTCTGGTGGAATAACTAAAATTCGCTCTCCACCAACCTTCATACCAACCAGGCCTTCTTCCCAACCTTTAATAACTTGGCCGCCACCAACTTTAAATTCAAACGGCTCACCTCGCTTTTTAGAGTTATCAAATTCTGTACCGTCCTGCAGCCGACCAGCGTAATGAACACTTACTACGTCGCCGTCTTGCACTGCAGCTCCTTCCCCTACTTTAATATCATCAATTACCATACGATTTAAATTACCTCGATTATCAGTCGCTTCTAGCAAAGCTGATGTTTGAGCAGATCGCTCATCGCCTGCATCGGACACCACTACCGCACCAGACTCTATAACTGTTGCCGGCTGACCATCTGTTGCCGCATCAAAAGTTGTTTGAGCTTGTACAAGATAAATCGCACTTGCCATAAGCGCAACACATACCCCAGCTCCAATTAGTTCGAATTTACTAAACATAGATTAAAATTATCTGTTCATGATAGTCATAAATGGTCGATGATGCAAGGTTTACTGGTACACGCTTGGATGAAAGATCCCTACACTGTTCATATGCATAAACAACAAAATTCCGATCAGTGCAAACACGAGTGAGAACAACCAGATGATTACAATCGTTGCTAACCCAATCCTTTGTTTCTCTGCTGACTCAGGAATAAACTGGTTAAGGTCGACATCAATCCCTAGCAACTGTGAAATTTCTTTTGGTTGTAGCGAATCGTTGGTGCGAAAGACTTTATGGAGACCCTCAACTCGAATCTGTTTAGTTTCAGCATCTTCTCGCAGAATCATGAGCGCTGTATCAATCTCGTCTTTATCATACCTAGCACTTAGCAAAACAGAACGGATCATCTCATCAGGCTCAGCCGGTGACATGCCGTTTATTTTAAGGATTTTTTCGATGTGGTTACGATCTATCATTTGAATCTTCCATATCAGAAATTCTTTGTTCCTGAACTATGTAATGATTATATATCTCGAGTAACACCAAAAATAGAGTTACTACCACCGGCCCAATCAAAAAGCCGATTGGGCCAAACAATGCTAGTCCACCAAGTACTGAAATCAAGATTATGAATGGGTGCATATTATTACCCCTGCTCATAAGTTGCGGTCCGATGAAATTATCAACGAGACCGACAGCTAATACGGACCAGATTAGCAGACCTATCGCGGGAATAACATTGCCGGTTAAAAAGAGTACAATGACCACCGGAAACATAACTACTCCAGTTCCAAGACCAGGGATCATGGCAGCTATTGCCACAATTCCCCCGATCAGAACAGCTCGGTCAACTCCTGCGACCGTCATACCAATTGTTGCGAGAACTGCTTGGATTATTGCCACCAGAAGCGTACCTGTAGCAACCGCACGCACCGCTCTAGCTAGGCGATCGAGGATTTCCTGATCTTCTTCGTCTGGTAGCGGACTAGCCTTAACTACGAGCTTTATCAGCTCTTTACCATCGCGGAAAAAGTAAAACGAAGCAATTAAAGCAATAAAAAATAGAAAAAACGTTGTAACCGTGCCCGTAAATATCGAGGCAAGATTCCCGGTGAACCATTCAGCACTCAGCTTGATCTGATCCTCAACATTAATCTCAAAGCCAGGCACTACACGTTGCACTTGTGACTCAATGCTGTTTGTTACTGTGGTTATTGACAGACCTTCGGGTGAATCCATATCCTGATAGAAATCGACAATTTCATTTACAACCAGAGTAGTCATCAAGACAATTGGTAAAATCCCGACCACAAACACAATCGCGGTCGAAAAGAACGCCGCCAGAGATGGACTCTGCCTGGGCATGTACGGCACAATTGCTTTATATAGCGGACTAGAGATAGTCACTATCACAGCAGCTAGTGCCAAAGCACTCAAAAATGGCGACATAATCTGCCACACCATGTAACCTGATAATAAAAGCAGTCCAAAAAAGAAAACGTACTCAACTACTCGACTTAATGACATATAGTAATAGTATACACAAAGGCCGCGCAAATGCGTGGCCTAGTTTCGGATTAGATGTTTTGCAATTGGATTTGGGATGTGATGGCGGCTGCTTCGATCGTTTTAAACGATTGTGCTGCGGCGCTATCTAGTGCTTGAAATGAACTCGTAAAGAATTGCGACAAGCCCCAAAGAACAATTAAAAAACCAATACCTGATCTGATTCCTTTACGCATAAATTATTACGTTAATGTCCCGGCTGCTTTTCTTATAAAGAAAAGCCATAAAAAAGCACGGAACGTAGGAATCAGACGAATGTTCGTCTGTATATACAGTAACACAAATTTATTAAACTGTCTAATCTACGTTAGACAAAGCTGTGTCGAGCACTTGTGTCAGCTCAGCTGAGGTAATAGCACCACGTTTATGGTGTATAACATCACCCTTTGTGTCATAGATAACTGTTTCAGGCATTGTGTACCCTTCGATTGCTTTATAGTAACGATCATCCTTATCAACAATCAAAAGGACCTCATCTGTGAGACCAAGCGTAGACAAAAATGCCTCTGCTGTTGAACGTGGTTCAGCCCGATTGATGGCTATAACCACGACACCCTTGTCTCGGTAATTTTTAGCAACGTTGGTTAATAATTGTAATTCAGAAACACTAGAGGGTGCCCAACTCGCCCAACTGTTAACTATCAGTGTCTGGCCCAGAAATTGTTCAAGATCAGCTTCATTACCATCAAAATCTGTAAAATTGGCTGTTGTGGTGCTTGATTTCAATACAGTAGACGCTGGGCTTTGATCTAGACTACGTTCCGCTGAGCGTTTCTGAACAAGGTGTACCGTAAACGCGGCCACTGCCAGAACTACTACCAAAACAAACAAGGTGACGATTGAACTTTTTTTCATACTAGTTGATTTGATCAGTACCAAGATACACAGTGATTGGTGCTTCAGACGCGTCATCAGAAATAAAGGACGACAAGAGAGCATCAGCGAAATATTCTTGCAAACGGACTGCTGATTCAGCGTAGCTTGGATTGTAAACAATAACAGTTCGATCCTCACTAACATCAGTGTCCGCGCGGTTCACCTGTACTTTGTATCCCTTACTCTCCAAATCTTGTGCTCGCAACTCATCAAGACCAGCGATTCCACTACGATTTACAATCGTAATCGCAGGCTGATCAATCACAGCTGTTGAATCTCCTTGCAACGGCGGTAGGTCGGCTTGATCAGGCAAAGCCACCATCGCTCCGTCTTGTTCGTAGCGCACTTCGTACCCATGCTCACTACTGAGAGCTAGTATCAAGTACCACGCAAACAAACCAACAAAGATACATACTGCTAAAAGAACGATTAAAAATAGTCTATATTTCTGCACCAGGGGCAGAATACGCGAAATCAATGAACCTTCACCAGAGGTTAGTTCTGCTCGCAGATCCAAAATACCTTCTTCCAGAGGAGCGGTTACAGAGATAGTACGTTTTGAGCGATGATTCCCATTGTGTAATTCAGGAGTAATTCCTGCCATCTGTAGCATTCTGCGAATATATAACTTAACTCCCCAAATGATAAGCCATAGTAGCCCACCAAAGACGAACATAAATAAGAGCAGCGTGCGCCAAGGAATAACCCAAAAAGAGGTCTCAGCGGTAACAAATTGTCTTGTTAAGTCACCGTAAGCGAGAGTTACTTCAGCTGTGTAGCGCCCCATATCAGCAAAAGACCAATCACCGACCCATTCGAAATTATATTTCCGGATACTGTTCGGAAGAACATTTCCGAATTGGGACGTTTGGTTAATTGGAATAGTGCCGCGCTCTCTACCCCACATATTTTTAATAGTAATATTTCCTTGGGGCTGAACGTGAACATTTCCTGCATTTTCAAACCTGATTGAGAATGCAGCTTTTGGTGATTCACTAACAAATTGTTCAGTAACGAAGTCACGAATCGAACCTCTTTCAACAATGTCACCGGCCACACTTAGAAACACCAATGCCGTCACAACTTGCGACGTTTCCACTTGCGCCGGCGTCTCTGAATTAGTTAGAGATCGTGTCCCTACAAGAATCGCTGAAAAATGACCACCTGGCGCCGCATCATCAGGAACATTGATTGAAAATGGTACCGAAACAGTCTGCTCAGCAGGAATAATAATTTCTTCTGTCGGTAACGTAAACCATTCGGCTAAGGTTGTGCCATTTGATTCAGTCTCTAAGACCGGAATCATAGTTCCCTGCCCAGACTCACCAGATGGTTCAAAATTGACCGCGTTAACATACACCTTCAAAGGGAATGGGTTGGTGTTGATGACTCGAACAGCACTAGACCAAGCCTGGCTTTTACTGGCAGACATTTCAAACAAAGTTGGTGATACACTCAGGGCAACCGAACCTTGCGCGACAGCAATAGTCGGAAACAGCCCAAGTAGTAATACCGCAGCCAGCGAAAGTCTTACTTTATTGAGTGAGGTCAATATCATGATCTTTTGGTTGAGGCTTATGGCCATCACGAATAAACAGCGGCACATCGTCGCCAGCTTCAGCAGATTGAACAAAGGTGCTACCGCGGCGCATGAGTAGAAACACTACTAACAACAGTACTGAGAGTAGTCCAATAGCAATATAGAGATAGTACAGTGGGAGCATGTAAAATCCGGCAGAATCAAATAGATTAGCACGTTGGTTTGTGCCGTACACCAGGTTTGCGTTTGCCTTATAACGTCCCACACTGGCACCCAGTGGAATGTTTGTTGTATATGTTTTAGTTTCAGAAGGTGCAATGGAAACACCTTCAGTGTTGAACGGTAGAGCTGAAACTTCTTGACCACGATTATTATAAAAAATAATTTCGCCCGCGGGGGTAGACTCCAGTTCACCTGAATTTTCCACTGTAATTAGAAGCTGCTGCTGATCACTGTTAGTAATAAATCGGTCTACAGTCATACTGCTAATTCGCATACTATCTACTCGCTCATCAGCAACAGTCACAGTAACAATAATCCCATCAGCTGCACCACGCAGGGCCATCGCTTCTGCATCTTGACGTTTTTTCACTTCTGAAAATCCTACAAAAGCATGGTATACACCAGGCTCTGCGAAGGGGTGAATTTTGATGTTTAGGGGCAATTCAACCGTCTCATTGGCAGGCACTTCTATTCGTCCTCGAGTGATCTCTATCCAGCTGGTAATACTGTTGGTGCGATCTGACATTACTGACGGAACAAACTCTAGAATCTCACCGGCGGTACCAACCGTGATTTCATTAACAGTAGCATATAAGATTGACGTCCTATCTGGATAGGTACTTTTTAAAACTACCGTCTCGTCAGCTGCTTCTCGGGGAACCATCGTAACATCAATCAGGAACGGTCTAATGGTTACCTCGCTTGCTTGTGCAAAAGCGGGTAGAAAGAGTAACGTAAAAATGAGTGTCGATAGCAACTTCATATAGTAATCATACCATCTAAAAGACCGGTGTAGCGATGTACGTTATGTTGGCAATGTAATCACCTTGCGCCTGATCTTCGGTGACTTTAATTCTGTATACAACGTCGTGTGCCTCATCTACTGGTATAGAGCTATACATCACTTCTGACACGGTCGTATCAAACGCTGCATACGTGTCTGTAGCTGCAAACCGAGGTGAACCACCTGCTAACGTAGCGTCTGTCGTATGGTATCCAACGCAACTTGCAGCCAGTGCCGTGCAAACTGTCGACCAACCTCCTGGCGAGGCATTAGTAGAAGCAATGGGTAAAATTTCTGATCCACCACCGTTTGTCAGCTGCTGTCCAGCTAACTTCCATACCTGATACCCTTCAACTGCGTTAGTGTCTACTGACAACCTCTGAGCTGCGATAACATCAGTTCCAAATGGAAGCACACCAAAATCCACTGAGGTAGCCGTGGTTGTGACACCAGTTGTAACACCAGCTGTTGATGTGGCGGCTGGTAGACCCTCTATGGTAAATACCAAACGTGCACTTTCGGCGACTGCTGCTGGATAGCTTGCGGTGCTAAATAAAGCTACCGGCTTAGCAGACGCGACGTCAAACAAGCGGAAGTAATATACTGCACTGGATCGTAGCCTTTGGGACTGAATTGTAAATGAATACTCTTGTGCAGCTAGAGCCGGGTGGTCATGACCTGCTACATAGTCAGCAGAGCTATTGTGGGTACCACAACCACCGCCACCAGCAGCCACACAAGTGTCCGAGATCCCTGTGATTGCTGTGGTAATAGTAGCGTTATTGGCACCACCACCGTCTATGTAGCACCACTCATTACTGATCGTACATGAAGATGAGGCTACAACATCTATCGGATTACTGAATGTAATCTCATCAGAAAACTGTAGTTTGAACTTAACGTTTTCGCCAGTCACACTTTTTTGTTCGTCTAGCACTACTCGTAATGCCAATGTGTCTTGTGAGATGATCTCGGTCGGTGCTGAATTGAGCGCTTCTAGGGGTGTAGACGGAGTCTCATTTTGTATATCGTCGTACCATCTCCACCCAATCACTTCTGGTGTAAAATCAGCGGTGCGAAGTTGCGGGTATTGCAAATAGCCAGACAAAGCGCTACCGTCAGACTCAACAACCCGAAAACAATATACGGTGTCTGCGGCGGCGCCATTGTGCTCTAGGTACCAGTCGTACTCAACATCCTCGCCATCAAAGGCAATATAGGTGTTTGTTGCTGACTGGTTTTGATGCTCGAGTGACCCAGCTACATCAGATACCGAGATCAACAGGTCACCTGGAGTCGGTGGATCACCAGAGAGCACGGTACCGTCAGTCGTACCAGTGGCAGCATACCCTCGCCAGATTTCACCAGATCCAGCCTGACCAACATCAGTCCATGAACCAATGGCTGTACAAGTGCTCACTCGCTCGGCATACTGCAGTTTAAACGCATAAAAATCAGCTGGCCAGTTAGCGTTTTTTGCCCGTAGTGTCATTCGTAGACGCAGAATTTCACCTACTCCGGGTGGATCGTCAAACTCAGTGATGGAGGTGTTCTCTCCTAGATCCTCTAAGCCCGCTGGCCAGGCATCATCTGGAGTTAACTGGTTGTTGCCTGTATAAAACCGATAGTAATTTTGTCGGATCGCTAAATCAGCAACCGGCCACTGAACAATTTCTGCTCGATACTGCAATTGAGTTCCAGTATCACTTCGCCAAAGTTCGTACCGTAATGGATTAACGATCCGTAGACCGGCAATTGCTCGCGGGTGAGCGTTGTTGTTTCCGTTGGCTGATGAGTTTCCAAAAATCGAACTGTTATTGATTGCGTCCAATGCATTGACAATTACCAAAGAGAGGGTTGTAGGTTCCGCCCCTCCTATAGTAGTTCCATTTTGCCTTTCAACCCGCATCGCACCAGCACCAGCCTGTAAATTTTCGATCACCCACGCAACAGACGTGTGGACTACTCCCATATTTGCAGCCGCGTTTAACTCAAAAGAAACTGCTCCGATACTTGATAAGTAAACTTGGTGACCAAGGGTAGCCACTGTCGTTTGCGCTCCAACTCTTTTTTGAGAATGAATGAATGCCTGATCAAGTGAGGTGACCGGGGTTATAGTTTCGGTCTCTATGACGCCGGCTGCTGTGTATGTGTGCTCAACTCGTTGAATATTCCAGTTTATACCGGTGTATTCCACTACTGCATAGCTGATATTAATATTTGAACCTCCAGTAGCTTCTCGCGTAAATACCGGTCGGTTATTAGCACCATCCCAATCCGCGGTAACTTGAGCCGCATAAAAATCGTTTGCAGCATCGTCTCCGGACACGCCAGTTACAAACACCACAACATCGGCATCATCTGTAACTGAAACTGCGGGTCCTGAGATAGTCACTTGTCCAGTATTCATACTCACTGTATTGGCATCTCGAACCAACATTTCATTATCTGTGTTTGGTTGGGCTATGAACTCTATAATCTCCCAGTCAACATACGTATCAGCAACAACAGCGTTACGAGCAAAGGTAATGCTGGATACAATATTGTCAGGATTCTGCACATAAGCAGTCACACCAAGCACGTCCTGGGATCCACCACCGGTAGTATTACCAGCCCCAGTATTGTTGGTATTTGTAATACGAATAAACGCCAAACTCGAGGAAGCTGGGGCTGTATAATCCACTCCAGCTGTGATTGTTTGCGTAGTACCAGTTAGGACACTATTACCTTGCTGCACCTTGAAATCTCGCTTGGCTGCAATGCTAACCTCGGGATACTGATCATACTGATTGATGTCGATTCCTTGTCTTGATAGGCGAAAACAGTACGTAGTATTAAACGCAGACGCAACGGTAGAGGTGAGGCTAAACTCAAATTCAGCAAATTCTAACTCCGTGATAGTTGTGCTCGCTGTTGCACTACTGGTTTCCCGAATACCACTATTTGGATTTATTAGCGATACATTCTCATCTGCAACTCCACCATCTACCTCTGGTATGTTTGTCACATCAGCACCGTGTACGAGGTTTGTTGAATCGTACATATCCCACGCATCACCGAGCTCCGCATTGACATCTGTCCACACGGCGATCGCCGAACAGCTTGTCACTCGTTCTGCGTATTCCAAATTAAACACCCGCTCAACTGACGTTGTGGCGCCCTCGTTACTTACCTGCATGCGTAACCTGATAGGAGTTGCAATTTGGTGGTCGGGTAAGAGTGTGTCCTGTGAACCTGCAGTTGCAGATGTGGCACCAGTTTCTGAACCATCATCGTTACGCCAGTGGTAGTGCGTCTGAGTAAGGATGGCACCCTGCAAGGTTGTGACGCCACCAAGCTCAACCGGTGTAGATGGTGAAACTGATGCTCCAGGGACAATAACGTCACTATTGGCTGACAGGATTGCGAAGCTCACTGTGTCACCATTTAGCGCCGCATCGGTAACATCAGCTACTACATACACACACATGGCTTGGGTGGTTAGAATCGTGACACTACCACTAAACGTAGAGCTACCGTTTATATCGCTCATACCATCTGTATCAGTACTACCAAACTGTGGCTCTAGTCCACTGTATGTTTCACTGACACAGTTATACGGAGCTGTAGTATCTAAGTCATACAACAGGCGGATATTAGTTAATCCAGTAGTTGCATCAATAGACCCAGATTCAGCAATAGTTATATCGGTAACGGTATTGCTAGCTGTGTTTTCTCGAATCACAAATGCCC
Organism: uncultured Candidatus Saccharibacteria bacterium; assembly: GCA_964353135.1. GTDB lineage: Bacteria > Patescibacteriota > Minisyncoccia > Phycocordibacterales > UBA918 > OLB19. Next base: position 325,482 of record CAYGTV010000001.1, read on the forward strand.
CACCAAAATATAAATCGGCTGAAGGAATATCCACTGTGGCTTGCTGTGTACCAGTCTGAGAGACTGTTACTTCTGCGTTGATTGTGGCTTGTGCATACACATCGTATGCATTAAGATCAGCCCCACTATTTGAAAGTCTAAAGCAGTAAGTTGCTCCCTCTGTTGCACTAGTTGAAGCAACCAGCGAAAACTCTAGCTCAAGGAATTCGTTGGTTGCTAGTGTAATCGACCCTGTAGTGTCAGTTGAGTCTCGCACCCCTGCGTTTGGTGTTTTAAAAACGGCATTTTCATCTGTCACTCCTCCAATTCCGTTAGCGATGTTAGTTGTGTCAGAACCTTCGGTTAGGTTAACCGTTGGCTGCATGTTGAACTGATCATCGGCAGCTCCGACGGCTGTCCACACCGTCACATCAGTACAGGTTGGAGCCGCTTCTGCGAACTCTAGTTGATAGATAATTGGGCTAGAACTGGTTGAACCCTCTACTGAGACACCCATCCTAAGTCTAGTAGTTTGCCCAATCGGTAACGCTCCACGCGGAGTATCTTGGTTTCCAGCCGTCGCTGAAGTAGCACCAGCTTCTGAACCATCGTCGTTTCGCCAGTGATAGTGAGTTTGGGTTACGTCGGGACTGATTACAGTGGTCGTGTCAGTCAGGGTAACCGGGAAATTTGGTGCAATGTCAGACCCAGTAACTACCACGTCATTTGGTGGGTCTGTGATTTCGATTTCGATAGTTTGACCATCCCCTGCACTGCTGGTGATATCGGTCACGACATAGAGACAAATTGCTTGGGTCGGACCGACACCGACTGAACTACCAGTAAACAATATCTGACCATCTGCGGCATCAAATCCATCGGTATCGGTGCTGCCAAATTGTGATTCACCACCACTATAGGACTCACTAGCGCAATTATATGGTGCAGATGAGTCCAAATCATACAGCAGCCGTACATTAGCAAACGCTGTCGAACCATCAACCGTTCCATTTTCACGTATTGTAATATCTGACACAGTGTTTGATGTCAAACTGTTGATCACAAATTGTCCACCAATGTAGTTGTTAGTAGTTTCTGACCTCAGCGTTGCAACCTGAGTACCCAGCGTCGACAGGTTAGAATCAGGACCAATGTTAGCGAGAGTTTCTCCAAATCTGTCGCTGACAGACCCCTCCCACCAGGCTACATACAAACGGTCATAGTTACTAGGATCCAACGCTGGTTTTCTGATGTCACCTGGCGTGGTATTTAACGGACCAGTTTCAGTTCCCCAACTTGTCATAGCATCAGTTGATTCCTTGAAATATATATTTCCCGTACCGGCAGAACCCGGTGTATCCTGTACTGCGTATGCAACATACACGTCACCATTATTTTGATCAATCGCTATGGCTGTATCTAAAATCCCCCGACCAGTAATGTTTGTTACGACATCAGTCATAAGCGTCCACACCGAGCCGTCGTAAATCGCTGTTCTGACGTCGTCGTTATTATCAGTCAACAAGTTGTTATCAGCAACATAGGCAAAGTAGATGTTGTTGGTACTTAGATCAACCGTAGCTGACATAGCACCATCGTATTCACTGTTTTCTGGAGCGTTGTTATCGATGGATGTCCAGGTACCAGACCAAGTGGAACCATTCCAGACTTTTGAGCGGACTTCATTAGCAGAAATGTCTTGGTTAATCAGTAGCACATTGCCACCAGCTAGCGGCATAAGCAGGTTGTGGTCGTTTCGTGCATCCAAGGGTGAGGTTCCCACTTCGATCCAGTTAGTTCCAGTCCCACAGGAAGCAGCGCAAGACACGACGTACGAATCAGAGTTGTCGTTACTGGTCAGATAAATGTCACCATCGGTCGCTTTTGTGATTGCGTGCGTGTTGATTGCGTCAGTGAATGTTGGAGTTTGTCCCGAGCTTACGGTCGCATTTACTGGCGAACTACCAAGGAGTAATGTGTCAGTCGACGTATCAAGGGCATTATAAAATAAATCATCATCAGACGTATCCATTGTTGCGATATGAATTGTGGATCCACTGTCACCAGGGGTCCAACGGTCGTACCACACGACAATGCGGATACAGTCAGTTTGGGCGTCAATAGTAACTGCAGCTGTCCATGTGCTTCCGGCGTCGGTGGTTTTACTATAAACACACGAGCCAGGACTATCTTGGTAAAAGGTATACCCTACTGTGTCCGAAATAAATACAGTTTGCGCACCGGTATGGTTGTTTCCTCGAGCAGACCCGTTTGCTGTACTATCAATCACCACCACGGCAGCATCAGCTATTTGAGGTGAAAATAGTCGGGAAAAAGTTGTTACCCCAAGTAAATCAAACAACAAAACTATCAGCAGAAAACTACTGAGTAATGTGCGTACATGAGTAAAATTGCGCAGTTGTTTCATAACTCCGGTCTTCTTATAATACCTTACTCAGTATGGTTGAATCACGAGTCCTGTGTACTGGATGCGGTAGCTTTAGCTGTTGTTTTCTCAAAGGCAGGGATCACAACATCTGGTATGGTGGCTTGCTGCACGACGAGGTCCGAAGCAATCGCAACTGGGGTAGAAGTTGGGCGCAAATCGAGGTCTGCACTAACCTCTACTGTAGTGGTAGATACTACTGGGGTAGAGCTGGCAGTTGGTGTTGGAGGCTCGTCACCAACAGGCTTGGAATCTTGCTGTTCTAGATCGTCCTCATCCTGAAGACTGGTTGGGAGCGCTCTAGTTTCGCCTGTAGCATCTGGTTTAGGCAGCTCTGTAGGTAGCTCTCTTGGCAAGTGCTCTAGAGGGACAACTTCCCCGGTTATCAAGTCAAACCCCTTCATGACACTGTCACCATTTTGATACCGCGCTTCATATGTGACTAGCATACGAGGATTAACAACACTCACACCCTCTGTGTCAGCAATCAGGTTAAAGTTTTCAGTACTTATTTCGTATGTCATCAGAGACTGAGTGCCGTCGTTTGAACGGACATTCCAAATAATCATGTCGCCGTGAATGTGTGGTGCTATATCATGTTTTTGCGAAGTGGTTAGTTGCATCTCTGTTTCTCCATCAAACAGCACGATCTCCCAGTTATTTGTTACCCAGCGTTGCCAGACAGTATAATCACCACTCCTGGTTGGTTCCATATTATTAACACGGGTATTTGTGAGCTGAACCTCCTTTCCTGAGTCGATATCGTACGACATAATCTGGTATCGGTCGTTGATTAAGCGATGCCAAACTATAGTGTTTGAACGTGAATCAAAGTACGGCGAAGCATCTTCCAACTCGTTGTCTGTAAGTTTTGACTCAACACCATTTTGAACTACATAGATTTCCATGTCACCGGTACTATCTGGAGCAGCAAATAATGCGTCATCAGGTAGATCATCCAGGTTCATCTTCTGACAATAGAAACTGCCATCTGCTACTTCGGTACATTCATTGCGATTAAATGCGATGGCTTGATCAGAGTTCATAACGGTTATCTCTTGGACTACTCCTTGAACGTTAACCTCGTCTGTAGTGATCCCAGTATTATCAGTAGGCTGTAAATCTGGTTGCGGTTGAGCGTCGTCAGAAGTAGCAGAATTAGAATCAGTTTCAACCCCAGATTCTGTGCTGTCAACATCGTCTCCTGCCTCACCAGTGCCTGACTGACTAGCGGGCTCTTCTCCTGTTTGGCTGGTAGTTGTTGCAGTCGAAGAACTCACAACCTCACCTGTTGTAGTCTGCTCATTTTCAAACAGCTCGGTTGTTGTAGCGACCGCAGAAGAGTCGGCTAGATTGCTTTCATCTGTAGTATTTAAAATTTCCTCGGTCTCTATTGTGGTGTCTGACTGTACGTCTTCTTGAACATCATCAGGAACCTCGACCACCTCATCGTCCGCACTAGTGTTTATGGAGACGACCTCGGTAGTGCTTGGTACCGTGCTGACAGTTTCAGGTACTGGTTCCTGTGCATAGGCATTTGCAACCGGGTGCATAAGCAAACTGGTGCACAACATGAAAGCAGCGACCAGTGTCACCCTTGAAGTAAAGGTATATCGATACATCAACGAATTAACATACAGCTCTGAGTCAGAACCCGAGCTATTGCTTGTTGTTTTTGGAGGTCTGTATGTCGAATATACGTTGTAATATAAGGTTTTTTGAGTGCTTCTACGTTTCATTTGTTGGCTTGACTTCGTTCAGTCAAAAAGCCTGTTATTCCCATCACAATATAATTTTATCAATCTTTCAAGAGGTTTGAAGGTGTTATCAACACAAACAAGGGCATTATTGGAGGAAGAAATCTGCCAGAATTATTGAAAAATCTTTAAACGTCATGCGTCCGTCATTATCAAAATCGAATAGTTGCGCTTGATTCTGCCAAGCCCCCATAAAAGCACTGATGTCTTGGAGGGTGACTTTTCCATCTTTGTTTAAGTCAGTAGTAATCCCGCTTGCTATTGCAACCCTAATTTCTTCAGGTGAGGTGTTTTCGTCAAAGTTAAATAGGCTTACTTTGTTTGCATCGTTTGTTGAAGGGGTAATTTTTTTACCTGTTCCATCACCCGCAACCAAGGTAATATCTTGTGAGCGGATCTCGTACTGTCCGGCTTTGAGAGCTCTAAATTTTATAGATGCTACTGGATGCTTTCCTATAAAACCACGACGAAATGTTCCGCCGGTTAATTGTACGTAATCATTGGCAATAATCGGGTCTTCGGTCCATAAGGTTAGTACTGATGTACCACGGTCAACACTAAACACCTCGACTTTATCAGGTGGAAACACGACTGTAATATCTACAGCATTGACTGGCGCATGTGCCGACACGCCAACTTGTAGAGTTAAAATTTGACCAACTTCGACCGTGCGCACATCTGGAGTTAGATAAACGTAAGATTTACTTGTACTAGTTATAGTTGTGGCTCCTAACAACAATACAGTTCCAAGCACAGCTGGAAACATATATTTAACTGTCGCAGACGACACGCGCTTGCTGCGGTAGACTTTAACTGTAGTAATAATCCAAGTAAAAGCGCTCATTGTTTACAAAGACGTTACCGTGTTCCTGATTTGCTCTGCCTGTAGACGTGAGAATGCTAGTGCTTCTCGTGTTTCATTCACGTTTGTTAATATTGACAAAATTTCTTCTGAACTCGCGGACTTTCCTGCAATAAGAGCGTCGATGATATTCTTTTGTGCTAAGACTAGCTCAGCAAATAATTCACTCTGTTTTTGCTCTTCGGTCGCTAGTGCTCGCCACTGCTCTACCTTAGCCTTCTCAAACTCATCGCCAGCAGTTAGCGTGTTGAGCAGAGCAACTTGCTCTTCGTAAGCTTCAATTTCTCGATTAAACCGAGCAGACATGAGCGATTTACGATCTGAATAGAAACTTGCGCATGAACGGAATAGAACATCGAGCTCACGCAGCTCGGCTTGAGCAAGTCCACTATCAAGACGTCCAAGTAAACTATCAAACCGCATTCGTTCAGACATAGGACAGTCCCTAATAACGGATTCGGTCACACTATCAGCTCCATTACGTGCGATTGTTTCAGCAATCGTATTTAGAACTGCCTCTTGTTCTGCAACCTGTACCCGTGAAGCGCTTGTAAAAGAATCAACTCGCTCAGAGGCGATATACATCCCGAGCAAGATAGACAGAATTAGCAGTCCTGCAACAATGATAAAATTTTCACTTTTTTTGAGTACTGGGATATTAGTCATAGGTATATTAGCTATCTTTGGTTAATGATGTGACGTCTTTGATTTCCTTCTCTACTGCCTTTTGTGAGGCTTCAAGTGAAGCACCAAACACTGCTAGTGTATCAGCTTCAGCTTTTGTAAGCTTGTTAGTTTTGCGTGATGCCATAAGCAGTGCTCGTTGTTCTGCAACTGTCTGGTGTAGTGAGGTGAATTCACGCTGCAGAATAGTCAACGCTTCGTTTGATTCTACTCCTACCACACCTCTAAATCGACGGTATACAAATAGCATGTACCAGACACCAAACACCAACAATAGAGACAACAGTATAAGAGGTACGATGACTGACATTGCATTTACAACTTGTGTTCCGATCCTAATGTAGCCAGGTTCTTGGACAGCGATCCGATACACCTCAGATATTTCTGATTGGGCTCCAAACTGATCGGTTGCACGCGCTGATAATTCATATACCCCAGTATATAACGACCCATCGGGGATGAAGGTGAACGTTCCAATTTCGTCACTTACAGTCTCATATACGTTTTGCTCACTACCAACTCGATTAAAGAAAATTTGTACAGCGGAATTTGGTCTAGTTGAACCTGTAATTACTGGTACAACATTTACACTCATGTCAGTTGGAACATCCACAAATACTGGTCGTTCAAAGGACTCAATTGTAAATGAGAAGGTCCCAATGACACTATTGCCAGCGCGATCAAATGCCTCTACGATCACTGTGTGATAGCCAGGTTCAAGAGCCTCGAGTGTATGCGTTGTTGCCCCAGCTTCGGGTACATACTCATAAGGCTCATTGGCATCAACCTTGATTAAATACTTTTCGATACCAGAAGTTTCCTCATCAATTTCAAATTGCAGAGTTTTTGCTGGATTTGATGGATCCGAGCTAGTGGCCAAACTTATTTTAAAGTTTGTCGGCACTAGAGTATCTACCCCCAGTCGATAGTGCTGTACACCACCCCAACCGTCTGAGTTCTGGAATTGTAAATGGAAATACGACACCCCTTCCTCTAAATCAGCCAGAGTAATAGAGCTGATAGGGTTCTCATAAACGCGTGTTGGTATACTAGAAGGACTGCTGTTTAAAAGCGTACGCACTGAAGTGACACCAGCTGGCAGCGTCCACGATAGTTCTGCAGTAGTTTGGTTTGACCAACCATCTGGATTTGGGTGGGTTGTTGACTGAATGTTAGGTGTCGCAGGTGTATTTGCTGACGGCACATACTCTACAATTACTTCAGGTGCTGGAGCCTCTGTTGCCGCACTAACAGTATATGAACCACCATTCATAGAGGTGAGGATGTTAGTTCCTCTACCGTCATTAGCTAAAACGGAACCATTAGAAAAAGACACTTGTGATGCCCCAGCCCCTTTGGTTCTAAAAGTTACTGTCACAATTCGTCCAACTGAGCCTGCAAACCCACTTGGTACTCCGCCGCTAAACGTCACAGTTCCAGCTGAATTCGAAAAGGCCGGTTCAGCTGTCCAAAGATTAAAAATTGAGCTATTTCTATTGACTGCCACTACAGACAGTTGGTTTGGATTGAATTTAAGTGTACCCTCTGCAGCGTTAACCGACTCTCCGTTGGTGCGAATTTGTACATCGACAGAAAATGTTGCTCCAGCTTGGTAGACACCAGTGCTTGGCGATACTTGCATGACCGCCGCTTGAGCAAAACCAACAAAGCACATCCACAGCGCTAGAACAAAAATGGTTTTAAACAATGTTTGTGGAGTAATAAAGCAAGATTTAGTCATGATGAATTTGGGTGTAATTAGCCTCAATTGCCTCTATCTCTGCCTGACGTTTTAGGATTGATCGTCGGCGCACAATGAACCACGCACCAACTGCAGCCAGCAGCACCAACATTACAAATAGGACATATGATAAGAATTGTTCAAACGAAAGTGTGCGTAGTTCAGCGTCTGGAACCAGAGTTGCAATGTATTCATTACCAGCTTTATCAATCGCACGTACACGGATGATGCTGTTGAGGGACTGATCCTCAAGCACATATGGGCTTCTGGCCTCTACCCATGATACGTTTGCTCGACCCCAGATAAACGCGTCAAATTGAGTGAGGGATTCTTCCCGTACTTCATAGCGATCAATTCCTGTTTGCTTGTCAGTTGTAGTAAACGCTATGTAGTATTTACCAGCAAAGGCTAAGGCGTCCTTTTCCAACTGCAAGCTAAACGGCTGAGGTGGGACGGTATCAGCATCGATTTCTTCAGTCCATGGATCCTGGGTAATTGCTCCTAACTCTGGTAGAACTGTTATTTTGTTTGGAAACAATTCTAGGTCGGCTTCTGTTCCAAAACCGTCGTTTAGGTATGCTACGGTTTGCGAAGTAAATTGAACTGAGGCTTCGACAGTTTGACCGTCTTGTGCCAGTACAGAATCAGCCCTTATAATGACATCAAACAAGTTATTGGTCAGACGTGGATCACCTTCAATCCGTCCACAGTATCCATTTGGAATCCCACCGGCAAACGTGACCTGGGTTTTATCCTCGTTCAAAGCGGGTGTTTCAACCCAAATGCTAAAAATAGAGTCACCAAGCGACACATCGACAGGCTCAATCGGTCCACTAAAGGTTAAGACCCCTTGGACAGCATTAACGCACTCCTCTAACTCTTCGTTTGTGTCTAGTCTAACACTTACCTTGAGGGCATCTCCGCGGGCAATTGTAGTTACACCCGGATCAAGGTACAACGAGGCTGCTTGGCCGGCACTAGGAAAAAGTAAAACCAGAAGAAAAAATATCCCCACGGAACGTTTCATATAAATGTAGTATATCAACCGATTTCAGTTGATACCGACTATATACACAAACAAAAAACCCACCTCGTGGTGGGAGATAGGGTCTTTTGTGTTATAACTCCAAGCTTAGAGTCCAGTTTCGATTAGAAAACTGGGGTTGCTACGTATGTCAGCGTAGCAGTGTAATCGTCAGCAGCTTCCTGAAGAGAAGTCACTTCGATTTTGTACAGCACCTCAGCAGTTCCTTCTCCAGGATTGGTCGCATCTGCTGGACCATCATGTCGAAAGACTTCTACTGGTGTAGTTGAGGCAGAAACAAAGTTTACTCCCCCACTGTACAGATCTGACAGACCAGCTGTCAGCGTATCATCACTAGATGTTAGTGCCCAGTGACCAGCTTCATTTTCAGCTCCAAGAGAACCACTAGGTGATGCCCAAGGTGCAGGTGTCGATGTAAAGTCACCGTCGGCGAATCCATCGATATCTGCTCCGTTTGAAGATGTTAGCTGTTGATCTGCAGCAACTGTTACAACAAAGCCGTTTGCGGCGTTAGTTGAAACTGTTAGTGATTGCGCTGCAGTTGTTGCGTTGTCTGCTACCAGTTCACCGAAAGGAATTTCAGTGGCTGTAGACGTTTTACCAACTGGATCTGATCCAATGGTTGTCACATCACCTCCAGCAATACCAGATACCGTAAAGGTAAAGATGGTATCAACTGTGGCAGTGACGGTAACAGCGTCAACGATTGCTACTCGAGTTTCACCAGAGTCAACTGATCCCGCAGTAACATTGATTTCGTAAGAAATCCCGGCTGTTGCTGGATTAGTGATCTGGTTTACACCACTATCAGCGTTTAGACCGATCTGGATGATAACTTCCTGTCCTGCTCCAACTGTACCTGTACCGGAGGTAAAGGTAATGCCGGTTGCAGAGGTTGTTGCTCCCCAGGTTGCACCAGACGGTGCAGCTGCCAGAGTTACATCTGACCCATTGATGTTGAGATCGAGATCTCCTTCATCTAGAGCAGCGATTCCTGTGAAAGCGGCATCAAACGTAAGTGTGATGGTTTCACCAGCAGCTACTCCGGTTGGAGTAACAAATTCGATTGTGTGATCTGACACAACACTCGGTGCTGAGTCAGTCAACGTGTTGCTAAAAGTAGTGACATTTGCCGCCTGCGCGAATTGCAGGGTTGGAAAGCCAAGTGACCACATAATGATCGCAAGACTTGCAACTAAGGCGGTTGCTTGGAGTACAGAGAACGCATAGTTATTGCGTGACATATACTCTACGTTGTATTAGCTTACAGTGCCCTTTAGCGTGGTGTGCCTCAGGGATGCGCCATATTGCTACAGCACATTGTAGTTGAGTCTCCACACTCTATCTACAAAAGATCTACTGTAAACATACCCGCTCTGACACAGGCGGCTGACCTGTATGCGTACACAAAAAACTGCGTACACTCGGCAATTACTAACTGAATTACCTCCATTGCGGATACTCTACCATTGTACTCTGCTCGGCTAGCCGAGATTTTGTTTATACACAAAAATAAAATTTTTTACCAAAATACACTCTCGCTACTGTTGAAATTTCCAAACTTTGGGTAGGAACTGGTAACAAGTGCTACAGCTAACCTAGCAAGTGAGTCACACAAAGCTGAACCTTTTGAGCTAAGTCCCACCTCGCTCTGCTTTCGTTTCGCTACAGATCGGGTGTTCTCACTTTCGTTCGAAACGGATAAAACCTAGCGGACATCATCCATTACTTACTCAACCAACATGCCTGAAGTACAAACCTGAGCCCCACCTATTTTCTTGCCTAGACGGCATAGAAAATTCTGGACTCTCGTCCAGAACGGCTAAAAAGCAAAGCCTTTTGCTTTTTAGCCAGTCCAGTTAAAGAGTAGGATCGAGAAATCTTCTAGTCCTACATTCCCATTTTGATTAATGTCAGCTGGCGGATCAGAATCGCCACCATTTGTTTGCCACCAAAAAATAAGGATTGAAAAGTCGATCAAGTTCACTGACCCATCTCGGTTCAAGTCAGACGGCTGGCTGGCAGAACCATCCACTCCAACAAACAACTGGAGGGTAGAGCTAAAATTACTTTCTGTAGTGAGCGGTGAGCGTCCGACGACCGCTCGCGCTCGTAGTGTATGCTCTGCTACACTCAGAGTGGCTGTATTAAGCTGGTAAGACCACTGTCCATCGCCACCAGCAGTAACCACCTCCACCCGAGAACTGTTGTCGATATGCAACTCTACTCGTGCCCCAGCTGCTGCTTGTCCTGATACGGTAATAACATCTCCAGGATCAACCCTCTGGTTAACAACACTAATAGTTGGAGGGATAATGATACCTGTAACATTCGTAATAGCTCCCTGAGTTACATCGAACGTGTTGTTGATGGTGATAGATCGGTTACCTCTACTGTCAGTTGTCCAAATACCCATGGTTGCAGTACCAGGATCTGCATCAACTGAGAATTGGAAATCACCATCATTGTCCGCTAAAACTGAACCGACTGAAACTGCATCAAGCAAAAAGTTTATACGACGACCAGGATAACCCTGACCGCGTACACTAATTAGAGTGTCACCCAACTCTGTGTTACTTCCCCCTCCTCCACCTGAACCACCTCCGGAGGAACCACCTCCGCCTGAACCGGCTGGCTCAATGACACAGATCGCCGAACAAAAGTCTCCATCGTCGTTATTTCCGTCGTCGCACTGCTCACCAAATGCAGTCTGGAGAATACCATCACCACAATACGGACCAAAAAAGCATGACACATTACACTGTCGCCCCGCTATTGTCTGACTGTAGACCCCTGTCTCTCCAGGCACATCACAGTCTTCATTACCGTCAACAATACTATTGCCGCAGATGCTGAGTTCGAGAGTAGTTGTCGCAACCTGTTGCGCATCAGAAAAGGAAGGAATTACTATAGCGAATAGGCATAACAAAGCTAGTAAGAACCGCATAGATTACCCTAACCGCTTACGTCTCATAAAGAGGAAGTACAGCACAGCAATCAACAATGCAAAGATCGGTAGAAGTAGCGAGACCTTGTGAGCTATAGACAACCCTGCAAAGCCAAATCCTGCAGCTTGGACGGTACCATATGGCTGCACACTAAGAGTAAGGTCGCCTTCTTGCTTTAAATCGTCACCGTTAAACACACGATAGCGTGCAATGTAGCTTCCAGCCGGCAGCCTAGTTGGCAGTTCAGCAGTTACTGTATCTGTATCGTATGGTGAGACTTTTGCTATTTTACCTATGTTTTGCACTTCTTCGAGCAGAGCTTGGCCTGAGCGATCAAATATCCTAAATTCAACTCGTGACGGAGAAATGTCAACGTTACCAGTATTTTCAATCAGCATATCAAACCGGATTTTACCTGGGAAAAACAACCAACCAAATTTAGTTCCTTCATTGAGTTCAGCAACCGAGATTTTTCTAACCCTGAAGTCTTCTATCTGCCTATCAATAACAGTCAAGGCAATGTCTACACGAGCACCAAGCGAGATGTTAACTGAACCACGAGCGATGTCTTCATTCGCTGGCAGAGTTCTAATACGGATCGAACCAGTATATTCTTTGAATTCAGCGTCAGCTGGTACAAGCACACGTACGGTCATAGGAACTTTCTGTAGTCCTGAGGGTAGCTGTATCGGTGTTCCTTCAACAATCTCAAGCCATCCAGCTAGCTCCGGAGCGTCGATGACTATCTCCGCTTGCTGAGGAGCGGTTGGATCGCTACGAACCAAAAGAATCTGTTGTTCGTAGATTGAATTTCGTGTAAGGCTAGTATTCTTTACGTAGGGCGGTGTAATACCAAATCCGGCGTGCACCTTAGCTACCCCCAGGCTCGCAAAGAGAACAGGTACAAGACAAAAAAGCACTAGGAACGTACGGAGTAACCCATTCATATCAGTCCTACCATTATCCGCAAAAAAACCTTAAATAGCAACAACCTCCGTTGGGATAACGGAGGTTGTTTTTCTGCTTTTTTGTTGCTTATTATTGCCAGTCGACTGCTTCAGCTGTCACACCAAAGAATGTGTTGAGTCCTGTATAGGCCCCGGCCACATTAATCGCACTCGGTACCGCGATACCCCAGAATGTTTCATCTGTCTCTGGTGTTGTCGTACTAGTAGACTTGATTACGTTAAGTTCTAGCTCGGCTGGTAGAGCAACCGTTGTGGTTGGTAGGGTTTGAGCAAACGGACTGATGTAGGATACGGCTGTTGTGGCAAATTTTTGGTTTGAAGTAAAGATAGTCGACGTACCATTCAAAGAACAGTCAGACGATGAGGATACAAAACCTGGACACATCGCTGAACCATCCAACAATTGGTCAATCCCGGTGTTACCAATGTTGATGATTGTTGTAGAGGTACTTAATGTTCCTGTGTTATCACCTGGAGCTAGTGCTCCATATGGGATAACCGCTGTTAGCAAATCAATATACGGTGCACTAGTTAAATCTACCGGGAAATCAGTAGCCACTTGAGAACTTGTTGCAAAGTTATCATCTGCGCCTGCAACAGCTGCGATCCATGCGTCTCCAGCAAACGAAGCGGGGGTATTTGGCCCAGCGTCTGTTGGATCAGCCAAGAACCAAAGTGGGAACGTACAGTTAAATACTTGGGTCTCATCTGTTGGACCGGTACAACTTGTGCTAGATGCTGTACACGATAGCTGCCAGACATCAAACGGTACTCCGTTAGTGTAACAACCGTTTGGGTTGTAATCAGCATTTTGCGGATTACAGTTAGTTGATGTTGAGTAAGCACCAGATGGACCAGAGCGTAATACAGATACCTCAAACCCTACAATTTCATCACCCGCAGAGGCATTTTCACAACTGTTCGCGTCTGAGACTGTAAAGTCTAATCTAAAGCCAGTCGTTGTACCTCCTGGTGACGTTAATGTTAGATCACCAACTCCATCAGTGTCTGCAAGGAAGATGTCACTACCCTGGAGCGTCGGTGCGACGTTTGCTACTTCAAAGTTGGCTTGAATTGGGTTTGCTGCAGCTTCATGTCCATGCTCATCAAGTAGGAATACAAATGCGTCATACACACGGTCACGAACTGGAATTGCTATGGTTGTTGTAGCGGTAACGTTAGGGTTTGCTGGTACAGAAGTTGAGGCAATAAAGTTAGCATCACAGTCGTTTGTCACAGGATTATAGTCGATAGCGGCACCACAAACTACGATTGTCATAGTGTCTGTTCCACCAACAGTGTCAGGATCCGATGAGGTTGAGAGGAATGTTAGAAGTGCACCAGGATCTACTGGTCCATCGTTGTACGCGTTAGTTAGTACCGGACGGCTGTTTACGTTAAATGGTGAAGAACTTGATGCTCCAGGTCCAAATAGCCCTTGTGATGGCGTTGGGTTACATTCAGCTTGTACCGGATCGTCATCACATACCCACGCGTACCATTCGTTACTTTCAGCAAACAGTGACGCTGTGGCAGCATCAACTGTAGTTGTTGCAGCAAAGGCAGCTTGCAGGTTAGTGGTTGAGGCAGATACGGCCCATTGAATTGCTCCTACCCCACATTCAGGAGGTGCAGTTCCAAGAGAGCTTGGGTTAGCAGCTTCATTTGCAGTAGGTGTCGCGTTTGTACTACACACCAAGAGGAAGTATGGTGCGCCGTTACTGTCGTTGCCTACTGCTGTCCACTGAATCACATCACCAGAGTTAGTTGGACTTGTCGTCGAAGAAGGTATTACCTCTGTTGGAAGAGTATCAAACGTTGGAGGTGTGTTTAGCACAGTCAAACTGGTGGTTGCAGTCTGTGCGGATACTCGTTGGAATTCTTGTTGACCAACATCCACCATAAAGGCAAATAGAAAGACAGCTAGACCAGCGACGGCTGCTAGGACTGATATTTTACCGGCTGTTTTCATATAATGTGGGAAGGCTTCTTTGTTGTACGACATATAATAAATATTACTAATTTCCTACTAATTGTACCGTTACTTTTGTGTACTGCTAGTGGTTATACACACGTTGTACACAGTACATAACAGCGATTACTCATACCGGATTGCGTCGAGCGGGTTGAGAGTGGAAGCTCGCCTAGCGGGGAAAATTCCGGTTAAATACCCAACCCCGGCCGAGAAAATAGCAATAAATGCTAGGAAGTCTAGTGGAAATGAGAATAAACTCACGGCCTGACCCCCAAATTGACTTGCGACAATATTAAGGAATATATTTATAGCTAATCCGAACCCAACCCCCATGAGTATCCCTGTCACGCCCCCTAAGAACCCCACCACAACTGATTCAGACACAAACAGGTATTTAACATCATTTGGTGATGCACCAATTGTCCTCATGATTCCGATCTCTTTGGTTCGCTCAAGCAACGTCACCGTCATGGTGTTAAACATTCCAATAGCAGACACAACTAAAGCAATACCTCCGAACGTGGCCAGAACTGCCTGCACCCCCTGAAAGATTTTTGAGGCTTGTTCAACAGTTTTAGAAAGTGCCGTAACGCGGAACCCTTGCTCTACCAATGCAGCTTCAACTAAGGGAAGACTCTCATTGTCTATGACATTAACCTGGACTCGTTCATATTCATCGATACCAACGTAGTTACGCAGTTCTGGAAGCATCATCATAGCGTTAAGTGTTCCAGCTTCTTTGGTAATACCACGTACGATATATTCTTTCTCAAGGATAATCTCATTCACATCGTCACTACCATCATCAGCTGGTACCAACAATCTGAACGCTACCCGCTCTCCGATAAATGCCTCTGCGTCCTCGTCGGCAATCCCAAACAATTTGAGTGTAGCCGGAGAGAGCATCACTGAGGTGGTATCCTCAATATCCTCTTCTTCAAACACCTCACCATAACTTGCAGTAATACCGGCATACCTCAGGTACGGTGGCTCTACTCCCTGAATAAACACATTACCAGTTAAGCCTTTGTAGGTTACTAGGGCTGGGAAACGTGCCAACGGTGCGGCGTCAACCACAGCCTCATTGTCTTCAAATCGACGCACCACGTCTGGTGTCAACGCTAAACCTTGAGCACCGGTTGCTGATACACCTAAAGACAACAATGAATCTCCAAACACGATCTGCTCTAGAATAATCTGCTGCAAACCAAAGCCAAGTCCTACTAAAATTACTACCGCAGCAGTTCCCACCCCCATACCTAAAATCGTTAACCACGTACGAAGTGGGTTAGTTTTAAACATTCGGGTAGACAATTGTGCTAAATCTTGAACTCTCATATTATCCTTTGTAACTTACGTCTACTCCCTGGGCAATAATTTTTTCAAAGTAACGAGTCATATCGTCTGCTTCGGACTCACTGAGGCCTAAACCTTTTGACCTAACCCCTTTCATCAACCTCTCGTTTAATTCAGATTCATCAGCCACACCAGTCACGCGGTCAGCGATTAGTTCGGTCATATTGTCTTGTTGCTGCTTACTCATCTTGATTCGATGTTCCTGAGCCAAATGTTCTTGCATTCGTTCGGCTAGTTTATCCTGGGTAAAGAATACTGCGTCGTTATCTTTTTTAGCCCGGAATCGGCGGATATCATCAGCAGTATGAATCACTTTCTCTACCACGCCGGCCATGTGTCGCGCCTCTTTTTCAGACACCTCTACCCCGCCACGCTCCATTGGTAGGATGAGGCTCTTGATGAAGTGTTCGCGATCAATTCGACCCTGCAAAAAGAGATCAACTGCGTGTTCAAGTCGACCAATTTGGTCAAAACTATAGTCCTGAGTCAAGAAATTGACCATACTTTTCACCCGCCAGGTTTCTACCGAGTCATACGGATATAACCGTGCAAGTTGTTCTAGTTCAGTGACAATCGTTTCGCCTTCGCGGACTGGTTTAATTTGCTTTCGCTGCGGGTTCACCACCTCGCGCAAA
This sequence comes from uncultured Candidatus Saccharibacteria bacterium, assembly GCA_964353135.1. Taxonomy (GTDB): domain Bacteria; phylum Patescibacteriota; class Minisyncoccia; order Phycocordibacterales; family UBA918; genus OLB19. The sequence continues at coordinate 341,878 of CAYGTV010000001.1, forward strand.
ATTCGGCCGTCTTTTAGGTAGTACACCCGGTGAGCGTAACTGAGGTGAGCAGCGTTGTGAGACACCATAATAATCGTTCGCTTATCAAACGTATTAATCTCGTCAATCTTGTCCATCACCTGCTGAGTAGATACTGAGTCAAGGTTACCGGTAGGTTCGTCTGCTAAGAGAATTTTAGGGTCATTAACCATTGACCTGGCTACCGATACACGCTGTTGCTGCCCCCCTGACAGCATCGCTGGGATCTTGTGGGAGACGTGCCCTACACCAAAGCGGTCGAGTAGTGATTGAGCTCGACGCTCTCGTGTCGCTCGGTCGGCATTACAAAAAATCATCGGCAGCGCTACGTTGTCGAGCACTGACAAAGACATAATCAGGTTGAAAGACTGGAAAATAATACCCATCACGTGACGCTGGAAATATACCCGCTCTGAAGGTGGATAAGAATACACGTCATCTCCTTTCACGAGCAGAGTCCCCTCACCTGGCGGCAATGATCCCTGGATCGAATACATGAGTGTGGATTTACCACAACCAGACGGCCCAAACAAAATAATGTACTCACCCTCAAAAATATCAGTGTTAACCCCAGTAAGAGCCTTGAATTCATTGGACTTTCCTTGGTTATAAATGATCGAAAGATCACGTGCTACGATGAAAGGTTTTGCCATACTACGCGCCGATGTTTTGAACCCATCCGAAGGTCGCTTCGAAGTTTTCAAGGATTAAGTCAATAATGTTTTTTTCCTGTATTGGTGTAAACAACACAAAGTTCTCAGACTGAATACTATTGCCAGCCTCATCGCTACATGTGATGTAGAACTGGTATACAGTGGCCGGTCCAAAATCAACTACTACTTCCACGTGTGACGTACTGTATTGAATCAATTCCTTCTCAACCGTAAACGGTTCGGTACCGCCAGCTACACCCTCCTGGTATGTCAGCAGACAGGACGATGGTTCATCGGTATCCCACTCTATAATGGTCTGAATGCGAGACTCACTACCAGGAAATAGAGTCGATTCGTTAGTCACATTAGTAATAATAGGCGCCGCAATGTCACGCACTGTAATAAACTGAATTGGCTGACTTTTTACTCGGTCACCACCTGAGTTTTCAGACGTAACAAATGCTACGTACCGCGTTCCCAGAGTCAGGTCAGCCAGCCGCATTTGGTGAGTCGTAGCGAGCGTTGGGCGACCAACCGAGTTCTGAGCACCAGTGGTTAAATCCTGGAATTCCACGAGTGCCTTGGCTGGTACAGTGGTTTCCCACGCTAGGGTGGCAGCGTCTTCTTCAACTTTGACTACTCGTAGGTTTCGAATATCAGGAGCGGTGGCTTTGGTTTGAAAGGTAAAGTTTCGACTTTCCCCGGTTATGCCCACTTCGTCAGTAGAAATGACCTTGAAGCTGTAGTCAGTAAAGGGATCTAGTCCAATGAGGCGAATTTCGTGCTCAGTTGTATTCCCGCCGGTAGATGACTGAGAAAATTCATAATTTACACCATCAAACCCATTGGAGGCTGAAAAGCGCACTTCTGAGCTGGCTGCGCGGTCAGTCGTCCATTTGACTAGCGCCGAAGTAGTTTCAGGAATAACAGTTGGTGGACCGACGATCGTCAGGTCTTCGGTAATTCCTTGGATGGCTTTGACTGTTTCATTTATAATTTCTTGTAACTTTTGTGGGTCTGTAATTTGGTTAATTTGTTCGATAATCCGTAGTGTTGCCAAAGAGTCATTATTGAGCTCTTCGGTAGTAATTTGTGACTCTGGATCAGGTCGATTACCATCACCCTGCCCAGTACCATCATTTGGACCATTTCCATTATTTTCTCCGGTTCCAGCTTGTGGTGGACCACTGGTTTCAATTCTGTAGTCAGCTGAGATTCCTTGGTTTCCGTTTTCGTCTGCCGAGACAACCCGAAAATAGTAGGTTCGACCAGCCTCTAGTCCGTCGAGAGTGACTGAGTGTTCTGTTCGGTCAGTTTCGGGAATACGGACAATACCGTAGTTTGGCTGCAAGCCATAGTTAACAGCTGAGTCAGCCTCTTCATCAGTTTCCCAGGTAATAGTGACGCTCGTTTCGGTAACGTTTGTAATTTGCAGGTTGTCAATTTCAGGAGCTTCTCGATCGTTTGACTGAGCAATTACAAATTGCGGCATTAAACTCGCCATCAGCAATGTGACACAGAGAAGAGGTGTGATTAAAGATCGAGTTTGCATTACTGTAATCGTATCACGGACAGCTCGTTGTTTAGTTGAGTAATTCATAGGTTAATCAGTGATAGCCATAAAGAAGTTGGTTCCTGTATGTGGTGAACTTGCTGTACCAAACGGAACCTCAATCCCCCAGTAAATTTGATCACTAACAACCGGAGTGCTGGCTACAGGTTTTTGTAGGTCAACTTCTAAATCAGCCCCTGTCACAGCTAGTGTTGAGCATCCGATACACGCAGCATAGTCAAACGTTGAGGTTGAGTAGCGCTGTTGAGCTGCTGGGATAACCGAGGTAATACCATCAGTCATGTCGGTTCCAGCAACCTGTACGTCAAGTGATTCGTTACCCAGGTTGACTAGCGTCACAAATGGATTGAACGCTCCCGTGTTCTGGTTGATGTCTACAGTCCCATAAGCAATGGCATTTTGAACATCGAGAGCTCGAAGTGTTAGGACATCAACCCCAACTGAACTACCAAAGGTATTTGCTCCAGAAAGATCTTCAACCTCCATAAATGCAAACCACTCTTGAGCACCATCCTCATCTGTAGGGTCTGCGTGGTAAGCAAACGGCGCTTCACAGATCAGTGAACATGAGTTGCCAGAACAATTAACGTAGCTACATGAGCTGGTGGCGATATAACAGTTGTTGTCATCGGGTGTACAGGCTGCCCCAACAGATGTCTTGTAGAAGGTAGTGGTGGCTGAACCAAGATCGGCAAATCCGTTAAAGTCAGTCACTGTACTTGAAGCTATAATCGTGGTTGTGGCACCTGGAGTCAGACTGATGTCAAATCCATCATTGAGTGTTACGGCTGAAATAATTGGATCAAATGCCAGCGTTAACTCTGGGAGATTGCTGTATGAATCCAGGGTAGAGCCATCATCAGTCACCCGGAAGCAGTATGCGTCATTGCTGGCATTAGCAGTCAGTTGCAAGGCGTATTCTAGCTCTGTGTATCGGTTTTGATCGAGGTCATAGAGAGATGTTTGGTTACTTGGACTAGTTACAATTTCTCCAGCTGCAAAATCACCAGCATCAGTGACTAGGTGGTCTGTGGTCGGGTCACCGTTGGTGACGTTTGGCGAAGTAGCCATACAAATTGCGCTACTTCCACAGCTTGCAATGTTAGGAACTTCTATGTAATTAGCCGGATTAACTGCTTCACAGGTTGGAGCGGTCAGCTTAGGAGCGAATTCTAGCTGGAACCGTTGGTTTTCAATCGGCAGTCCTGAGTTTTCAATCGCAAGTCGCAAACGGGCAGTCTCTCCAATCAAGTACCCCCCAGTTGGAGTGTTTTGAGGATTTGCCCATGTAGCACCTCCATCAACTTGTTTATCTCCCACATATACCCGCGGCCTGGTTTCGGTACGAGGATACGCTACATAGCTATCCCAACCACCATTTTGGAACCAGTATGCAAATCCGATGCCACCAGATGTATATGTACTGTCAGTTGCAGTTGTGGTTGCAACCAATTGCCCGGTTGATTCAAAGTACACTGCGACGTCGATTGTGTCGTCAGTTTCCCAATCAACGTAGAACTCATACCAACCAGATCCAAACGATCCACTGGTAAAGTTTGCTGGTGATGTGCCTAGAATTGTTCCAGAGAACTCTGTATTGGCTACGTTACGTACTATAGAGATTCGGTCAGTTCCGATCTGATCAGTACAAATTGCATAGTTTTGATTACTTGCAACGGATCCATTTGATGCAAAGATAGTACAAACTTCATCTCCGGTTCCAGAAACAGTATCGATATACTGCATAAATCTAATCGTTTGACCTTGTGAGACAGTTACATCACTTCGTGCGATTCCGTCAGTTGTTCGATCACCAGTGTTCACAGCTCGCAATGCAAACCCTCCACCATAGGCAGGAGCACCGTTATCAAGCGCACTTTCAGTCTCAAAACGAGCAATGTCTCCAGTACCACCGGTGTATTCAGCAATATCATTGTCTTCAAAATCTTCTATCACATCAAAGACGTTTGCACCATTACTAGTTGAGGTTGCAGAAACATTTCCGAAATACATGTAGAACTCTGACACACTGTCAGCAGGAAGAGTTGGAGCTTTGATCCAAACAACTGCGTCAGTGCCGCTGTTGAATGCTTCAATCCAATGGTCAACCAAGGTTACTCCATCCGCAGCTGTAAACCGCAGATCTTCAAAGTCTGACTGCATATCTGCATCATATGCTACCGGAATTTTTACAGCGGTGTTTGTGTAAGTCGCAGGATCATCGTTTACGACTCGCACTCGTTGACGAGCTGACCAGTCAGTATCAAACCACTCACTATCTAGAGCACCTTCACCTCCGTCATCGTTGCGCCAACGGTAGTTTGTTTGTTCAGTTAGTAGACATTCACTGTCGTCCCAACGGATTGAACTACAATCATCCACCCCGTCAACATCAAACGCCTCACCCCAAAGGTTACCGAGCGAACCAGTAAAGCTCCAACTGTTAGTAGTAGTTGCATCAAGCGAAACGTTTACTCCGCCAGTGAAGCCACCAGTAGCAAATCCGGTGTTGGCTACCACTACCGAAGCATTGTTATTGATAACACCTGAGACGAGTGTAATGAGGTTTGTGTTATTAGCCGCCTGCGTAAAGTAGCCGTTACTGAGTGAAGTAACATTGGTCGTACCAGATATATCTAGTCCGTTTGCAGTTAAATCAGTGATGTTATAGAAGTTCGCGTTGAGTGTTCCGCTAGTAGCTATCAGATCATATGCGCCGACTCCCTGGTTTTGTACTGACGTGCTAGCCGTTAGAGTACCAACTATCTGCAGACTGCCACCAGCTAGAGTCACCGCTGAACTACTTGCAATGTACACATTGGCTTGTCGTGGTGACCCGATCACAGCACCGTCAAAGTCAGTAGCAGCGCTCCAGTATTCGGTTGTGGTTCCAATACGGTAATCGCCATAAATGTAGAGATCGCCATCAACCCCTGCATGATCCTGAGAGTAGAACGACGAAGTTACTGGCACATTGAGCGTAGTTGCACTAGTGTTCCAACTACTGACATCGGTATTCTCGCCCAACGTTAGGATATCGTATGACTCGGTGGCTGTAACTTTGACGTTTGTTTCGTACTGATTGCCCCCATCAAGCACCAAGGTTGTCCCGGTCCAGGTAGTAGCAGCACCGCCAACCGTGTTTGTAAATACATTCCCTACGTATACCCGTGACCCTGGATTTACCGTAAATGTCCCGGCATTTGTGATTGCAAAGTTATTGGTGGTAGTTGCATTGTCGATCAGTGTCCAACCACCAGCCCCAGCAATCACTAGGTTGTAGAGGTCGTTTGCGCCTGGGTCGATAAACTCACCACCATCGGCTGAGTTAAACAACAGTGTACCCAAACCGTTGTTGTATACCCCACCAGACACATCAAACGACCCGCCAATTGACACGGTTCCAGTACCGACAGTAAGTGCACCGTCAGAAAGAGTGAGGTTGCCAAGTAATGCGGCAGAAGGATCGGTCAGGGTGTAATCGCCACCAGTAGCAGTAACAGTCAGGTTTGTCAGGTCGTTGCCGCTCAGAGTAATGATATTTCCGCCAGTGGTACCAACCACTTGAACTGTACCGCCATTGTGTGTGATCGTGTCAGTAACCACAAAGTCTTCTCCCACAATCAGCGTACCGCTAGGCAACGTTACAGTCCCGGTTGCAACGGTAAATGATTGCGTGGTAGTCGCAACAACGTCTGCAAAACTCCACGCACCGACGCCTGAGAATAGAACCGTATCTGCGGTTGACCCCCCAAATCGAACGACGTTACCAAGGTCAGTCGCAGTAAAGTACAGCACACCACCATTAGCATCAAATGACCCACCAGTGTTTTCAAACGATCCGGCTACCGTTGAAGTTCCAGTTGGTAAAGTCAGATCACCATTACTAATGACAACATCATTACCGGCAGTAAAGGTTGGATCGGTAATTGTCCAATCACCCGAACCAGAGAAAGTAACATCGAACAGTACCGCTTCGTTAAAGTCTAGGGTTCGGCCAGCACCGGCAGCTGTAAAGTCAAAGGCTGATTGAGCTGGGGCCAACAGTGATCCGGCTGCGGTAACAATGTCTCCACCAACACTATGAGTTTCTCCATTTGCAGCTATGTAATCAGCGCCTGTTAGCAACTCGAGCGAGCCATCATACGACGAACCACTTCCCCCACCACTAATGGTTACATCACCACCTGGCTGGAAATTTTTGTTTGCCCACACCAAGAGAGTAAAGTCAGCTGGCAAAGTCAATGTATCGGTTCCAGCGTCAACCGCAGTAAACGGAATATCAGCATCGTCACTACTGTCGTAGACCGACATAGCTGCAATCGTTTGCGCCCCTGCACTCTCATGTCGAACAATCACGTGATTTTCGTACAAATCCATGTCACCAATCAGTGAGATCGGGTCTTTGGAAACTGTTGCCGCCTGAATCGCCTCACCATCAATGTACACAGTTAGAGTGTCACTTGGACCAAAACCAATATCGGTAAAGGTGTAATCCCCTGTACCGACCGCACAAGAAGTTGAAGCAAAGGTTAGACCTTGGATACTCAATCGTAGATTGTTAGTAACACCATCACAGATAGTTGAAATGGCTGATCGATCGTTTTGGTACACCGTACCTGAGATATCAATAATAGCGGCTGAGTCTGTCCACACAAGATATCCTGGATCTCCTCCTGGGTCGACGTCTTTTGCTTCACCATCAAGGTTACCGTCAACGTTTACAAACCGCCACGAACTGATACTGGTTCCTGTTGCCGTCACGTTGAAGGCGTTAATGGTAGTGGTTGTCGCAAACCGGTTATTAGTAAAGTTTTTAGCTGGATTTGCCCCAATCACACTACCACCAACCGTCATCGCAGACCCACCTGCAAATGCGACCTCAAAGTCTCCCCGTGAGAGATCAACGACGTTTGGTGTCCCGGTAAGAACCAGTCCGTCAGACACAATGTCGCGTACTGTGTAGTACTGCATATCGACAGTTGCGGTTCCTCCAATAGTCATACTGTATGGACCAGCACCTTGAGCCATAATTGTTGTACTGGCGGTTGAAGTACCAAGCACCGTCAATGATCCGCCGGTATACAGCACACTACCCCCATCCTCAATGCGAACATCTGCTATACGAGGTACCCCGAGAGTTGCTCCATCAAAGTCAGTCGCATAACTCCAATGATCAGCTCCAGCAGCACTAATGAAATCACCATAAATAAGCAGATTTCCATCAACCCTTTGATGATCCATTGAATACAATGAACTGTTTGGTGCCGTAGTTACTACAGTTGTAGTTGAGTTCCAGAGTCTTGGGTGTGTACCCGCCTCAGTCACGATAGTGTCATAGGTATCACCAGTTGCTTTTGTGTTGATTGTAAACGCAGTGCCACTGGTTAGTTTAAGGGTAGATCCAGTCCAAGTTGTAGCTGCGTCAGGCATCAAGTTACTAAAGTTACCGGCAACAGATAGAGTCAGACCAGGGTTCAAGGTAAACCCAGTCACAGAAGCACCAAGTGAGGTGCGTCCAGTGGTAGTAGCACTTTCAACAATTGAGTAATTTGCAGCACCAGTGATGTTGAGCTTTCCAAATGGTGAATTTCCGGCAGCAATAGTAGCGCTTCCACTAGTGCGCGCAAAGGTGGTGGTTCCGTTATTTGCAGTAAATACACCGTCATTATTCCAACTTCCATTAACTGTCATTGTTCGGATATCACTAGCAATCAACGTACCAAGCGTTCCAATTGACACATTTGCACCCACCGACACGGCTGGATCATTGATCGTTGCATTCAAGGTAGATGTACCAAGCACACCAACCCTCAAGTTATTGAGTACCTGTAGTCCGGTAATTGGTGCCGTAGCATTAACGACACCACCCCGATCAGTATCAATCACTAAGTTGTAATAAGGAGTTTGGCGTACATTTGGAGTTGCTCCACTGTAACGGATGGTACTGATGTCTTCGAGAAACGAACCAGTTTCAACCAGCACGTTACCGTTTCCTTGCAGATCAAACACACTATTATTAGCATCAAGGAAGTGACCTGCGGCAATAGTCAGCACACTTCGCACTGAAGTTGTGGCAGTTCCAGCTGGAGTTGTGATTCCTGCTGCAACTCCATTTCCGAGCGTGAGACTGTTAAATGTCCACGGTCGCACTCCACCCAACGTGTTGGTACTGAGAATACGAGTTAACCCACCAGTCAGGTTCACAGTTCCGTCACCACCAAATGAACCACTATTTACTGTTATATTGGCCACTCCACTCACGGTACCAGTCGCAACTGTGATGCCGGTTTGTGAGATAATCGGTGTTTGCACAGCCCATCCACCATTTGTACCAGTAAAGGTCAAACTGTTGAATGTAATAGTTGAACTTGCGGCTGAGCCAATTTGCTGCCCTGGGTTGTTTGCGGTAAAGGTAATTGGGCTCGTAGCTCCAGAGAACGTTGCTCCGGTTTCGAGATAGAGTGAACCACCAACTGTAATCGGGTCTGAGCCATTAGCCTGCAGCACAGAACCAGCCTTTTGTAGGATTGAGCCATCAGCTGCAGTTGTACCCGAGCCGAGCAAGTCAATCACTCCACCTGGTGCAAAAGTCCGGTTATTCCAAACCACTAGCCCTGACCCGTCAGCTACAGTCAATGTATCTGGCGCACCAAGGGTGGCGGTGAACGGTAGATCACTTTCGGTAGTCGAGTCAAAGATACTCATGTCGAAAATAGTCAGCGGATCGATATTTGAGTGTCGCACGACTACTCGATCCTGGTAGAGATCCATGTCATTGATAGCGTTTGCTACTGAAACAGCTGCTGGTCGCAACGCAAACTGACCAACGTTAACATCATCAGTACTACCACCAGTGAGCGTCGCAGCACCGGTAGCACCGGCAGTCACCATTGATCGTCCAGAGACAGCGAGCAGCCGGTTGTTTGTCACAATATCTTGTCCAAGCGTTTTCCATGGTGCTGCTGGCATATCCATTGCTCCATCGTCGATTACATACCAACCAGCCAAAACATAGGCGCCTGGCGTCAGTGTAGTGACACTTGGTGCTGCTGGTGTAGAAGTATTTTGTAGGTTACTCCATACCGGAGCAACGTCAAATACGTTCGTTGCGTCTACGCCATCAAACGAACCAATCCAGTATGAATACTCTTCGGAATTGGTATCGTTACTTGTAAACGGATAGGTAGTCGGCTCAGCTCCAGCATTAGTGACAACCTTGTACCACAAACTGGTATACATCTGGTTTCCAATCACTTGTAGCTGTTCAGCTGCAGCAATCCAACCACTTGGCGGTGTGAAATTGAAATCATCTTCTTTTGCTAGCATCATCACCAACACATCACCATTTTCAACTGCAGGACGTTCCACGTTCACATCAGCTGCATTGAGTACGTTACCGGTCTCAACTCGATAGTCTCGGAGTGACACTTGCTCAAACGGTGAACCATTATTCCCTAGTGGTGTCTTGGTGACTGCGGCTGCCACAATTGAACTCGTTGCAGTTGGGCTGCTAGCTGGACGGAAAGCAAACTGACCAGCGTGAGGATCACGGCTTGAAATCACACCGGTCATAGTTGAGCTACCGGTTGGACCTGCAGTTTTCATCAAGCGTGACGCGACACTTAGGTTGTTGTTAGCAGCACTGACGATATTGTCTGCTCGAACGTCCCAGTTATAGCTTGGCACTACAGTCGTATCGTCATTATCGACATACCACGCAGACAGGACAAGTGATCCGTTAGTGACAGTTGTTAGTTGAGGTGCGTTCGGCGCCTGTTCATTTTGATACTTAGTCCACACACTCGCCACATCAATCGGCGTAACCGGGTCAACATTAGTAAGTGCACCCATCCAGTAACTAAAGTTTTCACCGTTATCGTTAAGTGGGAAATCGTAAGTTGCTGGCTCACCCGCGGCAGTAGCTACTCGTCGATACCAAATACCAGTACCAATCTGATCACCGGTTGCGTTACCAAGGATATCAACCGCAGTCCAACCAGCTGGTACTGCTCCAAACGCAGTATCATCGTCCTTCCCAACGATCAACACGAGCGTTGTATCATCAATCAAAGCCGGACGATTTACGGTCAAAAGGTTGCTTGCTACTGATCCGATCCCAGTTGTTTCAGCATAGATACCCACATTAGTTTGAGGTGTAAGTGCACTACTCTCGATATAGGTCGTAATTTGTGGTTCACCGGTATAGGCAATTCCTGTCACTTCATACGATCCATCTGCAGCACTACATGCAGCCGTGTAACTAGTAACGCCATCGAGCACTACAGTAACCACTTCGGTAGAATCGTTACAGACTGGCGCACCCATTGGGGTCACGCCGTCATCTTGGTATACCACCCCTGAAATGGTTACAGCGAAGTTACTGTCATCCCACTGGACTGACCCCGGATCACCATCATCGTTATCAAACGCTTCTCCATACAAATTACCTGAACCTGCTGAGAAGAGCCAGAAGGTGCTTGGCACTCCATCTGCGGTCACGTTGTACGTCACCGTCTCAGCTGAAGTTGTGGCATACAGACTAGTTGGATCAGTGAGGTTTTTATACTCGGTATCAATCCAGTTCGTACTAGGAATCACGGTGGTGAATCGAAGTTCATCAACATCTATGTCCATATAAGTGCCGCCACCATAGCGTCCAATTTGCAATCCAGTTTGCGATGGATTCTCACCGGTAGGAGTTTGAGTGTACGAATCACGTAACTGATTATCTTCATAGATCTCAACTGTCTCTCCGTCAATTGCTCGACCTAACGTTGTAAAGTGGTGCCAGATTGCTGGGTTTCGGGTGAAGTTGTAGTCATTACCAGATGATTCACCAAACCGGTGATACCCCCGGGTTGCGTTGTCGTACCACGGCATAAACGCCAGACAGTTATCATTCACACAGCCAGGGCCAAACTGCCAGAGTGCACCAGTATCAAAAGCAGACTGAAAGTAGAGCCCAGAAGATACTAAGTCGTCGCCAGCTTCCCAAGTCCAACCGCTGTTGGCTAACATCACGTTTGTTGCCGTAGTATCAAGTGCAGTACCGAGCTGACCTGACGTGGTCGCTGGCGTTCCAACTGTCGGGAAGAGGTCTCGCTGATTTCCTGAAACGTCAGTAATGCGTACCGTTGGATCCTCGTTAAAGTGATACACCGCTTCGTAGTTGACCCACACTGCCTGCGCGCCAAATTCATCAGTCGGTGCGTACGCCACCGCTGCTGGGTTAGCAAAGTGAATGTAAAATGCTGTATTTTCAACCGACGACAACGTAGGTGCCAAGAGATGTAACTCTCCAGTTTGATTAGCGGTGTTGATTTCAACTAGGTCAAATGGCAGTTCAACTCCGTTACTTGTAGTGACTCTGATATCTCGTCCATCACTTTGTACACCAGCCCAGAAGCCAGCCCCTAGAGTCGACAGGTCTACGTATAGCGGGAACTGCTCGAGCGTTTCATTAATTTCAGACGCCAGAACTGTCACCACTACTTGATCAGCCCAGGCTGGTTCATAGATACTATTTGCAGAAGAAGTACTAAAGACCATATTGGTGTACTCAGCAGACGGCTGCAGATTAATAGTTGCAGCATCAGCTGTGATACCTGTTCTACCTCCCGCAACTGCAAACGCACTGTTTGCAAGGGTGTCAATTGTAGTTCCACTACGCAACTCTAACCCTGCAGGACCAATGTTACTGAACGAAGCGTAGTCAATTGCAACTGTACCAGCAGTAACACCGAGCGTATAAATACCAGAGAGAGATGACACCGTAGTTTCATTGCCACTAACGCCTACCACATTAAGTGTCGTGCTCGTTCCAAATGAAAGCTCTGCACCACGACCCATTTGCACAGTAACCGCTCGCTCAACACCAGTTAAATCTGTTCCGTCGAAATCAGTGGCGTAGCTCCAGTGTTCAGTACCAGTTGTACGCTCATATTGACCGTAGATCTGCAACGTACCGTCAATATCCGCGTAATCAGGCATATAGAGTGACGATGTATCACGTACCGTAGAGGTACTCACTGTTGAGTTCCATAACACAAGATCAGAGTCGTTTGACACAATCATTCGGGCATAGTCATCCCCTTCATCAAGCCGACCAGTAATCGTGTAATCTCCTCCAGTTAGTACGAGTGTACTGCCGGCCCATGTGGTCGCCGCTGATGCAAAAGTGTTGGTAAACTGACCACCTACTGTCATTGTGTTGCCTGATTGCAGTGTGAAATCAGCTCCAGTTACAAGTGACGCATTATTAGTTACGGTAGTAGTAGCAATACTCCACCCACCACCTACACCATTAAAGCTGAGGTTATAAAAAGCACCTTTTCCAAACTCTACCGTTTCTCCTGTATCAGTACTGTTAAAAGTAGTAGTAGCACTGTTTGGATCAAACGTTCCGCCAGTGTTAAGGGCTGAACCACCAATCAAAAGATTACTAGTTGGTGCAACCAGGTTGGCAAAATTAACTGTCAAATCACCAAGTACCGTCGTTACTGACTCATCGAGTGTGAATGATGAGGCAACATCTAGGTAACTTTCTGAACTCGTACTGTAGAAGTTAACCGCATTGGTGAAGTTCTCAAACTCTGTAGTGATCCACTCATTAGAACGAGTAGTAGTCGCGAATCGAAGCTCATCAATTAGAATTTGACCATAGTTTCCAGTGTTGTACCGTCCAATCTGCAATCCTGTCTGAGATGGATTTTGACCCGTAGCAGTCTGGGCGTAGAAGTCTCGGATAACACCGTCCTCGTAGATTTCTACCTGTGCACCGTCAGTTGCTCGTCCAAGGGTCGTGAAGTGGTGCCAGTTTAGTGAATCACGAGTAAAGCGGTAATCGTTACCAGAAGTCTCACCAAAGCGATTATATCCCCGATCAACACTATCGTACCAAGGTAAAAATGCTAGACAGTTATCTCCAGTACAGGTGGTACCAAACTGCCACAGAGCGACGTCGTCAACGGTAGACATGAAATAGAGCCCTGAAGACACCAAGTCTTCACCAGCAGTCCAAGTCCAATCAGCATCACCTACCATGACGTTACCAGTGGTTGTATCAAGCGCTGTACCCATCAGACCAGTTGCCTGATCTGCCAGACCAACCAGTGGCGCTAGATCCTTACCATTACCAGTCACATCGACAAACCCAACCGCTGGGTCACGCACAAAGTGGTATACAGCCTCATACTCTCGCCAAACTGCATTACGTCCATATGGATCAGTCACATCATACGCAACGGCGTCCGGGTTGTTGTAATACACATAGAAGGTTGTGTCTGCAAAACTACTCACAGCTGGTGCCAAGAAGTGGATTTCTCCGCTATCATCACCCGTACTAACATCAACCACTTCAACTGGTACTTCAGTTACACCATCAGCTGTTGTCACTCTGATATCGTTTCCACTGTTACCTACTCCAGACCAGAACGTAGATCCAAGATGAGCCAAGTTCACATAGACCGGATAATTAGTGAGGTCAGCATCGACCATACCCGCATCAATAGTCACCTCGATCCGATTATTCCAATCAGTGTTGTACCATCCAGAACCAGCAGACAGATCGCCAAAGATAACGTTATTAAATGTCGATCCATTAGTAGAAATTAACTCACTTTCTGACGAAGTAAAGGTAACCGTTCCACCATTGGCGTTAAATCCTCCTCCATTAACATCAAGCCTTCCACCGATGGTCAACCCATCACTCGGGAACACAACCGAACCAGCATTAATAATCATGTTATTAGAGGTGGTTGCATTTACTTCAGTAAAGGTATACGTCCCTACACCATTAAACGTCACATTATTGAATGCGTTGAGGAATTCTGTTCCACTTAGAGTGATACTTTCTGGACCAGTACTTGAGAATCGCACTTCACCATTATTGTGCATAAAGACACCTGTATTAGTAAACGATCCACCAATGGTCAGCGTTCCAGTTGGTAGAGCAATGGTACCTGTAGCCACAGTGAAGTCGTTATTGACTGACACAGATGTGCTTAAAAAGGCTGCTGTGGTGACCGAGTCATCCATTGTGAAGTTGTAGAAGCTCGCACCACCGGCAGTAATGTTATGAGTTGCTTCATCTAGCAGCACGTCAGGCTGATACGTCTGTGGTGAAGTTGTACTGTAAAACAGATTCGGTCGGAACTGATTGAGATACTCTGCCTCTATCCAGGCTTGCGACCGAGTTTCTGTTGTTACCCGGAATTCATCCAAAATGGCGTTGATTGAACCACCAGTTCCCTCTCGCCCGACCTTTAATCCAGTGAGGGTGTTTTGTGGGTTTGCGACTGACTGCGCTACTCGTTCAACTTCGATTGCATTTTGATACACAAGGTTATCAGCCGAGGTTGAAGTAGCACCAAGAGTTGTAAAGTGATACCAACGAGTAGTGTCACGTGGGTTAATTGAGTAGGTTGCACCTCCGGTTTGACCAAAGTAATGGAGACCGTTAGTAGTTTGGTACCAAGGACGGAACTCAATATTGTCCGGCTGTGCGTTGTCTCCCCACTCCCAGTATGCCTCGTTGCTGGCGGCACTCATGAAGTACCACCCAGAAGTTGTCAGTGGATCACCAGCCGTCCAGAAGAAGTCAGGGTCACTGAGGTACCCAGTTGAACCGTTAAAGTCAAAAGCAGTACCCAACTGACCGGTTGAGGTAGCTAGACCTTCAATTAACACAGTCAGGTTAAAGCCATTTCCAGTAGCGTCGACTATGGTGTTAGAAACAGCTGTTGGATCATCGGCAAAGTGATACACCGCTTTGTAGTCGACCCACACATTGTCACGTCCGTAGGTGGCCGCATTAGCGTAGCGATTGGCAGCTGGGTTGTCAAAGTAAATATAAAACGTAGTATCAGCAATATCACTAACACTATCAGCTAGGAAGTGAAGCTCACCGGTTTGTGCTGTTGTATCAATTGCAACTAGATCAATTGGCAACTCGGTCTGACCATCACTTGCAGTCACGCGAATGTCCCCACCATCACTTTTCACATCACTCCAAAATGCTGCACCCAGTGTACTAAGGTCAACAAACATCGGGAAATTAGTCAAAGGCGCGTTAACCTCAGCACTATCAACCACTACTGCTACTCGTTTATCAAACGCATTGTCGCCATACCAGTCAGATGAGCCTGGGATAATTGGTGGGTAGACGCGGTCGTCTGCCACTAATCGTACGGTACTGGTCTGTGCCGAGAAGTTACCTTGATTCAACCAATCACCTCCTACGTTAATAGTGTTCCCAGTCCCACCAACCAACGTATCATTAGCACCAATTCGGATATCGTACGCCGACACGTCTGTGGTGACACTGAGCACTGTACTTGGACCATCAATGACCACATTTCCGATATTTTGTAGTCCAGCAGACCGATCAGTCCAGCTGCGTGCACCGGCTCCGTCAAACGTAGTAGTACCAGTACCAAACCACACCCCACCAAACTCAGTGACGAGACTGCCAGCGATAGAAATATCAAAACCTGTGCGATCCAGCGTACCAGTAGCCACCGTCAAACTACCAGACAAATCGAGTCCAACACTTGGGGTAAAGGTAGCAGTCCCAAACCCACCAAAACCAAGGTTATGGAACCGCAAAGGACTTTCAGTTGAAGATATTGTCTCAGCGCCGGTTGATGCGATCAGGTTAACGGTTGAGGTATCAGCTGATGATGTAGCATTGTTCGTCCATGATCCGGTCAAATTAAACGTATTGGCATCAAGCTCAATCGTCCCATCATTCACAAAATCGTGAGTATTGATAGTTACTGTCGTAGACGTCGCAGGAATGTAGGTTTGACCTGGCCCAACATACAGATTTGAGTTATCACACGTTCCTACCGCACAGATTGTTAGATTATTTGACCCATCAACATCAAAGAAGATATCTTCATCACCAGAGACACTGTTGTCATATAGCCCAAATTGTAGGTTAGATAGTGTACCGATCTCGTTGGCGTCAATTGCAACATGCTGTTCATGTAGTTTTACACCAGTAATATCACCCAAACCATCATAGCGAAACACTGTTACTGCTTCTTTATCGTCTGCTGCATCATCAATCCAAACAGTGATCGTATCGCCAGCAAAGGCTGTAACGTTTGTTAGATTCCAAGTACCATCAATAGCAATAGTACCCACACTAGCCAGCGGTACTGCATTAACCGCTGCCCTAATCTGACCAACAATTAATGATGCAGCTGAACTGGTCGCATAGAAAGTAGTCGGATCAAGCTGATTGGCGTACTCAGTAGTAATCCATCCATCACTACGCTTTACGTTTGCAAATCGGAGTTCATCAAGATCACCTTGGAAGCCTTGTGATGTTTGCCCACCAAAGTTCTCCCAGGTTGAATTTCCAACCTGAGCCGCATCAGAAAACATTCGAGTCCTGGTGCCATCAATATAGACATCAACTTTGTTTGCACTATCGCGGGTTAGTACCACATGTGACCACGTACCATCAGTTGGACTATTGACTGACGTATCGCTTGCGCCACCTGCAATCACTCGGGCAAAATTTCGACCAGCTGGACTACTCCATGGACCAAACTTCTCATCAGCACCAGCGTTTTTTGATATAGCAAATCCATCTCCAGTCGATCGCCACCACATCGATGCTGAAAATTCGCCAGAGTATGTGAGTGCACTACCAAAGATACCTCCATCATTACCATCATGGTTTATAGCTTGACCGATTTGCCCAGTGACCACGTCACCTGCAGTCATACCGGTGTAAGAAACGGCGTCGTTTCCATTATCGGTACTATCTAGCTGCAACCCACTTGAAGTTGGATCATCATCAAGAGCGTAGCGAAGGTCATAGCCGTTGACCCATACATTCTCTGAACCATACGTACTTGCGGCAGCATATGCTGTGGCGGTGGCGTTATTGTAATAAATATAAAATGTATTATCTGTCACGCTGCTCAAGGTTGGAGCCAAGAAGTGCAACTCACCAGTATCAGTAGCCGTATTTATAGACACCAAATCAAATGGTGTTTCAGTACTCCCATCACCAAGAGTCACCCGTATATCACGACCATCACTTTGTACACCAGACCAGAAATCAGGCCCCAGGTCAGCCAGATCAACATAGATCGGGTAATCAGTCAGAGTCTCATCGACGTTCGCTGCTGGTATTACAAGCTCAAGACTACCAAGCCAAGCTGGATCATACAGCGATGCACCAGAAAGTGGAGTCTGGCGATTGGGTTGGAAGATGCGCCCAGACATGTTTACACCTTCACTCCACTCAACCTGCCACTCATTAATCTGTGGACAGTTACCACTTGCACATTCAAGGGTCGCAAATGGTCGAATTTGGTCATACACATCGATATCGATTGTAGTGAGGTCAATTGGACTCGAAGTAAAGCCAGTACTGTTACCTGGTAGAGCAACGTCTGGGATCAGAGCGTACTCGCCTTCACTAACTCGATACTGCATTTGATACGTAATCTCACTCGCACCAGGAGTAGTATCAACCCATGAGAAGTTTTCAAATTTTGGTCCAGCACCATCGCTAAAGATGATGTCTTCCCCAGCTATGGTACTCACGAGTCCACC
The DNA here is from genome assembly GCA_964353135.1 of uncultured Candidatus Saccharibacteria bacterium. Classification (GTDB taxonomy): domain Bacteria; phylum Patescibacteriota; class Minisyncoccia; order Phycocordibacterales; family UBA918; genus OLB19. The sequence continues at coordinate 359,701 of CAYGTV010000001.1, forward strand.
AGTTGTAATGTCCCGTTTAATCAAACCTGAAGCATCTTCAAAGGCAACGATCGATATGATGTTGGCAGCATGGTTGTCTGCCGTTGGTCCCATTTCTGAAATACTTGTAAATAGGTTGACGTTAGTACTAGCGGTACCCAAGTCTTTTTGAGCGAACCCTCCTTCTGCTCCGTCATCTCCGTTGTTGTGCACCACTGTAACCGCTGGTGCGGTAGTAAACCCAGTAAGTGCAGTTGCTGATTCAATATGAGTGATGGCATCAGCCGAATTACGAGCCTGGAATCTTGTACCATCAACCACACCGGTAGCAACCTCAAATAGCATATAGTCAATGTCTTCGGCCCCGATATGCGTACTGCCAGTAAACTTACTGATAGCGAGCGAGAGACGTAACTGCGATGTGGTCACCTCACTTTGGAATGAACCGCCACCGTCGACGTGACTGGCGACCCAGTCACTATCATTATCACTCGCAACTGTTGCTAGTACAGTAGGTGGAGCAGAAAAGGCTGGTGAAATTGGCACCACAGTACCAACCACATCAGAATACGCATTTACTTGCTTATCAGTTACTGACTCTTGGGTTGCTGCAACTACACGAAAACCGCCAGCCCCATTATTGATTACCCAGTCCCCCGCTTCCATTACAATGTAATCAACTTCCGTACTACCAGTAAATGAATTGAGATAGTTGTCGACTTTAATCTCGAAACTATTCTCAGTTTTATTTCGAATACGAGCCGTTCGAGAGTTATCCGTGGTATTAAAGTTAAACTCTGGTGAGGCAACCACAACCATGTCGGTATAATCAAGCGATGTCACAACTGTTTGCCACTCGTTGTTAGTAGCGGTTACTCGGCCGTATTCTCCGATATCCTCACTCACCACCACCGAACCACCTGAAACAGCAGTTGTTCCGTCCAGGAACCCTTGATTGAACTGGTCACGAGTAGTTTGGAACCAGGTTGAAAGCGTGACACCGGTGTCAACAGTAAAGGAATCAGGTACTGACCACGGACTCCAAGCGTCTCCACCGGCCGGGTCTTTGGCCCGTACTCGCCACCAGTAAGTAGTCCCGTCTGCAAACGGTGATCCAGCTTGAGTGGTGTAAGTCAATCGATCGCCGGAAACAAATGGACTCGTGTCTGCACCATTGGCGGTATTAGCAAAGCCAGCGTCAACTCCTGAATTGAAGGTTGAGGTTGCAGCGGTGAAGTTAAAGCTAGTACTAAAGGAAATTTCATATTCCAGATCGTCACCCTGAGGATCTGATGATACAAAATCAAACACAGGCAATGTATTGGCTGTTTTTTGGTTATCAAACGGATCACCAAGGTCTGGTGTTTCAACACGCTGACCCCAAGTCACCTTCCAGTCTTGTAGTGACACAGTAGTCCCGGTCAAAGTAGCGACCAGTCTGATTTCGTTATAGATACTAGTGTCCAAACCAAGAATACTCACTGGAGATGAGGCGATACCTATATCGTTACCTGGAATCAGGGTCGCTGGAACCAGGGTCCATGTTCCATTATTGTTGTATTCAATTTGCACCGACAAACTACCCGATGTTTCAGTCTCATTCCAAGACACTTCTCCCCAAGCATTACCAACTGTCGCGTCATCAAAGTCTATTGGAGTACTAGTAATGATTCCGGTACCACCTGAAAGATTAGCCTGTCCAGCCGCTACAGTAATATTACTTAGACCATTAGTAGCAAACTGATCTCCAGTGGTTTGTAGCCATTCGCTAACAGTCACGTTTGTATCGATTGTAAAGCTATACGGTGTTGACCAGTCACTACTTGTTGCAGAACCTTCGGGATCACTAGCTCGGACTCGCCACCAGTAGGTAGTGGTTGCAGGTAGGGGTGTTGCCGCAGTAAATCGAATAACCTCACCAGATACAAACGGAGATTTATCCGCTCCACCATCTGCTTCTTCAAACAAAAGGAAGTTAGTCTCAGAGTCTCGCTGTAGTTCTACTGAGCTAAAATCAGCGTCATTATCAATCTGTATTTCGTAGTTCACATCATCACCAGCGATATCACTGGCAACAAAGGTTAACGTTGGGATGATCGCCGGAGTGTTTTCATTATCGAAAAATGAAATCGGTAATGGTGTATTTGGTGGCCCCACAGTCTCTAACTCTGGATACACTGTGTAGTTCGTAAAATCACCTTCTTCGACCCGCACCATTCGGAAACAGTAATTTGTGTTTACTTCTATATTACTTGCAGTAATCACCCAATCCCATTCAGCCACTTGCCCGGTGCCGATATCAACCGGAACAAAGTCCGAGAAGTTACGTTCTTCATAGGTTGCTAGCACTGTCGTAGAAGCCAGGAGACTTGTTGGAATCTGTGAACCATCAGCAACAGTAGTGTTATTAAAACCTGAAAACGCTGCGGTAGTACTACCGACCTGACCAACTTCATACCACTCAGGTGCAAGAGAACACTGCCCAGCCAAAGCACTGGTGTACTCTAACGTGAACGCGTCTGTCCCCGCAGTTGAGGTAGCATTTAGCAATCTAGCATTCATGCGCAGTCGTAGAACATCACCCTCGGTAACAGCGGCGGCTCCAGTAATGGGCTGCCCTTCTACAGTTGACTCACTATCACCAACAGACCACGTTGAGGTTGGGGTAAGACTAAGGGCATTTTGATACCACCAGTATGATAACTGCTCATACTCAAGACCATTGGCTTCTTCCTGTTCTCCAAAAACAGCCGTGACTGCACCACTACCAAATTTACGAGCCTGGACTGCAGTTTGAATATTCTTCTCATCTTGATCATCAGCAACATCTTCAAAAATTGCGTAAAATGGTACACCATTGGTGGACACCACCATTGTCCCAGGATCAAAGTTTACAGTATCACCATCACCTGTCCCATTTGTAAAGTAAGCCTTACCCGGAGTTAACGCTCCCGGAGTACATGTGCCCGACTCGATCGTTATTCCTAGCGGACTGACCATCTCTAAATCAACTGAACCATTATCAGGAGAGCAAACTACTGCTACATAAGCGGCCGAACGAGTGACCGCATAGCGAGTACCAAACTCTTTTTTTGGCCAATAAACCGTCGATTCATTTCCGTCAGCATCAGCCTGCTGGATAGCTGCAATTGGACCAGTTGCGGCACTCAAACGTACTGCACTACCTGCACCTTCTGCTACCGCAGTACATGAGGTATCAACCTCATGATCTCCTCTGGTAATACCAGTGATAGACGCTCCAGATCCAGCCGAACAGGTCATGGTGAGATTTGTACTAGGATCAACCCCACTCATGATCATATTGTTCGAAACAATTCCATAAAGTGGGTCTGTAGTTGGAGGGTACGCAACTAAACCGTCTCCTGGATTGGAGCTGCGATGCGAAACTAAGATTGGAGACGTTGCTTCTACCACTATTCCGTCACCATCAACAATACTAGTGTCTGATCCCCCAGGATTTGTTGTGGAAGTTTCTGAACCATTTTCCAAAATATTAAATGTTTGATCAGCGACTCCTGAAGCACCAATATATGTACGCACAGTTGTACTCGCAAACGGTGCATACAAATAGGTAATATTATTGGACCGTCTAGTTGGAAGGGTAAAAGTAGTTGTCGCAAAACTAATCGGTGCCAACATATCGCTACTGTCTGTACCTGCTCCATTAACCGTTGCGGATACTGGTCCGAGGATAGACAGTACGCTAGTACCAATCGGACTTGGGCTTGTGATGGTAGTAGTCTCTCCTTGATTAAGATCGATCACTGAACCACCAGACAGCTGCACTTGATTATTATCAACGAGACTGGTGACTGAAATAGAATCAGCACCATGATCATCAACTACATAATAGATCTCTGTCAGTTCACTGTAACTAAAGGTCGCTAGTTCGTCACTGGTTGATTCAGCCGAACTATTGCCGTAGTACATGTAGATAGTTGTGGTACCAGACGCTGGCAGATCTTTAATCTGCACCCACACCTCTGCCTCTTCTGCGCCCGAGTCCCAACTAGTAAACCAGTGATCGAGCTCGACTGAATCAATTGGAGCCAATGACTCAACCGTAGAGGTCGCAAAAAACGTAGCTACGTTCGCCATGTTTTCATACTCAGTTTCAGCCCACGCCGCTGATCGAACAACGCTGGCAATACGCAACTCATCCAACAACCCTTCAAAGTTCTCACCAGTACTAAAGTTTCCACCGACAGTATCTTGATCTTGTCCAACCACTAAACCACCAGATGAAATATCGAGCGCGGTGATAGCTTGCGGGTCTGGGTTTTCATTATCTCCGACACCGTTTATATAAATGTTCATCTCATCAATATCATCTTGGGATGTGGTGATGTAATGCTGCCACGTATTGTTAGCATAATTAACAACTGAATCTGACAGGTTAAATTCTTCAGCGCTACCTTGTGAGTACAAGTACATTCGAATGTTGTTGTCGAAACGAACCCAGAATTCATTAGCCTGAGAAGCATTTGCACCGCTTAAAATTGTCATGTCATCAGTTGTAGATGCGATGTGCCACCAAGACACACTGTTGTCAGTGAGTCCATCCATCACTTCCGACGGCAAACTAATATAGTCGATTGAGTTTAAACCAAACTCCTGCCCAGCTCCAAACAAACCAGTTTTGCCAGTAGCACTAATCTCATCGTTTCCGTGATACCGATTACTAGTTGAGTCGATGTACGCATTGAGATTACCAGTACCGGCCAGATTCTCCTCTAAGTGATATACCGCCTGGAAGCCATTGGTCCAAACATTTTCGGAGCCAAAGGTATCGTCACGATCGTATGCAATTGCATCTTGGTTATCAAAATAAATATAAAACTCATTATCTTCACCGTCAGTTAGATCAGTTTTGAAATACAGCTCACCGGTTTGAGCTCCCGTATTAATATTTACTAGTTCGTGCGGAACTTCTGTAAAACCATTCCCAAGCGTCACCCGAATATCACGTCCGTCAGTTGCTACACGATTAAAGAAGTCAGCACCAAGGAGTGACAAATCAAGGTATACCGGGAAATCTGCAATTGAAGCCGTGATATCTGCGTCAGCGATCGTAAACAGTTGTCTGCCATCCCAACTAGTACTGTACCAGCGTAAATCATCACCAAGGATGGTGGTAGAAATCAAAGCTGTCGAAGTTGCGTAAAATGTATTAGGGGTGTTTTGGTTATCAAATTCAGTTGCAATCCACGAACTACTGCGAACCACGTTAGAGAAGCGGATCTCATCAATTAACCCATCATAGTGCTGGTTAGCTGCTCCAGAGTTCAGACAGCTGGTATCTTGTTCAAGCCCTGCCAACGTACAGTTGGCTGGTACAGATAGAGCACTCATGGTTTCTGGTAATGGGTTTTGATTATCAGCCACACCGTCAATATATAGTCGCCACCCATCAGTGACAGCATCTCGAATTACTGTCATGTGCTTCCAGCCAGCACCTACTACTGCACTATCCAAGGCAAATGTATCGCTTGTACCTCCGTTAAATAGCGTCAGGTTGTTGTTCTGTAAAAATACAATCAATTCATTATTGGCGCCGGCGTTCAAAATCGCCTGATCTCCAGTCTGTGACGTATTGATCCAGAATGACATCGACAACTCATCATGAGCATTGACCACTGCACTCGGGAATAAAATATAATCGTCAAGGGTGGCTTCGCGTGCTCGAATTTCTTGCCCACTACCCACCTTACCAGTTTTACCTGTTGAGTTAATTTCGTCATCTGCATCGTAATTATTACTAGTGGAGTCAACATATAGTCCAGCATTACCTAGACCAGCCGCATCCTCTTCTAAGTGGTAAGTAGCCACAAAGTTGTTGGTCCACACATTTTGTGCACCATAGGTATCAGTGTCAACATACGCCGTTGCAGCTGCATTATTATAATAAATATGGAACGTATTATCAGATGACGCACTCAACGAAGGTGCCAAGAAGTGCAATTCCCCAGTATCACTACCGGTATCGATAGATACTAAATCAAATGGTGTTTCGGTAGCCCCATCAGCTAGAGTAACGCGGATATCTCGCCCATCTGACTGTACGCCAGCCCAGAAATCAGGCCCCAGGTCAGCGAGATCAACAAAGACCGGGAAGTCAGTCAGGGTTGAATCAACGCTACTGGCTGGGATCGTCACAGCTACTCGGCCAAGCCAGCTTGGGTCATAGTTGTTATCAACATCAGCTATAGAGTTGCCTTCAGCAAAGAGGTTTCCAGCATTTATCTCCTGGATAAACCGCACGTCTCCCCCGTCTGCCTTAACATTAGCCCAGAAATCTGTCATTGTACTGTCAAGCTGAAGCTGTACTTGGAACTCGGTTTGATCAGCGCCGGTCGGGTTAGTGATTTCAATTGGCATTTTATACTGCCACTGTGATGACCAAAATGGATCAAGTAGTCCGTACTCATTATCTCCAATTGCTTCAATCCAATACTCTCCAGTTGAAAAGGCTGGGAAGCTGATATCCATTTTGAAATACACTGTTTCACCCGGATCAATAGTAAACTCTTGATCAGCGTGCACTCGGCCTTCAAAATTATCAGGAATCTCTTTGCGATCCGGTCCAAAACCAAGAAGGGCTGCCGCTCGCCTAAAGATACTGCCACGACTAATCGTACCATCATTGATTTCAACCGGATCCCAACCTCGAGCATAGCGAGTCACCTCGTGATCTTTGACTTTCTGAGTGACAACACAGGCTGTACCATCACCTTCGATTGATTCACAAGCACGGACCACACTTGTCTGACTACAGCTAAATGTTTCTGTCGCTACTTCAACCTGCTCCTCGGCTGTAGTTGTGGCAAGCCCTGTAGTCGTCGAAGCAGCCGTAGTGCTACTAGATGCCAGGTCGGCTGAAAGTGTCTCAATTGTGTCAGCTGTAGGAGCTGTAACCTCACTTGGACTCCACCCAGCTTCACAGTGGTACACGTATGGTCGGTACTCTGGAATGACAGCTTGGCGAGGCTTGTTAAGATTAAACACTTCAAGGTTAGTTACCTCTCCTAAATCATTAGGGAAATAGGTTTGTACCGAGAAATCATCTTGCTGGCCACTAGTGTTTGTGACACTAAAATAGGTAGTTGCCTCAGATAGACCTTCGTATGTTTTTTGATCAGACTTTATGATCAGTGTCTCGTCTGTGTTGTTATCAGTAAAGGTGAATTCAATCTCAGTACCGTCTCCAAGAACCAAAATATCACCAGACAAGTTTGACGCTTCGAATCCGTCGTCTGCCAGCAACTCTTCAAATAGTGGATCAACTGGATCAACTGGTGGTTCAAGCACAAACAGCTCTAACCAGACACTTTCAACAAACAGGTCGGCCAACAAGTCAGGATCAGCATCGTACCGAAGTTCTACTTGCAAATTGCCTAATGTAGCAGGATCAGTAATAGTTGGTAGTGCAAACAAGAAATACCCACCATTGATACTGTTTGAAACCTCGTCTTCAATTACAATCGATCCACCAGTACTCCATGACTCTCCTCCATCAAACGAGTAATTCATTGTGAATGACGGGATCAGTTCACGAGTTTCGCGCTGCTTGGCTGCAAATGACATCCGTAGCTGGGCTCCTGAAAGTTCCGAACCTTCTTCGATCGGGTAACCAAAATTTCCAACCCGCAGAACATACCCTTCGCAATCGGTATCGCAGTTTACTGCCGCTGCCTCCACCACTTCCACTTCGGTTGATGTGGCTGCGTTGTCACTCATTCCTGTTTCTGCCGTAGTGGTCGAGGGAGAGCTGGTCGCTGTTGATTCTGGTTCAGCAACCACCTCAGGTACAACTTCAAGTGAATCCTGTGTCGTACTGGTCATATCAAGTACCTGCTCTGGTGTATTTGTTGCGACTTCACTATCAGCCGTAAATCCAAACACAACTTCTGCTTCTGACTGTACATCATCAACTGGTGGAAGATCATTCGCCTCCGAGACATCTTCTTCTGGCTCAGCATTTGATGTTGCAGATGTACTTGAGAACGTCTGCGTAAGAGTATCAATTGCAAGCCTGAAAAGACCTCGCACTTCTTTTAGTACGGTGGTGGTTGCAGATTCTTGTGACTCATCGGCGCCCACTTCCTCTTCGCCTACCACTTCAGGTTCAGCGGTTTCAGCCGACTGCACAGGAGCTTCAGTTGAAGTTACCTCTTCTGATGACTGCCCAGTAGTAGTTGTTGCTACTGCTTCTGGCGCAAGAGTCTCGACTGTTGATGAAGGAGTCGAAGAAGCTGGCTGTGAATTATCTGGAGTCACTTGTCTATCGACGCCAAACTCACTTTCAACGTCAGAAGATTCATCTGGGGTTTGATTGTTTGTATCTCCAGCGATGGTTCGCAGTTTGCCAAGTGTGGCAGAGTTGATTGCATTAAAATCTTGTAACAGCGCGTACTCGTCCAAGTTTTGAAAGTTTAGAGTTTCAACGTTCTCCCAGCCATTTGAACTGATTTCGCTTGGGAAAATATGAACAGTTCGAACCACATACGCGTCGTTTGAAAGTTGTGCATACGACGAAATACCCACCCCAAAGATAAGGGCGCTAACAACAGCATAAAGCATTGTTTTTTTGCGCTGTTTTAGTAGCTGTAACATTCGTAATATCCACAACTCAACAAGAGCTTGCGGCGTAGCTAAAGTATAACGCGCGCCCCCTTGCGGAAGCGCGCGTTATCCTCTATTTTCTGTTGTTTTTAACGAAGAATTGACTTTACATCACTGATTTCTTTCTCTATCAAGGTCTCTGATACTTCAAGAGCTTGAGTGAGACTTTCAACCGCCTCTTTTTCTTTAGCTGACATTCGTTTTCGTTTAGTTATGTGGTTGATTTGGTCATAGATTTCATCTCGGAGGGCCGAGAAAATCTTTTCCATTTGGTCCTGAATTTCGCGTGTCTCACGTCGAAGTTTTTCCTCTTTGTCCTTCAACACTCTCTTCTCGTACCAGATGTACACCAACATCAGAGCAATCAGTAATGATAGGAAGAAGATGAGAATGTTAGTACCAGTGAAGAAATCCCAGAAACTACCTTCTTCGAGGTTCTCTACCGGCTTGGTCCAACCGGCAGTGATCAACACGGCCGCACTTGATTCACGAGTATTGCCGGCCATATCATGCGCAATGACACTCACAGTGTACGTTCCATCCTCTAACTCACCAAGTAGATAGCCAAGCGCAGCCTCGTCAGGGGTAACTGTAAATGGTTCCTTATCTGCAATAGTCATTTCATAGAAATCGATTCCTGACGTGACATCATTGGCTGCAAAATTGAGTAACGGAAAGGCGTTAGCAGATGACCCCGGGGTAACATTTATTTTGAATGGTTCTGGAGCTGTCGTGTCGATCTTTAGTTGTCGATTCAGTACGGCACCCCAGCCAACCTGGTTCTCAAAGTTAATACTGATGTACTGTATTCCGTCGGACACATTTTCTGCAGTGATAGCAAACTCTTCACCTGGCGGTTCAACAATCGCATCAGGATTATCTTGCGGTACGTTTTCTGGATCGTCAGTCACTTCGACTGCTACTGCGGTTACATCAAATGGAAGTGTCCAGGTAAAAAATCCGTTAACTGCGTTATACCAGACGGCAGGGTCAAGAAACACCTGCGAACCAATCTCGGGTGCCCGAGGTGGGTCACCAAAAATAATTGCTTCTTCACCGTTATTTCCACTTTCCTCGGGTTGCGGAGTTGGGGTCGGAGTGGGGGTTGGGGTTGGAGTAGGTGCTGTGGATGCTGCAACGGTGTAGGTTGCACCCGTTCCATTGTTGTAAACATCCGTCCCACGGCCATCAGCAGCTAAAACAGATGCGCGTGTAAAGTTAACAGAACCATCGCCATCACCAACGGTTCTAAAAGTAACGGTAAGCAGGTTGGACGTCGTAGTAAAAGGAGTGGGGCTTCCTCCACCAAAAGAAATGGTTCCAGCGGCATTTGAAAAGGTCGGTTCAGTGGTCCAAAGAGAGAAAACGGAACCAGTTTTACTGACACTTACTACAGCCAGGTTATCTGCATCAAAGCCAAGTGTGGCCTCAACTGCGTTCACGCTATCACTACCTGGAACCGCTCGTATGGTTGCTGTAAATGTCTGCCCAGCCGAGAAACTTCCAGTAGCCGGGGAAATGACTAGGTCAGCGGCGTAGGTATATGCAAATGAGCCGATAAACAACCCTGTAACAACTAGGGCTTTTGTGAGGAACTGAAGGTACTGTTTGTGTGTAGTCATAATTACGAACTTTTTCTACGTGATACTGGTTTTGATGTTGTCTTTCTTCCTCCTTTTATCTGCAACGTTACTTTCTCTTTTTCATTAGGTTTAAGTAGCGGGAGTATGAGTATGAGTACACCATTTTTTATTTTTGCATCAGCCTCTTGGATATTGACACTTTCGGGTAAGATTATCCGCCGGTAAAAATCACCCCACACGCACTCCTCGGCGACGTAGGAGCCGGCTACTTTTTTTCTTGGGAATGCTATATATTCTGGACGGATTCGTTTACCTTCTATGAGTACAATATCGGCGTCACCTTCGATGGATACATGCACATCATTCATATCTGCCCCAGCAGACTGCGCGTACACAACGATCATACGCTCGGTTTGATATACGTCTACGTGCAGTTGCGCAATCCTGTCTGCGGCCGTCTCTTCAGCTTCAGACAGTAGCCCCGAATCTTCGTTGCGAACACCTCGCGTTTTGAGTCTTTGGAGAAAGGCCATACATTAATATTATACGTAGCTCAACTGTTAAAAACCATCATTACCCACAGCTACCCAGTCCAGTTAAATAACAAGATCGAAAAATCTGTCAAACTAACATTTCCATCTTGGTTAATGTCTGCTGGTGGATCTGAATCACCACCATTGGTCTGCCACCAAAACAGCATGATAGAAAAGTCGATCAGGTTGACAGAACCGTCTCGGTTCAAATCCGGTGCCAAGGGTGTGTCTGCATCTTGGCCAATACCATAAAACTCGTAGTCCGAGAATCCTGACTTTCGACCACCAGCTTGCTCAGCGTTTGCGCGCACACGGTATGTGTCGCGACCAAGACCAGCTGTGTTATATGTAACTCGCCACTCGCCATCGCCATCAGAAAACGCAGTCAACACCTCTGTACCAGTGCCGTCAGCCCGACCGGTCTGGATATTCACCGTCGCATCAGGCAGTGCGTACCCAGAAAACGTAATGATTTCTCCCGGCTCTGCTGGGTTTGGCGACACTAAAATAGATGGGGCTATATTGATGTTAGATAGCCGTGAAGCTCTAGCTCCACTCACTGTAAAAGAAGTGCTAAAGGTACTGGAACGCTCCCCTTCTAAGTCCTCTGCATACACACCAAACGTATAGGCTCCTCGAGCAATCTGATCAAGCAAGACTGAATATGCACCATCATTATTAGCACTTCGGGTAGCAGCGATTTGTCCGTCAACCATAATGGTTACTCTCGCCCCCGGGTAGGCATACCCAGAAATTGTTACCTGACCATCACCACTTTCATATGGCCCGTCAGATGACTCAAATCCGCCACCGCTGGTATCACCGTTATCTCTACCACCACCACCACCACCTCCTCCTCCAGAACCACCGGAACCGCTAGTGCTTCCTTCAAGCGGTTCTTCTCCGTCAGAATCACCAGCCGTTCCTCCACCACCGGACCCTGAACCAGTACCACTATCCCCAGATCCGGTTCCATCTCCACTGTTATCCCCCTCCTCGTTAGCTGTACCAGTTGGTGTGTCGTTTACCGTGAACTGAATTAGGTAGTCATCAATGTTAAAGTTTCCTTCATCATCGACGCAGCGTACATAATATGAAGCCACCGTACCAGGTGTAACAGCTACAATGGTTGAATGTTGCAAAAAACCAGTATTACTAAAGAAATTTGGTTGCGCTAAATAGTCAGTATCAGGGACGGTATCAAACCGACAGATTGCCAACTCGTCAGTTTCTAGTGAGATCTCTACATTTAGTGTCGTTCCACCTACCGTACTAGTTGGTGATCCGTTAAACCGAACTGGCGGAATTTCCTCCGTAGTGTCAACTGGACCAATGGTGACTTTTTCATTTATAAAAATGACAAAATCTGTGTTCGCGACCAATACTCCATCGATGACTACTAAAGGTATCTCGTGCACACCAAGTGTGCCAGGATTGCTGACTGGCTCTATGTCTGCCGGGAGCGTTGTGGTTCCAGTAGTTGTGCTGAACTCAAAGCGTGTTCCAAATGAACCCGTCGTATGGTTCCCAACCCTCAGTTCTAGCTCACTCTCTGGTGCAATTGTCACATCCGGACCTAGTGCATACCGCACAGTTCCCCCGCTACCGCGGGTAATAGAAACTGCATCCACACCAACAGCAGTCGTAGTTCCAGCAGTCCTTGGGACCCCATCTATCCTCAGTTCAACATTGCGCTCAGAAAACGTGGAGGTAGCACTAGTAACAATGAAGTCAGCTGGGAATCGCACCTCCAGATACGCCCCTGGATCAATTGTCACTTTGGGCGTAAAGCGCATCGTGTGGTTTGACTGCTCGTTGGGACCCGAATCACTAAGTGTATCGCTAAACTGACCAATATTGATTGCTTGGGTTGTGTTCGGATACACATACCCCACAAACAAGACAACAAAACATATCAGCAGCCAGTTACGCAAAGCGGTCATAGCACTATTGTACTGCACAGTCTGGATGTTTTTTGCTTGATTCCACGGTTTACACTGGGAGACCTTGTCGTTCTTTTGTACGGAGATAATCCAGCACGTAGTTAAGCACAAGCAATATCAGCTGTATCAATAGGATTGCCGCCAACAGGTAGGTGGTTGCTTGGTTGCTAGACTGAGTCGAGCCTTGCGCCAGACCTAGTTCTATCTCTCTTTCAGCAACCACCTGTTCTCTTGACGCCAACAACTGCTGCTGCTTGGTTAGTTCGGCTGTGATTTGATTAATCTCGGTGGGACGAACTGACGCTGATGCCCCAACTACTGTCGCGTAGAGACTATCAGTCGCTTCGGTAAACACCACCGCTGTCCGCTCATCAACCAAGCCACTTTGAAACACGAGAATACAAGCTGTTACTACAACTGATACTCTCAGCACACTTCTGTACAATAACGACTGGTCCATGGTCCACTGATTATACCAAATATTTCTAGGCAAACAGAACTAGCATGACCAGCATAAACAGAGCAAGTACAGTCAGTACAGCAACAACCAGTAGTAGTGTGTTTGACGAACTTGGCTGCCGTCGGCGGTTCAATCGGCGGCCGGTTGTCATTTGTGCCAAAGTTCGACGAATGTAAATCTTGACACCAATGATTGTAGACACCAGGAGCACTCCAAGGACTGCAGCGGCTGGACCAATGATGTTTAGTGGTAACACCCAAAACGTAACAGTACTACTCATAGTTTTACGCGCGCCTTCCTCGCCATAGACAGGAGTCACTCTTGCCTCATATCGACCAAAACCAACACCATCGCCAAGCCAATTTACTTCACCAAACTCTCTTGTTTCACCAGGAAAGATGCCCGCCCGTTCTGCGTTAAAATTAATCGTGCCTACAGTCCGCCCAAGTGAGTTAGTGATCTCTAGCGGTCCAGTTGGTCGCACGAGCACATCCCCATTGTTTTCGATTCGCACATTGAAATCGACGTTTTGTGAACCATACAGGAACTTGCCGGTTGAGAACTGGCGAATGCTGGCTGACTCTTCACAATCCCCATTAATTCTGATACTGACAATGTTTGCGACTTGGTAACCTATCGCCGCTCCACTTCTTTCAATTTCTGGCGGTTGCGCAGATACAAATATACCCCCAAAGTGACTACACTTGGCATCAGCTGGGACTGACAGAGTAAAATCAAACGCCTGCTTTTCCCCAGGCCCCAGGATCACATCTCCGGCCGGTAAGGTGATCCAGTCTGCCAGCGCGTAGCCGGTCTCCTCTTGGTCACTGTCAGCAAAAATTGGTGCACCCCCACCCCCAACCCCTCGTATGTTTCGAGTGAACAGGAAAAACTGCTGTTCAATCGGGTTAAGGTTTTCTACCTCAAATTCATAGGTGACTACCTGACCTGGCTCAAGTGTTTCCTCTATAATCGCAGGAGAGATTCGAACCCCAGCTCCACCTTGGGCTGATGCTGTAGCAGTAAAAACTACAAACACTAATGCTATGGTAGTAAATAGAACCTGTGTGAATGAAAACCTAAGTGTCATATATAAGTGAAATAATTATCTACCTAGTGTACCAAGTCTATGAGGAGTAAAAGTGGATTCTTAACAACAAACCACTCGAACGTATTACGTCCGGGTGGTCTGTTGTTCTACTTACATCCAACTTCTAATTAGTATCATATGTCACGCTAATTTTGATCGGCTGACCGCTTTCCTTGGTACCAAATTCCACTGCAGCACCTAGTGGACTAAGCATCAACCCGTTGTTAGTAATGCTGCCAGACACCCAGTTTGCTACCAGATCAGTGACATCAAATTCAACGTACGTACCGACATCAGTTGTTTTGATTTCGATTAGAGCCACAGGAGCAAAATCTACATCAGGAACGTTGTTTACGGTGAGCGTTGACTCATTCCAGGTGGTGGTTGGAAGTTGCACCATGACTGAACCTGGTTTTGCAGCTTCGCTTACATATAGACGCATGGTAGCAGTGGCTACGGTTGCATTAACAGGAATACTGGTTGTATCTACGTGAGCGAACCCACGGTGCATGTGTTTGTATTGGTGTGAGACTTTGCTGACGTCCTGCACCCGGATCCAGTTCTCACTTCCTTTTTGTGTTCCTGGAGCGAAAGTGGTGGAGTACGTGTCGTGGACAGCTTCGAGGGTTGTAGTTGCTGTGTTTGAGATCGGAGTTGAGGAGGCATTAATAATGAAATATGGGTCACCGTCTACCCCAGCTATTCTAACCACATTAGATACGTTAGTACTAGCACCATAAAGAACTACGGCACTACTACCGACATCAACCCTCAACACAACCTCATCAATTCCATTACACAAGTCACCTTGGACATCTATTGGACTTGGAAATGTAAATCTAACTTCTCCTTGATTAAGCTTACCCACAATAGGTGAGGTTATCGAGTCGCTTCTTCTCAACGATGTCCTGTAGCCAGGCTCATCGCCTTTATAAAATCTTGCCAACAGAGAGGTTGGTTGTGTTGTGTTGCCGCCGATCATCCTAACAGATAGATCGAGAGTCTCAATCGAACCTGTCAACTCATCACACGAAAATATAATCTCTCTATCTTGGAAGAATGGAATCGAGAGCACCTCAGAATCCTTCTGAATCTGCTTGATTAATGGAAAATTTTCTGGCCTATCAGCTACCGAGATGGCAAACTCTTGAGAACTAGTTGCGAATGGAATTTGCCCATTACCTCTATCATATCCAATAACACGGATATTTTCGTATGTTCCAAACTGATCATAACGCGGAGTCCAATATAAATAATCATTTACAACTATAGCTCCTTCGGGTAAATTTTCACCAATAAAATATAATTGCTCAATTTGATCTTTGTCACTCCCAGTTAATTGAAGTGAGAAAAAGCCACCCTCCTCGGCAAACTGTGTTTCAACAGGATCTACGACTGGGAGATGATTTACCTCAGCAATTCCATTAATGATTATGTATGGATCTTTCGATGTGCTACTCCCATAAGAAAGTTGACTATTTGTACCCGTGTTAGTACCAACAACATAAGTTCGAAAACTGGTCGTGTTCAAAACAGGGTGGGACAGATTGAATAAAACATCTCCTCCAGATGAACACAGCTCACCGTCAACATCCAACGGCGAAGAAAATTGAAAATTAACATCTCGCTGAGCACCACGTGCAAAAATTGTTGGTGAATCACTTGTCCTTGCACTGATCGAAGAACTTGCAGAATCACTGTAGACCCGCAACCTGTAGCCCTCGTAACTTGTTGTTGTATTCAATGGTGTTGTGATTGAAAAAACAACATTTTCAATACTTTCAGTCAACAGATTACAAGAAACGTAAATGTCGTGCGAATTTGCATAGGGTGAAACTATTTCTTTTTTTACAACCTGAGCGAACATAGGGTCTGTTGCTTGTGCCGATGCAACTTCGGCTGATAAAAATAAACCTGAAAGTGTGACTAGAAATAGTCCTGATAATAGTATGACTGTTTCCAAACTTCGTTTAAATACACTCTTGTGGGTCATAAATTTTGTATATATCAATAATACTTTGATCATAGCATGAGTGAAATTTGATAAACAAAAAACTCCCAAGGGAGTTTTTTGTTGTTGTACATTTTGTACTATGTATTTCTAGAAACTAGAACGTTGGAGTAGCAATGTACATCAATGTTGCTGTGTAATCATCTCCCGCTTCTTGAAGTGGTGTGATTTCAATTTTGTAAGCAACTTCAGTTTGTCCTTGTCCTGCACCAGTTCCATCAGTCACATTGTCATGTGAAAAGATTTGTGTTGGAACTGTGTTAGCAGCGACGTAGCCTGGTACAGCTCCTGGTGCAAAGTTTACACCTGATTCAAGAGTTGTATCAGCAGTAGTTAGACCCCAGTGACCGTATGTATTCTCGTCGTTGAGAGTATCAGCTGGTGGAGCCCATGCTTCTGGAACAGTTACATCGGTAGCGTCTCGGAAACTGTCAATATCTGATCCATTTGATGAAGTTAATTGCTGATCAGTTTGAACAGTAACTACAAATCCGTTAGCGGCGTTTGTTGTTACGTTTAGCTGCTGACCAATTGCATATTCTGTATCAGCTGCAATTTCGCCAAATGGAATTAGTAGCGGAGTACTTGTGCCAGTTAAAGTTTCACCGTTAACTGTACCACCTGCGTCGAGACCTGTTACAACAAAGTCAAATGTTGTGGCCACAATTGCAGAAACTGTTACATTGTCTACAATTACGACTCGAGTACGTCCGATGTCGTTGGTAGCATTTCCTACAGCGATTTCAATTTCGTATGAGTCACCGATACCTGCTGCTGCTTGTTTTGCAGGGTTAGTAATAACTAGGTCCGCGACGTCGATCGTTACTGTATTCCCCGCTGCAGCTGTTACACCGTTCACTACGATTGTATCTGCTGTACTGCTATCAAACGCACCGCCCCCAGAGACTGTAACGTTTCCTCCTACCACACTTGCAATACCTGCAAATGACTGTCCCACAGCTCCGTCATCTTGACTGTCGAAAGTGAGTGTAATGTCATCACCTGGAGCAATTGAACTTCCAGTAGGAACCACGAATGATATTGAGTGACCTGAAGTAACCCCTGGTGTTGAGTCAGTAAGCGTGTTACTTACGTCTAATAAGTTAGCTGCTTGTGCTGTGTTATAGATACCGACGGTAGCCATAACAACCGCACATGCAACAAGTGTCGCGACCACTCGTTGCGTAATGCCAACTTCAATAGTTGATTTTACGAACATGTTTAGTTTTATTTATTTGTTAAAAAACTTGTCGCTCGAGTGGTCGTTGTACAAACCGCTTGAACTGGCTCAGAAGAAGATTCTTGTGGAGACGGTTTCCAGATTTTTTTAATTATGTGAGAAAGTCTCAGCCGTTAAAAATCTATTCACCTACTTCTTCTGATCTGTCCATATTATACGCTGTCTAAGAAAGCCTGTCCGAAACCGTCTGTTGATAACCTCACAAGCCTGTCCGCTTTGTCCCTCAAAATGCTATATTTATAGGGCTAGGTTGTAAAAGTCTGGGACGTGTCGGTGTTTGTGTTTCAAGTACAAATGTCTGAAATACTTTTTTAAGGGCTTCAAGCAGACACCGTTGCAATATCGGACCACCGTGTGGTGTAGGCCGGCGAACGCATCCCTGACTTAGCCTGCCAGGCTTTGGTTTGCAGTCTACTACCCACTGTAATCATCTCACTACCAGCGGTTGCATTAATCGCGTCCATAGCTTGTAGGAGAGCTGAATTATCTACAGCACTATCAGCAAAGAGTGTCAGAGGGACAGACGATTGTGGGTGGATTCCTATCACTGACACCCCAACTTTTTGATATGGAACGTCTGGTTCATACAGAGCTTCTAAAGCTTCTTCAGCAGCACGCACCATAGCGATAGTATCGTTTGTAGCACTCGTAAATACAACCTCCTTACTGCCCCCTCGCAAGAAGAAATCACCATGCCTACTAGCTCTAATCGACACGCGCATAGTTGTAGCGCCGGCTTCCATAGCCCGCAGATCAGCCGCAATGTGGCGAGTATGGTACGCCACAGCATCAGCTAAAATACTCATATCGCTGGTTGTCTTGGCAAACGAACGCGTACTCATCAAGCTTTTCTGCAATTCTCGTTTGCGTGCAACCGGATCACAGATCAGTCCGGCTAATTCGGCCTGCAAACGCCTACCAACCACTCCAAAAAGTAGTTGGATCCGCTCAGTCGGGACAACCAGTAGGTCTTGGGCCGTCTTGATACCATGTTCGCCAAAACGTAATGACAGTCCCCTTCCCACTCCCCACACAGATGCAATTGGCAAAGTGGTGAGTAGTTTACTCCAACTCTCGGAACTGATGAGATGGGTACCCGCTGTCTTTTTAGCGATTTCGCTTGCACATTTAGCTTGTGTCTTTGAGAAGCCTACTCCGATCGACACTGGGATACCGATCTGTTGTTCGACGATTTGTTTCAATTCGCTAATCAGAGTCTCTGCCTTCACATCATCTGGAATAACAAAGAAAGCCTCGTCTACAGAATACTGTTGCATAACATCAACCCGCTCCGCCAACACTTCAAACACGCGCCTGGACACATCACGGTATAGGGCTAGGTGGCCAGAAAATATCTGTACCTTGTACTCTTGCACAATGTCCTTTACCTGAAAGTAAGGGACACCCATGGCGATGCCGATGTCCTTTACTTCTTGGGAGCGAGCCACCACACACCCGTCGTTTGACGATAGCACCAACACTGGCTTGCCGTGTAGGTCTGGTCGAAAGAGCCGCTCGCACGACACGAAGAAATTGTTGCAATCCAAGAGGGCAATCTGCATCTGTTTCATACCAAGTAGTATACCAATTTAAATAACACTCTTCGAAATAAAGAGTGACCTTGGAATAACTTGGAGAAAATACCTTTAGTTATGCTCTCTAAAGCCTATACCCTTTGAGAAGTAATCTTAGAATAGCACCGGTGAAATAAGGACGTATCCCAGGTACAGTAAAAGCAGTACATGCAGGAGGAAATTCAGACTCAGATTCTTCATACCAGCTATGACGCAGGGGTAAGTGATTTCTTTCACCATCTTAAAATCAATGTAGAATTAACTTTGGTTTTAAGATCCCTTAACCTTCTCGTTCGACGTCACTTAGTAGTGGCTGGGCATTTACGACGTAGTCCCATGTTTCACTGTATGGTCGTACTAGTACATCTTGATCCGAAATATAATCTACAATCCACTTAAAATCCTGGGTATTGTATTGAACGTCTAGTTTAGGATCCATAGAGAAATCGTGCCACACAAGTATCAGCCAGCTGTTATTTTCTACAGCCTGACTGACATGCTCCACCACTTCGGTAATTTGTGTGGATGACGAGATTGTTACTGCATTAACATTATACGGAAAAAGGTATTCCGGTGGTTGATGAAAGCCATCGATTGTCCGCGCACTATCAAAGTACTCTAGGACCTGACTTTGTACTGACTGATTGTAAGCTCCATTGGGATAAGCAAAATGCTGACGACCTTGATAGTTATTGCTCATCAAATATTCAGTCATAGCTGCCAAATGAGTGTCTACATCAGGAGCAGAAAGCTCAGTCAGGTTATCTTTTCCATGACCAGAGATATCCCAACCTTGGTCATGAATGTAATCAACGTCTTCCTGAGTCATATAGTTGGGAGTGCCAAGCAGCTCTGGGATTACATATGCTGTGCCTTGCATTCCGGAAGCAGTCATAATAGCTTCAGCTTCACGGACAGCAGCAAAACCGTCATCAAATGTCATTGAAATCATTGCTTGATTACGTTGTTCGGGAACGGTTGCAAGACCGTCGAACCACACACGGGTAGATACCCCTGGTTTTGGCACAACTCGAACAGCAACATCAGTTATAAATTCCCACTGGGGTGAGCCTTCGATAACATAGAATTCTGAACGTTCAATAACTACATCGATCCACTCATTATCCTGGGGATAAGCAAAATAATTCTTTAAATTCAAGCCGTAGTAGTTTGCAAAGTCTGACCCAGAAGAAAACAACAACATCACTCGATCAAGCTGCTCCCAATCGAAAAATCTAACAGAAAATGAGATAGCACTGTCAGTAAAATTAACACTGGACACATCGGCCCTCGCTCCATACCATCCACCATCTCCACCCGTAGTCACCCGCAATGAAGCAGTATCAGTTGTAACCACTCGATC